>NZ_JBEXEV010000020.1:0-110208 GCF_040606435.1 Micromonospora sp. NPDC005413
TAATTGGCACTGGCTTTTAAAGCACCCTGTTGAGTTCTCAAAGAACAACCACACACCGACCAAAGCCCCACCTCAGTGGAACCCCAACTCGGGGCTTTTCGTACCGCGTCCCTGGCCTCTACCAGCGCCAGGCACTTTTACTACGTTACCCGCTGGTTTCCGCCGTGTCAAACCGAAGTTTCGCGGTTCGTCATGCTTCATCCAGTCATGCGGGCACCATGTCTCGACCGGCTTGCGCCGCTCTCGTCACGGATTCGGCAGGCCGGCCGTCGCGGTTTCCCGCGACCCGCCCGGTGCCCTGCCGGTTGGTAACCTTACCCGGTCGGTTTCGCCGCACCAAATCCGCCTCGCGGCGTTTCTGGCGGCACCTCCCGGTCCGTGATCGGTGGGCATGCCCGCCCGACCCCGAGGCCGTTGACCTGCGCTCCGGCCGTTTGGGCTTTCGCCTGTTTCGTCCGTTCCGCGCTGGCAGAGAGAAAGTTACGCGTCCGGCGGGATGATCGTCAACTCCGCCGGACGCGTCCCCCGTCACATCGTCGACGGACGGCTATTCCCCCAGCTCAACGCCCGCGAACGAGCGCTTGCCGCGCCGCAGCACCAGGTATCGCCCGTGCAGCAGCTCGGCCGGCGACACCCCGGCGTCCACTTCGGTCACCCTGTTGTTGTTGACGTAGGCGCCACCCTCGGCGATCACCCGGCGGGCCTCCTTGAGGCCACTGACCAGCCCGGAATCCCGGAGCAGACCCGCCACATCCGGCAATTCGCCGGAGAGGCGCACCAGACCGGCTTCGGTCAGCGCCGCGCGCAGTGTCTCCGGGGCCAGGTCGTCCAGCGACCCCCGCCCGAAGAGCGCCTGGCTGGCGGCGATCGCCTGTCGGGTTTCCTCGGGGCCGTGCACCAGGCTGGTCAGCTCCTCGGCGAGCGCCCGCTGCGCCAAGCGGGCCGCCGGCCGCTCGGCGGTCGCCTTCGCCAGCTCCTCCAACTCGTCGCGCGTGCGGAAGCTGAAGTAGCGCAGGTAGCGGTCGACCTCCCGGTCATCCACGTTGACCCAGAACTGGTAGAACGCGTACGGGCTGGTCAACGCCGGGTCGAGCCAGACAGCGCCGCCTTCGGTCTTGCCGAACTTCGTGCCGTCGGCCTTGGTGACGAGCGGCGTGGTGAACGCCTGCACCGGCCCCGCGCCACGTCGACGGACGTAGTCGACGCCGGCGGTGATGTTGCCCCACTGGTCGGACCCGCCGAACTGAAGCTGGCAGCCGTAGCGGCGGTGCAGCTCGAAGAAGTCGTTGGCCTGCAGCAGCTGGTAGCTGAACTCGGTGAAGCTGATGCCCGTCTCGAGCCGGGCCCGCACCACCTCCCGCGCGAGCATCTTGTTGACCGGGAAGTGCTTGCCCACGTCGCGGAGGAACTCGACGACCGACATCTCGCCGGTCCAGTCCAGGTTGTTGACCAACTGCGCCGCGTTCTCGCCCGTGTACGAGACGAAGGGCGCTAGCTGGTCACGGATCCCCGCGACCCAGCCGGCGATCACCTCGGGCGGGTTGAGCGTCCGCTCGGCGCTCTCCTTCGGGTCACCGATCTGGCCGGTCGCCCCGCCGACCAGCAGCAACGGGCGATGGCCGGCGAGTTGCAGCCGGCGGGCCGTGATGACCTGCATGAGCGAGCCGACGTGCAGGCTCGGCGCGGTGGGGTCGAAGCCCACGTAGAAGGTGGCGGCACCCCCACCGTCGAGCAGCTCGCGCAGCTCGTCGAGGCCGGTCGAGTCCTGGATCAGGCCACGCCAGAGCAGATCGTCGGTCAGGGAGGCCCGCCCGGGGGGCGGGAGGCTGCTGTCGGTCACGGTCACCGATTCTCCCCCATCACCGGCACCGACCCGTACCGGGTTTCGCGCAACCCGCCCCGGTTACGCTTGCGCCCTTGTTGATCGAGGAGGGGTTCGCCGTGGAGATGCCCGACATGACAGGTGGGTTCGTCGCCCTGCTCGGCCTGAAGTTCGAGGAGGCGAGCGCCGACCGGGTGGTCATCAGCTGGCAGGTTCGACCAGAGCTGCACCAGCCGTTTGGCATCCAGCACGGCGGGGTGTACTGCTCGGTCGTGGAGACCGCGGCCAGCGTCGGCGGATCGCTGTGGCTGGCCGACCGGGGCACGGTCGTCGGGGTGTCGAATCAGACCGACTTCCTGCGGGCAGTGCGCGATGGCGAGCTGCGGGCGGTCGGTACGCCGGTGCACCGGGGACGCAGCCAGCAGCTCTGGCAGGTGGAGATCACCGACGCCGATGAGCGGCTGGTCGCCCGTGGTCAGGTCCGGCTGCAGAACCTCTCCCGCGACTGAGCGGCCGCTCCCGGCAGGTCAGCTGCGGGCCTCATCCAGCACCGGCTCGGTGTCCGCGTCGGTATCAGCGTCGGCGCTGACGGCGTCTTCGTCGGGAACCCGGCTGAGCCGTACCTCGGAGATGGCCCGGTGGTCGACGTTGGCCACCACCAGCACCCAGCCGTCCAGGGTGATGTCCTCCCCGGCGACGGTGGGGATGTGCCCAAGGTGGGTCAGGACCAGCCCGGCGACCGTGGTGTAGTCACCGGCCGGCCGCGACGGCAGCTCAACGCCGACGTTCGGTAGGTCGTGCACCGGGAAGGTGCCGGGCAGCAGAAGCGCGCCGTCCGGTTCGCGGCGCACCGAGTATCCGTCCCGGTCGGTCTCGTCGTAGATCTCCCCGACGATTTCCTCCAGGATGTCCTCCAGCGTCACGATGCCGTCGACGGCGCCGCGCTCGTCCACGACCAGGGCGATGTGTTGGCGCTCGGCCTTGAACTGGCGCAGCGCGTCCACCACGGGCAGTGAGTCGGGCAGCAGCATCGGCGGTCGGGCGATGTCGTCGACCGGGCGGTCGTCGGGCACCCCCACCAGATCACGCAGGTGGATCACCCCGGCGGTGTCGTCCAGGCCGCCGTGGCGCACCACCGGCGCACGGGAGTGCCCGGTGGCGGCCAGCACCAGCCGCGCGGCCTCCGCGGTGGTCCCGCTGTCGAGCGTGAAGACCTGCAACCGGGGTACGAGGACAGCCCGCAACCGTCGGTCGGCGATCTCCACGGCGCCAGCGATGATGGTGCGCTGTTCCTTGGTGAAGCCGTGGTTGCCGGCGACGATGTCGCGTAGCTCGTCCGGGCCGATCTCCTCCGGCTCGTGCTTCGGGTTGAGCCCGAACAGGCGGACCACCAGGTCGCTGGTGGCGCCGAGCGCCCACACGGCCGGGCGGGTGAAGGTGGCGAGCAGATCGAGCGGGCGGGCCACCAGCAGCGCCCAGCGCTCGGCGGACTGCATGGCGATCCGCTTGGGTGCCAGCTCGCCGAAGACCAGGGTGACGAAGGTCAGCGCGAGCGTGACCACCACGATCGCCACCGTCTCGGCGGCGTTTCCGAACATCCCGAGCAGCGGTACGAGTGGCTTGGCCAGCGAGACCGCCGCCGCGGCGGAGGCCAGGAAGCCGGCCAGGGTGATGCCGATCTGAATGGTGGCCAGGAAGCGGTTCGGGTCCTTGGCCAGCCGGGCCAGCACCTGCCCCGCCCGGCTGGTGCGCTCCAACCGCTGGATCTGGCTGTCCCGCAGCGACACCAACGCCATCTCGCTACCGGCGAAGAGCGCGTTGATCACGACCAGGATTCCGACCAGGGCCAGTTGGCTCCCGTAGCTCTGCACGCCCGGTTCGCTCCCTCGTGGTGGTGGCACCGGCCGGTACGCGCGGCGCCCGCCGGTCGGTGAGCCCGCCCGGCGTAGGCGTGTCTGTGCCCCGTCCGGCGCCGGCTGAATCCTGCCCCGGCGACGCTACGCCGAATCGGTCACCGGTGACGCCGGCAGATCGAGGACGTACGAGTCGCCCTCCGGGCGGAAGCCGAGCCGGTGGTAGTAGGGGGCGACCATCCGGGGCGGGCTGACCACCCGGTGGAAGCCCCGTTCGGTGAACAGGTGGCTGCGCCGGTAGACGAACTCGCCCGGGGTGAAGTCACGGAACTTCGGAGTCACGTAGTCCAGGTCGATCTGGGCGACTCCACGCGCCTCGGCGTGCGACAACACCACCCCGACCACCTCGTCGGCGGTGACCACCAGGAACGCGGAGCGTTCCGAAGCCTCCGGGTCCCAGCGGAAGTCGGGATTGAACCGGGCGATGTCCGCGGCATGCACCCGCAGCGTGTGCGCGAGGAACTGATCGTCGACGCCGACCTCCACCACCTGGTAGGTCTGCTCGTCGTGGCGGGTGGCGAGCATCCCACGCAGGTACCAGATGTTGATCACCGCGAGGACGATGTTGAGCCCGACCATGGGCCAGACCTCGATCGCGGTGTTGTAGCCGATCAGCACGACGCAGCCGACGAGATTGAGCGCGCGCAGCCTCAGGACGCGCGACTGCAGCAGCGACCAGACCAGCACCGCGGAGCCGGCCCAGCCGACCAGATCCAACCAATTCACTCCGCGAGACTAGTGCCCACCCAGGTCAGAACCATCGGCGGGCAGCTCCAGCAGCCACTCCTCGACGTCTTCGCCACGGCCGTTGGCGTACCCCGAGTCTTCACCGACCACCACGAAGCCGCACTTGCGGAGCACCGCGAGGGAGGCGGCGTTGTCCTTGGCGGCACGGGCGTGCACCGGCCGGGGCAGCTCACGCAGCAGGGCGGCCAGGGCCGCCGTGGCGTGGCCCCGGCCCCAGCGGGCCGGGTCGATCCAGTAGCTGACCTCGGTGCGGTCACCGTCCGGGAAGGCAGTGACGTGGCCGACCACCTCGCCGTCGACCTCGACGGTGCGGACCAGGTTCGCCGGTTCGGTGAGCACCCGGGCCCAGTGCCGGGCGAACTCACGGTGGTCGGACGGGTCCTTGGCGCCGAACGCGGCCATCCGGTTGGCCTCCGGATCCTGCTGGTGGAGGAAGAACTCCACGAGATCGTCCTCGCGAACCGGACGCAGCAGCACATCGGAGGTCATCCGACGAGGGTACGCGGGGCCTCCGACGCTGCCGGCGCCCTCCGACGTGCTCGTCGTCGCGTCACTGGTCCTGCCGCGGTCCGGCTCCTTCCCGGGCGGCAGATATGAGGGCCGTTGGTCCCGTGCCAGGCGGGCGCAACGCCCCTGCCGGGCGGGCGCCCACGGCGCGAGAGTGCTTGGGGATGGCGTGCCTGCGACACGCCGCGCGAGGTAGGGGAGCTCACGGTGGCGAAGACCGGCGGACAGGGCCGGACTCTGGAGGGCACCGTCGAGGTGCCCGTCCCGGTCGGGCTCGACGCGGCAGAGGCCGCCGCCCGGCTGCGGGCGAACGGACCCAACACCGTGGCGCCGCCACCGCGCCGGCATGTCGCCGTACGGGTCCTGCACCAGCTCACCGACCCGCTGGTGGCGTTGCTGGTCGCCGCGGCCGTGGTCACCACCGTGCTCGGCGACTACCCGGACACCGCAGTGATCGTCCTGGTGGTGCTGGTGAACACGATCATCGGCGTGGTGCAGGAGGTCCGCGCCGACCGCGCCATCGCGGCATTAGGCCAACTCGCCGCCCCCGCCGCCCGGGTGATCCGTGACGGCCGGGATCTGGCGGTGCCCGCCGCCGAGCTCGTCCACGGCGATCTGGTCCGGATCGAGGCCGGCGACATCGTGCCGGCCGACCTGCTGCTGGTCGAGGCGAACCGGCTGCAACTGGATGAATCCGCGTTGAGCGGAGAGTCGGTGCCGGTGGGACGGACCGTCGGCCAGGAGGCGCTTGCCGGGACGGTGGTCACCACCGGACGCGCGGACGGCACCGTGCTCCGGACGGGACCGGCGAGCGCGCTGGGCCGGATCAGCGCGCTGGTGGCGGGCACCCGGCCCACCGCCACACCGTTGCAGCGCCGGCTCTCCGCCCTGGGCCGCACGCTCGGGCTGGTCGCGGTCGCGCTGTCCGGGCTGGTGTTCGCGATCGGGGTGATCAGCGGCCGACCGGTGGCGGACATGGCCATCACTGCGGTGAGCCTGGTCGTCGCGGCGGTGCCCGAGTCACTGCCGGCGGTGGTGACCCTGGCCCTGGCGCTCGGCGCACGACGGATGGCCGCCGCGCACGCCATCCCGCGCCGGCTGCACGCGGTGGAGACACTCGGCTCGGTGACCGTGATCGCCTCCGACAAGACCGGCACCCTCACCGAAGGGCGCATGGCGGTGCAGCAGGTGGTCACCACCGACGGGGCGCGATACGGGGTCTCCGGCAGCGGATACGCCCCGCACGGCGGAGTGCACCAGGATGGCGCTGCGGTGGCCGTACCGGAGGAACTCCGCCGGCTGGCGCGGGCCGGGCTGCTCTGCAATGACGCGGCCCTGGCGCCTCCGGACGACGAACGATCCGACTGGGGCGCCGTGGGCGACCCCCTCGAAGCGGCGCTCGTCGCCTTCGCCGCCCGGTGCGGCCTCGATCCGCAGCCCACCCGCGGCGCCTGGCCGCGCGTCGCCGAGCACCCCTTCGACCAGACCCAGCGTCGGATGGTCACCGTGCACCGCTCCTGCGACCAGCGCTACCTCGTGGTCTGCAAGGGCGCCCCGGAGAGCGTCCTCGGCGCACCCCTGCTCGACGCCACCGACGGCGAGATCGCCGCGCTGACCCGCACCGCCCACCAACTCGCCGGGGAAGGGCTGCGGGTGCTCGCCGTCGCCGCCGCCCTGGTGGACACGCTGCCGGACCTCGCCGCGCCGACCGGGTTGCGCCCGCTCGGGCTGGTCGCCGTCGGTGACCCGCTGCGCGCGGGCGCCCCCGGGATCGCCGACAGCCTCGACACCGCCGGGGTACGACTGCTGTTGATCACCGGGGACCACCCGGCCACCGCCGCCGCGATCGGCGCCCAGCTCGGCCTGTGGCGCGAGGGCGACCCCCTCGCTCGCGGCGACGACGAGTCGGCGACGGCGCACCCGGACACCCGGGTCTTCGCCCGCACCCAGCCGGAACAGAAGCTCGACATCATCGCCGACCTGCAGTCCCGCGGGCACGTGGTCGCGATGACCGGCGACGGGGTCAACGACGCGCCCGCGCTGCGCCGCGCCGACATCGGGGTGGCCATGGGCGGCGGCACCGAGGTCGCCCGGCAGGCAGCCGACCTGGTGCTGGTCGACGACGACCTCTCCACCGTGGCCACCGCCATCGGCGAGGGCCGCCGCATCTACGACAACATCCGCCGGTTCCTGCGGTACGCGCTGTCCGGCGGGGTGGCGGAGATCCTGGTGATGCTGATCGGCCCGCTGTTCGGGTTGGCCGTGCCGCTGTTGCCCGCCCAGATCCTCTGGGTCAACCTGCTGACCCACGGGGTGCCCGGGGTGGCACTCGGCGCCGAGCCGGCCGAACCCGGGACGCTGCGCCGAGCGCCCCGCTCGCCGCAGGAGTCGGTGCTCGGCGCCGGGCTGGGTCGGGACGTCCTGCTCACCGGCGCGCTGATCGCCGCCGTTGTGCTCGGCGCCGGGCTGTTCGCCGCCCACCGGGACCTGCCCTGGCAGTCGGTGGTCTTCGTGGTGCTCGGGCTGGCCCAGCTCGGCGTGGCGCTGGCGGTCCGGGCACCCCGGCCGGCGGGCGCCCGACGCGGCAACCCGGGCCTCCTCATCGCGGTCGCGGTGTCGGCGCTCCTTCAGGTCGCCGGGGTGCTACTCGCCCCGCTGCGGGAACTGCTCGGCACCGACCCGCTGACACCGACCGTACTGCTGGCCTGCGCGGCGGTCAGCGCCCTGCCCGGGCTGGCGCTGCGGCTGACCCGTCGCCCGGCCGACACCGCGAGCTGACGCGACACGGTGACGGGACCAATGACCCCCGGTCCCTTGCCGTCCGCCTCTGACCGGCCGGCCGGCACGGTACGAGGATGAGAACGGACGAAGGAGGACGTGATGACCATCAGACCCGGCGCACCCGTGGTGGTAGCTGTGGACGGTTCGGCATCGGCGCTGGAGGCGGTGCGGATCGCCGCCCGGGAGGCCGTGACGCGAGGCCGCCCACTGCGGGTGGTGCACGCGTTCATCTGGCCGCTCTACGACGTGTCGCTCGCGCCGGCACCGGGCGCTCCCCTGCACGCCGGTCTTCGCCACCGGGCCGACCAGTTGGTCGCCGAGGCGGTGACCGAGGCCGGCAAGGTCGCGCCCGAACTCGCCGTCACCAGCGCAGTGCTCGACGGCGCGGCCACGCCGGTACTGCTGGCCGAATCCCGGGACGCGGTGCTGCTGGTGCTCGGCAGCCGAGGCCTGGGCGGCTTCGGTGGGCTGCTGATCGGCTCGGTGGCGGTGCAGGTCTCCGCCCACGCCGACTGCCCGGTGCTGGTCGTCAAGGGTGAGGGCCGCGCCGACGGGCCGGTCCTGGTCGGGGTCGACGGCTCGGACCTGTCCACCGAGGCGCTGAAGTTCGCCTTCGAGGAAGCCTCGTTGCGCGGCACCGATCTAATGGCCGTGCACGCCTGGATCATCCCGGCCGCGCCGAGCGACCTCCTACCGGTGGCGTACGACGTGCAGGCGCTCGTCGCCGACGAGGAGCGGGTGCTCGCCGAGGCCCTCGCCGGTTGGTCCGAGCGGTACCCCGACGTGCCCGTACGGCACCGCGTGGCGTACGGCGCGCCGGCGCGGATGCTGGTGGAGGAGTCGGCCACGGCGCAGCTCACCGTGGTCGGGGCGCGCGGCCGAGGAGCGCTGGCCGGCATGCTGCTCGGCTCGGTGAGCCACGCGGTGCTGCACCACTCGCAGAGCCCGGTGGCGATCGTCCGGCGTCGCCGCGAAGACCGGAAAGACTGACACTGTTCCCCCGTCCGCGCCGGCCGCTCCCCGACCGGCGCGGACCGGCGTTCGGTTGGTTCCGTGCCGGCGAGTTCGGCGGCGGGGCGGGGGGTGCACCGCCGACAATGAGCTGACCGATCCTGGGAGAGCCGATGAATCGACCTGTCGTGGTGGGTGTGGACGGGTCGCCGTCCAGCCTCATCGCCGCGGAGCACGCCGCCCGCGCCGCCCTGCTCCGATCCCGGCCGCTACACCTGGTGCACGGCTACCTGCACCCGCTCGGCTACGGCGTGCCGCTCAACCCGTACGACATCGGGGTTCCGGCGCCCTCCGAGGAAGCGCAGAAGATGTTGGAGCGCACCGCGGCCGACCTGGCCGACCGCTGGCCCGGCCTGGTTGTCGAGGTACGCCAGGTCGCTGGCGGTCCCGGCATCACCCTGATCGAGGAGTCCCGCCGGGCCGACCTGGTCGTGGTGGGCACCCGAGGGCTGGGCGGGTTCGCCGGGCTGTTGCTCGGCTCGGTGGGCGCGCAGGTGGCCGCCCACGCGCACTGCCCGGTGCTGGTGGTCCGCCCGGGTGAGCAGGCGACCCCGACGGACGCCCCGGTGCTGGTCGGCGTGGACGGGTCCGAGTCGTCCCGGCTCGCCGCGGGCTACGGCGCCGACGAGGCAGCGCTGCGGGATGTGCCGCTCGTGCTGGTGCACGTCGGCCCGCCCGACGAGGGCCGGCCGGTGCCGGAGGAGCCCGAGGAGTCGCAGGCCGCGTACCAGGCCGAGGCGGTCCGGCTGCTGGCCGACGCCTCCGCCGCGGTCCGCGCCGAGCACCCCGACCTGGTCGTGCGCGAGCATCCGGTCCGTGCGGCCGGCGCGGCCGAGGGGCTCATCGAGGCCAGCGGCACCGCGTCGCTGCTGGTCGTGGGCACCCGGGGCCGTGCCGGATTCGCCGGAATGCTGCTCGGCTCGGTCAGCCAGGCGGCGATCCAGCACGCGCGCTGCCCGGTGCTGGTCGCCCACCCCTCCCCGGTCAGCTGACCGGGGAGTCGTCACCCCGGCCGAGCATCTGGAGGAAGTCGGTGGTGAGGGCGAACGGATCGGCGGGGCCGCTGGCCGGTGGCCGACGCTCGACCTGGTCGGCCAACTCCCCAGCCGCGCGCAGGATCCGACCGCGCAACGCTCCGTCGGCGGTGCCATCGGACCAGTCCTCCGGGGCGGCGAAGACCGCGGTGGGGACCACCACCGCCCGCAGGTAGCTGAACATCGGGCGGACGGCGTGCTCCAGTGCCAGCGAGTGCCGGGCGGTGCCGCCGGTGGCCCCGATCAGCACCGACCGGTCGACCAGCGACCCGGCGTCCAGCACGTCGAAGAAGGACTTGAACAGCCCGTTGAACGAGGCGCTGAAGATCGGGGTGACGGCGATGATGCCGTCCGCTCCGGTCACCGCGTCGATGGCCTTGCGCAGCGCTGCCGGCGGGAACCCGGTCAGCATGTTGTTCACCACGTCGTGGGCGTGCTCCCGCAGGTCGACGACGTGCAGCTCCACCTCGGAGCCGCGCCGGACCAACTCGTCGCGGGTCGCCGCGGCGAGCTGGTCGGCGAGCAGCCGAGTCGACGAGGGCTGACTCAGCCCCGCGGAGACCACGGCCAGGGTGCGACGGGTCATCGGGTCACCTCCGGTGCCTTGCCCGTCACGTCGTCGACGGCGTGGACGGTGCTGTCCTTGGCGCCGCCGGCCGCGGCGACCAGCGAGGCGTGGGTCGGCGCCTCCGGGACGTGCGCCGGGCGCAACGCGGCGAACTCCTTGCGCAGCACCGGCACGACCTCCTCGCCGAGCAGGTCGAGCTGCTCCAGCACGGTCTTCAGCGGCAACCCGGCGTGGTCCATCAGGAACAGCTGCCGCTGGTAGTCACCGACGTACTCACGGAAGCCCAGCGTGCGGTCGATGACCTGCTGCGGGCTGCCCACGGTCAGCGGGGTCTCCCGGGTGAACTCCTCCATCGACGGCCCGTGCCCGTAGACCGGGGCGTTGTCGAAGTACGGACGGAACTCCTTGACCGCGTCCTGCGAGTTGCGCCGCATGAACACCTGCCCGCCGAGGCCGACGATGGCCTGGTCAGCGGTGCCGTGGCCGTAGTGCGCGTACCGCTCGCGGTAGAGACTGATCATCCGCTCGGTGTGCTCCTTCGGCCAGAAGATGTGGTTGGCGAAGAAGCCGTCCCCGTAGTACGCGGCCTGCTCGGCGATCTCCGGGCTGCGGATCGAGCCGTGCCAGACGAACGGGGGCACCCCGTCGAGCGGGCGCGGCGTCGAGGTGAACGACTGCAGCGGCGTGCGGTAGCGACCCTTCCAGTCGACCACGTCCTCGCGCCACAGCCGGCGCAGCAGGTCGTAGTTCTCGATCGCGAGGGGAATGCCGGCGCGGATGTCCTTGCCGAACCACGGGTAGACCGGCCCGGTGTTGCCGCGGCCCATCATCAGGTCCACCCGGCCGTCGGACAGGTGCTGGAGCATCGCGTAGTCCTCGGCGATCTTCACCGGGTCGTTGGTGGTGATCAGCGTGGTCGCGGTGGACAGCAGCAGCCGCTCGGTGCGCGCCGCGATGTGGCCGAGCATGGTGGTCGGTGACGAGGGAACGAACGGCGGGTTGTGGTGCTCACCGGCGGCGAAGACGTCCAGACCGACCTCTTCGGCCTTGAGCGCGATGGCGACCATCGCCTTGATCCGCTCATGCTCGGTCGGCTCCCGACCGGTGGTCGGGTCGACCGTGACGTCGCCGACGGTGAAGACTCCGAACTGCATGACCAGCTCCTCGCGTGTCGAACCGGATTCCTCCGTGGTACCCGGACGCAGCTCACAACTTATTTGACGAGTCAACTATTCCGTCGGCGGGACGGCTGGCAGTGGCAGCGATCACTCCGGAAACGGACGCTGGGGGCAACCGACCCCGCGATCCGGAGGCCAAACCGGACGAGGCGCTCGATAGCGCGGCGCTCGGCCGGGCTCGGCGGCCTGGCCGCAGTCTGCTGGCCACCGTCGTCATCACGGCAGGAGATCGACTCCAGGTCCGCGACGTGGGGGCATCTGGTCGCCAGGACACCACCACGTCGCCGATATGGAGTGGCACGCACGGCGAGCGGCCCAGGTAGACCGCGAGCACGCGAGTGGCGCGGGCGGCTCAGCCGCCCGCGACCGAGGGCAACACCTGCACCTCCGCGCCGTCGCCGACCGGGGTGGCCAGACCGCCGGAGTGCCGGCAATCTTCCCCGTCGACGAAAACGTTGACGTAACGGCGCAGCTCACCTCGTTCGTCGCGGATCCGCCGGGCCAGCCGCGGATGATCGGCGGCCAACTCGTCGAGGACCGCCCGGAGCGTCCCGGCGGCGGTGACGCTCAGCCGACTGGCGCCGCCGGCCTCACCGCGCAGCGGACCGGGCAGCAGCACGGTGACCATGCTCAGACCGCCGCGGCCCGGACGCAGAGCACGTCGGGAAGGTGCGCCGCCACCAACGACCAGGAGTCGCCCTCGTCGCGGCTGGCGTAGACCGAGCCGGAGCGGGTGCCGAAGTAGACCCCACCGGGGGTGGCGTCATCTGCGCACATCGCGTCGCGCAGCACCGCCGGGTAGAACGGCCCCTCGGGCAGCCCCACCGACAGCGGCTCCCACTTGCCGCCGGCGTCGGCGGAACGGAACACCCGGCAGCGGTGGTCGGTCGGAAACCGCTCGCTGTCGGCCACCAACGGGAAGGTCCACACCATGCCGCTGCGCCCCGGGTGGGCCACCATCGGGAAGCCGAAATCGCTGGGCAGCCCGTCGGCGATCGAGGACCAGGTGCGACCGTCGTCGTCGGAGCGGTAGACGCCGTGGTGATTCTGCGCGTACAGCCGTTCGGGGTTGCCGGCGTCCCGAGCCACCTTGTGCACGCACTGCCCGAACTCCGGCCACTCGTCGGGCATGAAGTAGGCGCGGATGCCGGTGTTGCCCGGTGCCCAGCTCGCCCCCGCGTCCTCCGAGCGGTAGACGCCGCCGGTGGACATGGCGACCAGCAGCCGGGCCGGGTCACGCGGGTGGGGCAGCACGGTGTGCACGGCCTGACCGCCGAAGCCGGCCTCCCACTCGGGGCGGTGCGGGTGGTCCCAGAGGGAACGGACCAGCTCGAAGCTGCGGCCGCCGTCGGTGGACCGGAACAGCGCCGAGGGCTCGGTGCCGGCCCAGACCACGTCCGGCTCGTCGGGGCCGGCGGGCGTCAGCTGCCAGACCCGCCCGAGGGAGACGCCGGTGTCGGCCGGAAAGGCGACCGGTGCCTGGTCGGGCTCGTCCCAGGAGGCACCGAGGTCATCGCTGGTGGCGACGCTGGGCCCGAAGTGTGAGCTGGTCACCCCGGCGAGCAACCGCGGGGTGGGGCGGCGCGTGTCGACCGCGACCGCGTAGACACCCGTCATCGGGAAGTGCGGGCCGGTGATCTCCCAGTTGCGCCGGTCGTCGCCGCTGGTGGCGAGAAACAAACCCTTGGCCGTGCCGATCGCGAGCAGCGTTGCCATGACGTCCTCCGAACCGTCGGTGAGCAGGTGCGGTGATTATGGCCACACCCCCCGACACATTCGTCGGACACACGTCGGCGGGTCAGCGCCGGGTGCGGGGCACGTGTCGCCGATACGCACTGACCGTCGGGTCGCCGTCGAGCCAGAACCGCCACGGCAGATCGTGCGCGCCGGTCACACCGACCCGCGGACCGGCGACCACCGCCTCCGGCGGCACCGGCCGCGTCGGCGGACGCAACCGGACCGGCCCGTCGCCCAACAGGTATCCCCCGTACGCGGAGCGGTCGATGCCGAGCGTGGCGCAGAGCCGCGCCGGCCCGCGGGCCAGGTCCACGTCCCGGCGCACGGCCGGTCGGCGGTCGCGCGCGACGTCCAGGCCGTTCACCACCTCCCCGGCGCGTACGAGCACCGCGGCAGCCTCCCCCTCCACCCCGGTGACCACGTTCATGCACCAATGCATCCCGTAGGTGAAGTAGACGTAGGCGTGCCCGGCCGGCCCGAACATCACCGCGTTGCGTGGCGTGCGCCCCCGGTGGGCGTGCGAGGCCGGGTCACCGGCCGTGCCGGCGTACGCCTCGACCTCGGTGATCCGGACCGTGACGCCGCCGGCGTGCAGCTCGCAGCCCAGCAGCCCGCGCGCGGCCGGCAGCAGCGGACCGGCGAGCAGGTCCGCCAGCGCCGCCAGGTCGGCGTCAGCGGCGCGGTCACCAGGCAACAGATCCATGACCCGACGGTACCCAGCCGAACCGCGAACCCCACGCGCCGACACCAATTTGTTGAACGTTCTGTTGACAATATTCCGTTGAGGGTGTGTGCTCGGGACATGATGACGGACGACCCGTTCACCGCGCCCCACCCGGCCCACGCCCGCGCCCACCGCACCCACGAGGCACTGCAGCGGATCAGCGAGCGGCACGCCCGCACCGACACCCAGCGCGGGCGCTGGGCCCACCCGTACGTGCTGGACCCGTGGGAGGCGGTGGCCCTGGTCACCGCGTTGGCCGCGGGCGGAGCCGAACGGGAGCCGGCGGAGGAGCCGGTCGACGCCGCCGACCTCACCGCCGCGCTGACCCTGCTGCCACACGTCCGCGCAGAGCTGGACGCCCTGGAGGCCGGGCTGTTGACGCTGGCCCGCGACCGTGGGCTGACCTGGCAGGCGATCGCGTACGGGCTGGGCCTGGGCAGCGCGCAGGCGGCCCGGCAGCGCTATGAGCGGGTCGCCGCCCGCTCGGCCGAGCAGACCGACTGACCGACACCCGGCTGACCGACACCCGGCTGACCGACACCCGGCGACCGGACGGGCGGACCGGCGCACAGTGTGCCGACGGGCGGGCACACTGTGCGCACGACGAGGAGGCACCCATGGAGCGCACGGAGATGCTGACGTACTGCCTGGCCAAGCCGGGAGCGTGGCTGGACCGGCCGTGGGAGGGCGACGAGGTGGTGAAGGTCGGCAGCCGGATCTTCGCGTTCCTCGGCAGCGGCGAAGGAAAGCCGACGGTCGGCATCAAGTGCGGGCCGACCCGGGAGGTTGCCGACGAGTGGCTGCACCGGCACCCCGACGACGCCCGGGTGATGGCCTACATCGGTCGGTCCGGGTGGAACACGCTGCGCCTGGACGGCGGGATCGACGACGAGGAGCTGACCGAGGCGGTCGACGCGTCGTACGACATGGTGGTGGCCAAGCTCCCGAAACGGGAGCGCCCGGCGGCCTGAACCGGCCGTGGCGCCGACGGCCTGCGCCGACGCCACGGCGAGGTCAGCGCGGTACGACTCGCTCGGCGGCCCACTCCCGCCAGCCAACCAGCTGGTCCGCCGCAGCGGCGAGCTGGTCGGCGACCGGGCCGGGGCCGGTGGAACCGGGGGTGGTCCGGGCCGCGAGGGCCGAACGGACCGAGAGCACATCGCGCACCGACGGGTCGAGGTGCGTGCTGACCGCGGCGAGATCCTCGTCGGAGACCTCCTCCAGCTCGCACTCCCGGGCCGCGCAGAGAGCCACCAGCCGGCCGGTGATCTCGTGCGCGTCACGGAACGGCACGTTGCGCCGGACCAGCCAGTCGGCAACCTCGGTGGCCAGGGAGAAGCCGACCGGGGCGGCGGCGACGAGGCGGTCCACCCGGACCGTCATCGTGGAGATCATTCCCGCCAGGGCCGGGAGCAGCAGCTCCAGGGTGTCGACCGCGTCGAAGGCCGGCTCCTTGTCCTCCTGCATGTCCCGGTCGTAGGTCATCGGCAGACCCTTGAGCATGGTCAGCACGGTCACCAGGCCGCCGACCAGCCGGCCGGACTTGCCCCGGGCCAGCTCGGCGATGTCCGCGTTCTTCTTCTGCGGCATGATCGACGAGCCGGTGGCGAACGAGTCGTCCAGCTCCACCCAGCCGAACTCGTGCGACGTCCAGAGCACGACCTCCTCGCCCAGGCGGGACAGGTGCACCCCGATCAGGGCGGTGGTGAAGAGGAACTCGGCGACGAAGTCCCGGTCGGCGACCGCGTCCATCGAGTTGGCGAACGACGTACGGAACCCCAGCTCCTTCGCCACGGCCACGGGGTTCAGTGGCAGCCCGGAGCCAGCCAGCGCGCCCGCGCCGAGCGGGCTGATCGCCGCCCGGTGGTCCCAGTCGCGCATCCGCTCCAGGTCGCGCAGCAGCGGCTGCACGTGAGCGAGCAACCAGTGCCCGAACGTGACCGGCTGGGCGTGCTGGAGGTGGGTCATGCCGGGCGCGGCGGTGTCGATGTGCCGCTCGGCCTGCTCGACCAGCGCCTCGGCCAGCTCGACGAGCCGGCTTGCCACGCCCCGGGCGTGGTCCCGCAGGTAGAGCCGCAGGTCCGTGGCGACCTGGTCGTTGCGGGACCGGCCGGCGCGCAGCTTGCCGCCGAGGCTGCCGAGGCGCTCCAGCAGCCCGCGCTCCAGCGCGGTGTGCACGTCCTCGTCGTCGATGGTGGGGCGGAACGACCCGGAGGCGCAGGCGGCCTCCAGGTCGTCCAGGGCGGCCAGGATCCGGCCCAGCTCCTCGGGGTCGAGCAGGCCGGCACCGGCGAGGACCCGGGCGTGCGCCCGGGAACCAGCGATGTCGTACGGGGCCAGGCGCCAGTCGAACTGCACGCTCACCGACAGTCGGGCGAGCGCCTCGGCGGGGCCGCCGGCGAAACGGCCACCCCAGAGGCTGGTCCGGTTGGTGGCGGCACTGTTCTCGGTGAGGCTCTTGTCGTCCACGCCGCCCATTGTGGGGGTCACCGTCCCGACCCGCCCAGCCGGGCGTCGCGCGCGGCGGCCATCCCGCTCGGCAGGCCCCACAACTGCACGAAGCCCTTCGCCAGGGACTGGTCGAAGGTGTCGCCGGTGTCGTAGGTGGCCATCCCGAAGTCGTAGAGGCTCGCCTCGGAGCGCCGGCCGGTGACGGTGGCCCGGCCGCCGTGCAGGGTCATCCGCACCTCGCCGCTCACGTGCCGCTGCGCGTCGTCGATGAACGCGTCCAGCGAGTCCTTCAGCGGCGAGAACCACAGGCCGTCGTAGACGAGCTCGCCCCAGCGCTGGTCAACGCTCTTCTTGAACCGGGCCAGGTCCCGCTCCACGGTCACCGCCTCCAGCTCCTGGTGGGCGGTGATCAGCGCGATCGCGCCGGGAGCCTCGTACACCTCGCGGCTCTTGATGCCCACGAGGCGGTCCTCGACCATGTCGAGCCGGCCCACGCCCTGGGCGCCGGCGCGCCGGTTCAGCTCCAGGATCGCCTGGTACGGGGTGACCGTCTCACCGTCGATCGCCACCGGCACGCCGCCGTCGAAGGTGATCACGACCTCGTCGGCGTCGCGGTCCTGCGCCGGGTCGGCAGTGTACGAGTAGAGGTCCTCGATGGGGGCGTTCCAGATGTCCTCCAGGAAGCCGGTCTCCACCGCGCGACCCCACAGGTTCTGGTCGATGGAGTACGGAGACTTGGCCGACACGTCGATCGGCAGCCCCTTCTCCTCCGCGAAGGCGATCGCCTTGTCCCGGGTCCAGGCGAAGTCCCGGGCCGGCGCGACGATCTTCAGGTCGGGGGCGAGCGCGTTCAGGCCCACCTCGAACCGAACCTGGTCGTTTCCCTTGCCGGTGCAGCCGTGCGACACGATCGTGCCGCCGTGCTTACGGGCCGCGGTCACCAGGTGCTTGACGATCAACGGCCGGGACAGCGCCGACACCAACGGGTAGCGGTCCATGTAGAGGGCGTTGGCCCGGATGGCCGGCAGGCAGTAGTCGGCGGCGAACTCGTCGCGCGCGTCGACCACCTCGGATTCGGTGGCGCCGCAGTCCAGGGCACGCTGCCGGATCGCGTCGAGGTCCTCGCCGCCCTGCCCGACGTCGACCGCCACCGCGATCACCTCGGCGCCGGTCTGCTCGGCCAGGTATGGAATGGCGACGGAGGTGTCCAACCCTCCCGAGTACGCGAGGACGACCCGCTCGGTCATGATGTGGTGTTCCCTTCAACGGTGTCTTCCCGGCGGGCCCAGCCGGCGAGCTTCTCACCGAGTGCGGCCCCGCCGACGGCCTCGCGGGCCACGACGAGGATGGTGTCGTCGCCAGCGATGGTGCCGACGATCTCGGGCAGGCCCGCTCGGTCCAACGCGCTGGCCAGGTACTGGGCTGCGCCCGGCGGGGTACGCAGCACGGCGATGTTGCCGCTGGAGTCGACCCCGTTGAGCAGCTCGTGCAGCAGTCGCACCAGTCGGGCCGGTGCGGCCTCCGCGTCGCGCAGCGGCCGTTGGCCGTCCTCGGGGATCAGGTAGACGGCCGGGCCGTCGCCGCCGCGTACCTTGACCGCACCCAGCTCCTCCAGATCCCTGGAGAGGGTGGCCTGGGTGACGCCGACGCCGTCGGAGGCGAGCAGGTCGGCCAGCTCGGTCTGCGACCGGATCGCCTTGTCGCGGATCAGCTCCACGATCCGGGCGTGCCGGGCCGCGCGGGTCAACGGCGCCGTCATCGGGAGCCCTCGATCGCGGTGCCCAGCAGGAACGTCAGCAGCGCCTTCTGCACGTGCAACCGGTTCTCCGCCTGGTCGAAGACCGCGCTCTGCGGGCCGTCGAGCACCTCGTCGGTGATCTCCTCGCCACGGTGTGCGGGCAGGCAGTGCAACACGATCGCGTCCGGTGCGGCCTGGCCGAGCAGCTCCTTGTTGACCTGGTACGGCAGGAACGGGGTGATCCGGTCCAGCCCGTCGGCCTCCTGGCCCATCGACGTCCAGGTGTCGGTGGCCAGCACGTCGGCGTCGCGTACCGCCTGGGCCGGGTCGGTCAGGACCCGCACCGACCCGCCGGTGCCGACGGCGATCTTGGCCGCCTGGTCCACCACGGCCGGATCCGGTGCGAACCCGGCCGGCCCGGCGATCCGGACGTGCATCCCGGCCATCGCCCCGGCCAGCAGGTACGACTGCGCCATGTTGTTCGCGCCGTCCCCCACGTACGTCAGGGTGCGGCCAGCCGTGCCGCCGCACCGCTCACGCACGGTCAGCAGGTCGGCCAGCAGCTGGCACGGGTGGAAGCCGTCGGTGAGCGCGTTGATCACCGGCACGCTGGCGCCCGCCGCCACCTCGGCGATCCGGTCGTCACCGTGGGTACGCAGCACGATGGCCGCGACGTAGCGGGACAGCACGCGCCCGGCGTCGGCCAGCGACTCACCCCGGCCGAAGTGGGTGACCTGCGTGTCCACGACCAGGGGGTGCCCGCCCAGCTCGGCGATCCCGGCGTCGAAGGAGATCCTGGTCCGCAGGCTCTGCTTGTCGAAGAGCACCGCCACCGAGCGGGGGCCGGCCAGCGGTCGGTGGCCGAACCGGTCCGCCTTCATCCGCGCCGCCAGGTCGAGGACCGTGGACTGCTCGGCGGGCGAGAGGTCGTCGTCGCGCAGGAGATGCCGGGTCATGGAGTCGTTCCCGTCGTGGTGGTGGTCGTGGCGGGCAGCGTGGACGACCCGCGTTCCGCTCCGGCGGCTGCCGGGGCCGTCGCGTCGAGGGCGGCGGGCAGCGCGGCGAGGAAGGCGTCCACCTGGGCGGCGGTGAGGATCAGTGGCGGGGCCAGCCGGACCACACCCGGCTGCACCGGGTTGACCAGGAAGCCGGCCTCCCGCAGAGCCTCGGCGAGCACCGACGCCACCGGCGCGGTGAGCGCCACGCCGAGCAGCAACCCGGTGCCGCGTACCCCGGCGATCAGGGGATGGCCCAGCGCCTCGACGCCCCGACGCAGCCGCTCACCGACCCGCTTGACGTTGTCGAGCAGGCCCTCGTTGGCGATGGTCGCCACCACGGCGAGCGCCGCCGCGCAGCTGACCGGGTTGCCGCCGAAGGTGGTGCCGTGCGAGCCGGGGGTGAGCAGGTCCGCGGCGCGGCCGAAGGCCAGCGTGGCACCGATGGGCAGCCCGCCACCCAGCCCCTTGGCCAGGGTGATCACGTCCGGTTCCACGCCCTCGGCCTGGTGCGCGAACCAGTGCCCGGTGCGCCCGATGCCGGTCTGCACCTCGTCCATAACCAGCAACGCCCCGTGCCGGGCGGTGATCCGCCGCGCTGCGGCGAGGTAGCCGGCCGGCGGGACGACCACCCCGTTCTCGCCCTGGATCGGCTCCAGGATCACCATGGCGGTGGCGTCGGTGACGGCCGCGTCGAGGGCGGCGACATCGCCGTACTCGACGTGGGTCACCTCGCCGGGAAGCGGCCGGAACGGATCGGCCTTCGCCGGCTGGCCGGTCAGCGCGAGGGCACCCATGGTGCGGCCGTGGAAACCGCCGTTGGTGGCCACCACGTGGCTGCGACCGGTACGCCGGGAGAGCTTGAACGCCGCCTCGTTCGCCTCCGCGCCGGAGTTGGCGAAGAAGACCCGGCCGGACCGGCCGGCGAGCGCCAACAGCAGCTCGGCCAGGGCGACCGGCGGCTCGGCGACATAGAGGTTGGAGACGTGCCCGAGGGTGGCAACCTGCTTCGACACCGCGGCCACCACGGCCGGGTGGGCGTGGCCGAGGGCGTTCACCGCGATGCCACCCACCAGGTCGAGGTACTCCCGCCCGGCGTCGTCGACCACGACGGCACCGGCACCGGAGACCAGCGCCATCGGCGGCGTCCCGTAGTTGTCCATCATGGATTGTGTCCAGCGCTGCGCCAACGTACTCATGACGGAGTGACCATCGTTCCGAACCCTTCCGAGGTGAACACCTCAAGCAACGTGGAGTGCGCCACCCGACCGTCGACGACGTGCGCGGCGGGCACTCCCCCACGCACCGCCCGCAGGCAGGCCTCCATCTTCGGCACCATCCCCGACTCCAGACTGGGCAGCAGCTTGGCCAGATCGTCCGCGACGATCTCGGAGACAAGGCTGGTGGTGTCCGGCCAGTCGGCGTACAGGCCGGCCACGTCGGTGAGCACGACCAGCTTGCGGGCCTGCAACGCGATGGCCAGCGCCGCGGCGGCGGTGTCCGCGTTGAGGTTGTGCAACACCCCGTCCACGTCCGGCGCCACCGTGGAGATCACCGGGATCCGACCGGCCTCGATCAGGTCCGTCACCGCGGACACGTCGACCGACTCGACGTCCCCGACCTGGCCCACGTCGACCGGCAGCCCGTCCACGTACGCCGGGCGGCGCACCGCGGTGAACAGCCGGGCGTCCTCGCCAGAGAGGCCCACGGCGAACGGACCGTGCGAGTTGATCAGCCCGACCAGCTCGCGACCCACCTGCCCGACCAGCACCATCCGGACAACGTCCATCGCCTCGGCGGTGGTCACCCGCAGGCCACCCCGGAACTCGCTGGCGATGCCGAGCCGGCCCAGCATGGCGGAGATCTGCGGGCCGCCGCCGTGCACCACCACGGGCCTGAGGCCGGCGTACCGCAGGAAGACCATGTCGGCCGCGAACGCCCGCTGCAACTCGGGATCGGTCATGGCGTTGCCGCCGTACTTGACCACGACCGTCGAGCCGGAGAAACGCGCCAGCCAGGGCAGCGCCTCGATCAGCGTCTCCGCCTTGACCTGCGCGCGGGTGAGGTCGGTGCTGAGACTCACCGCGCCAGCCTTCCGTTCGCGACTGCGGGACTCCGCTGCGCTGCGTTCCTCGCGCTCACGACGAGTACGCCGAGTTCTCGTGCACGTACGCGTGGGACAGGTCGTTGGTCCAGATCGTCGCGGCCGACGTACCGGCGTGCAGGTCGATTCGGATGGTCACGTCCCGCCCGGTCAGGTCGACCTTCGAGCGGTCCTCGGCGGCGGCACCGCCCCGGCACACCCACACCCCGTTTACCGCCACGTCCACCTCGTCCGGCTCGAACGCGGCAGCAGTGGTGCCGACGGCGGCGAGGATCCGCCCCCAGTTGGGGTCGTTGCCGAACAGCGCGGTCTTGACCAGGTTGTTGCGGGCCACCGAGCGGCCCACCTCGACCGCGTCGTCCTCGTTCGCGGCGCCGACCACGTCGATGGCGATCTGCTTGGTGGCGCCCTCGGCGTCGGCCACCAACTGCTGGGCCAGGTCGTGGCAGGCCGCGGTCACGGCAGCGGCCAGCTCGGCCGGAGTCGGCTCGATGCCGCTCGCGCCGCTGGCCAGCAGCAGCACGGTGTCATTGGTGGACATGCAGCCGTCGGAGTCGACCCGGTCGAAGGTGACCTGGGTCGCCGCCCGCAGCGCCTCGTCCAGCGTTGCCGGCCCGGCCACCGCATCGGTGGTCAGCACGCAGAGCATGGTGGCCATCCCCGGCGCGAGCATCCCGGCGCCCTTGGCCATGCCGCCGACCGTCCAGCCGCTACCCCGGGCCACCGTGGTCTTCGGCCGGGTGTCCGTGGTCATGATCGCCTCGGCGGCGGCCGGGCCGCCGTCACGGGACAGCCCCCGGATCGCCGAGCGGACGCCCGGCAGCAGCTTCGGCATCGGCAGCCGCTCACCGATCAACCCGGTGGAGCAGACCGCCACATCACCGGCACCGAGGATGAGCCGTGGGCTGACCGAGGTCAGCACGGCGGCGGTGTGCTCGGCGGTGGCGTGCGTGTCCTGGAAGCCGGCCGGGCCGGTGCAGGCGTTGGCGCCACCGGAGTTGAGCACCACGGCGCGGACCACACCGCCCTGCACGACCCGTTGGCTCCAGAGCACCGGCGCGGCCTTGACCCGGTTGGTGGTGAAGACACCGGCGACACCGGCGTCCGGGCCGTCGTTGACCACCAGGGCGACGTCCGCGCCACCGCTGGTCTTGAGCCCGGCGGCCACGCCGGCCGCCCGGAAACCCCGTGGGGTGGTGACGCTCAAGGGGTGACTCCCCAGATCGACAGGCCCGTCGTCTCGGGCAGACCGAACATCAGGTTGGCGTTCTGCACGGCCTGACCGGCTGCGCCCTTACCCAGGTTGTCCAGCGCGCTGAGCACGATCAGACGACCCGAGTCGACGTCGACGGTGGCCTGCAGGTGGCAGGAGTTCGAGCCGAGGGTGGCGGCGGTGTGCGGCCAGCGGCCCTCCGGCAGCACATGCACGAACGGCGCGTCCGCGTACGCCTGCGCCAGCACCTGCTGCGGGTCGACGCCGCGCGCCGGCACCGCGGTGACCGTGGCCAGGATGCCGCGGGGCATCGGCGCCAGAACCGGGGTGAACGACAGGCCGGTCGCGCCGGTGGCCTGCTTGATCTCCGGTACGTGCTGGTGGGTGCCGACCCGGTACGGCGACAGGTCCCCCAGCACCTCGCTGGCCAGCAGGTGCGGCTTCGCCGCCCGTCCAGCGCCGGAGGTGCCGGACGCGGCGACCACCACCACGTCGGCGGGGATGGCCGCGCCGTCGGCGATCAGCGGCGCGAGCGCCAGGGTGATCGCGGCGGCGTAGCAGCCGGTGTTCGCCACCCGGGTGGACCCGGAGATCAGCTCCCGCTGGCCGGGCAGCTCGGGTAGGCCGTAGGTCCACTGCCCGGCGTGCGTGCCGCCGTAGTACTGCGCCCAGGCGTACGGGTCGGCCAGCCGGTGGTCCGCGCCCAGGTCGACGATCCGCACCTCGGCCGGGAGGTGGGCCGCGAGGGCCGCCGACTCGCCGTGTGGCAGGGCCAGGAAGACCAGGTCCGCGTCGGCCAGGGTCGTCGGCTCGGTTGCGCCGAGCACCAGGTCGAGCCCGGTGAGCTGCGGGTGCACCACGTCGACGCGGTGCCCGGCCTGGCTGTGGGCGGTGGCGGCGACCAGGTCGAACTCCGGGTGCCCAGCGACCAGGCGCAGCAGCTCGCCCCCGGCGTAGCCGCTCGCCCCGGCGACCGCGACTCGGATCCCCATACTCACCTCCGCATGACTATGCAACGAAGGCTAGCAGCAGGAGGTGCCGACTGCAATTTTATGTGAAGCACTGCATGAACGTACACCCGGCTGCGACTCCGGATGGCGGTCGAAGAAGTACGGCAGCCAGCGCTGACAGAACGCGCCGAACGGTCGGACGGCCGGGCAGACCCGCCTGCTCAGACCGGACAGGGACACTGTTTCCGGCAGGTCGGTCTGGTGGAAGAGACCGATCGTGACGCTGAAGACGCCACGTTGCACCGCGGCGCGGACGCCGTCGGCCAGGATGTCCGCGTCCAGCTCGTCGACGGCGGCCTCCCGCCTGATCAACTCACCGGCCACGGCCGGCAACACGTTGTTGCAGATGACCGTGATCAGTTTCGGGTTCGGCGCGAGGTCGATGACGGACGACGAGTAGCCCGACCG
The DNA here is from genome assembly GCF_040606435.1 of Micromonospora sp. NPDC005413. Taxonomy (NCBI): domain Bacteria; kingdom Bacillati; phylum Actinomycetota; class Actinomycetes; order Micromonosporales; family Micromonosporaceae; genus Micromonospora; species Micromonospora sp. NPDC005413. The sequence goes on from NZ_JBEXEV010000020.1 coordinate 23,942, forward strand.
GTTGACGAAGGCCTCGGTGAAGGGCATAAGGATCTGTGCCGTGCCCCAGTCGTCGGCCAGGTCCGATGCCGATCGCGACACCTCGGAGACCAGGTACAGATGGGTGGCGAGGATGGCGTAGCGGACACGCGGGTTCCGGGCCAGCAGCTGGGCGATCCGGAACTCCTCAGCGCTGAAGCAGAGGCGGGCGAGCATGTACACGCGGGCCAGCTCCCGCGCCTCGGTGGTCGTCAACGACACCTCGGGCGACCCCTCGCCCGGCGCGGGGATGCCCGGCGACGACCGGCGCGAGCCCCGGTTCTCCTCACCGGCGGAGATCGAATCGTGGAACGTCGAGAGGATGCGGCCCGCCGGCAGCGGTGCAGCGTCCGGGCCACCCTGGCATCTCCGGACGAGGTCCGGCCAGTGTGCCGCCAACCGGCTCATGACGTCCCGGCATGCCTCCGCGTGGGACTGGCCCCGCAGAAGCGCGAGCCGCTCGATACTGCGCAGCAGGTGATCGGCCAGCGAGCCCGGGGTGGTCTCCTCGCGCAGGCGGGCTACTGCGGCCGGCAGGCTCCTGCCCGTCGTCACCCCGAAGTAGCCGTCCAGGGTGTCGAGGTCCGCCGCGCCGAAGTGCACCGCCACCGGCTTCGCGGCCACGACCCGCTTCCAGTAGTACGCGCTGAGCACGGCGGGATCCGCCAGGAGCGGTCCGAGGTCGCCCGACTCCGGCGAGGGGTTCCCCGACGGCAGCACCCGCCGCACCAGTGCGCGAACGACGTCGTCGTTGCGCGCGGTCACCTCGGCGGAAACGGCCTCAAACCAGATCTCGGACGCGAGCTTGGCGGTCTGTCTCTCTTCGTTCACCGACTCGAGATAGGTGTCGAGCTTCGCCTTCTCCGGGTACGCCGGGCGGCGCTCGCTCAGCGACGGGGCCGCGAGCCGGGCGTACATCCCGAACAGCCTGGCCGTGATCTCGCGGCCAGGCCCGCCCAGGTCGAAGAGGTCGTCGGCCAGCGCCGAGCCGAGGGCACCGAAGACATACCCGGTGGCCAGCGACGCGCTGTCCGCTATGTCGCTGGCCACCCGACAGAGATCGACGATGAAGCGCCGCAGGGACAGCGCGGCGGCGTGCCCGTCGGTCGATCCCCAGACCGGACCAGCGGGCCGGGACGCGACCGCCGTCGACATGAGCCGTTCCAGAGCGACAAGCGCGGAGTGCAGTTCCTCGGCGAGTTCGCTGACCGGCTGGTGCGGGGGTGCGACCGCCGCTCGGAGGACCCTGTCCAGGTCCTGCTGCGCGACGATGTCCCGAATGTGCTCGGGCGTCATCTCCCGGATCACGATCCGCGCCCGCTTGCGCACCTCCTCCCGCAGGTCGACGTAGAGCGGCATGTTGAGGGCGCCCTGCAGGTCGTACTGCATCCGGAGGACGAGTCGCTGCACGACGGGCGCGTCATCGTCGGCGGCCGCAGCCAGGGTGGCGCGGCGAAGTCGGTCGAGTGAGACGCCCGCGCTCAGCCGCTCGTACCAAGCGCGAAGCCCCTCGTCGCGCAGGAGATGGCGGTCGGGGTCGACCACGAAGCCGGGCCGGGACGCGGCCGCCCTGAGCGCCGCGACGATTCGGGGCATCTCGCCAGCGAGCAGCTCCAGGAAGGGACGCCCGTCTCCGGTGGCCAACAGGAACCGGTCGAGAGCCGACCCGGGGATGTCGCCGGCGCCCAGAAAACCGGTGCCCTCGTCGGTGCGGTGAAACGCCGCCATGATCGCACTCCGTGGCCCGCCGGCGGAGGTGCGGTACCGGTGGTGGACCAGCCGGCTCGCGGCGAAGATCGTGTGGCACGGAGCGGCGATGTCCTGGAGATGGACGACTCGCGGCAGGCCGTCGTCGAAGAAGCGGGCCTGGGCGGCGAGCGCCTCGTCCACCCGGTCCCGAGTGGGGAAGATGCAGCTGTCCTCGTCGCTCCACACGTCACCGTCATCGTTGACGAAGCACTGCCGCAGGAGCCGATTCGTACGGGGCAGGTAGGTGAGCCCCTGCCCGGAGGGCCCTCGGCCGCTGCCCATCGTCCACGTGACGATCACCTTGAACTCGTCCATGAAGGGGCTGTTGTCGACGTGCAGGGTGTTGTCCCGCGCCACGACGTCGATCGGCTGCGTGTCCTTCGCCCGCAGGTCAATGATCTTCACCGGCCCACCAAGGGCGTACGCGACAAGCGCGACAAGCAACGGATGAGCGAAAGCCTCCCGGAACTCGGGGTTGTCGACCAGGGAACCCGCGTCCGCGACGTTCAGGTAGTTGTGCAGCGAGCCACGGCTGCCTCTGGTGTCGATGGATGAGTCGTACGCCCGCCGCGCGCGGTCGAAACGCTCGGGCGGGACGAGCCCGGCGAAGCTGAGCGCACCCTCGGCCGCGAGGTTTCCACTCAGGGACGCGAAGGCGTTCCGGAGGACCGTGCCGTCTGCCTCCGTCCGGCAGGCACGGTCGATGATCGCTTCCATCTCCCGTCGGAACCTCGTGCCGTCCCGTTCCCGCCGGAGTTGCCGATACGACGCGGGGCTGGCCACCTCGTCCGCCGGGACGAGCGGAGCGTACCGAGGACTCATGGCGCCGGGGTCCCGACCACCCGCGTCGACTGGGTGAGATCCGGGTAGTGCTCGAGGCGGGCCAACGCCCGTCGGACCTCTTCCACGGCGCTCGCGTCTCCGGCCTGACCGTACGCCTCTTCAAGCTGGCCCAGGATCGTGCGGACGGAACGAAAGTTCCCGAGGGACTCCTCGACCCGCCAGGCACGCTCCAGCCAGGTGCAGCCCTCCTTGAGATCCCCCGACCTCAGGCCGGCGGCGCCGAGGAGGCGCAAGGCCAGAGCCCGGCCGTAGTCGTTGCTCCGCTCCTCGCACATCGCAAGGCTGCGCAGGCCGAGCGCTTTGGCCCACGAGTAGTGGCCTGCCTCGGTCAGGGCTCGGGCCGCGTCGTACAGCCCGCGGGCCTCGCGGACCACATTGTTGCTGCTGCGAGATTCCCGCGCCGCCCGTAGCCCCCAGCGAAGCGCGTCCCGGCGGTCACCTGATCGGAGGGCGAGTTCCGCCATGGCGTGTTGCGACGACGCCTGGCCAGAGTGGTCGCCGGCCGCCGCGTCCAGAGCCATGGAGGCGCGAAGCTGCTCCTTCGCCGGCTCCAGCTGACCGACGTCCGCGAGGGCCCGGCCCAGGGCGCGTCGGGACAGAGCCTCCATCGCCGGGTCACCGGCAACCGCCGCCGCGACGGCCTCCCGCTGGATGGACAGCGTTCTCGTGACGTCCTGACGCCAGTAGAGGAACGTGTTGACGGACCAGGCGAACCGAGTGACGAAAGCGAAGTCGTCGCCAGCCCCGGCGTTCTCGATGAGGTAGGTCATCGACGGGGTGATCGACTCGAACCAGGAGAGGGCCTGCGCCACGGTGAAGCTGACCGACTCAATGATCGTCAGCAGCTCCTGGTCCAGGGTCAACGGGCTTCGGTGGGGATCGATGGCCCGATCGGCGGCATAGCTCAACGCCAGGTAGACGGCCCGGATGCGGCGCGCGGTCCGCTCCTGCTCGGCGTGGTCGAGCACCTGCGCGAGCGTCTCCGCGAGATAGGCCTTCATGATGTCGTGGAAGCGGTAACGGCCGGGGCTGATCTCGTCGATGAGCGACGCCAGGCACAGAGCTTGAAGACTACGGTCGCAGTCACGCCTGGGCTGGTCGAGGACGAGGCACAACACCGCTACGGTGCATTCGTTGCTGGGCAGCATGGACGCGACGTAGAGGACCTTCGTCGTCGCGTCGTCGAGGTCGTCGAGTGACCAGGAGATGACTCGCCCGACCTCGATGCCCAGGCCGGCGTCATCGAGGAAGCGAAGCGGGCTCTGCTCCTCCTCGATTCCCCTCGCGGCGTCGCTGATCGTCCAGCTGGTCTGAATAGCGAGCTTCGCCGAGACGATCGCCAACGCCAACGGATGCCCCTCCAGAAGCTGCACGATGCGCTTGGCGGAGGCCTTCTCCCGCTCGACGCGGACGAAACCGACACGTTCGGCGATGAGTTCCACCCCCTCGTCGAGGGTCAGCAGCGGAAGCTTGAGGACCCTGGCGTCGTGACGAACACTCATCTCGGGGATCGCACGGCGGCTGGTGACCACCAGCACCGACCCGAAGCCGGGCACGAGTTCCCGGACCTGCTCGTACGAGCCCACGTTGTCCACGATGACGAGGCACCGCCGACCCGCGGTGACGGCGCGAAAGATGCTGCCCCACTCCGCCTCGTTGTCGGGAAGGTCGGACCGGTTGATCCCCAGGGTGGCCAGGAAACTGCGCAGGGCGTCCCGAGCCTCGATGCGGGGCGTGCCGGAGTACGCGCACATGTCGACGAAGAACTGCCCGTCGGGGTATTCGGCGATGCGCGAACTGGCCCAGGCGAGGGCGAGTGTGGTCTTCCCCGAGCCGGCCAGACCCCACAACATGCAGCAGCGCGAGCCCGGCGTCGTCATCGCCTCGTCCATCTCGTGCAGCAGGTGGTGTCTGCCGACGATCCTTCCGATGCCTCCCGGGAGCATGTGTGGCGGCTCGGGCGCGCGCGCCGCCGCTCGCGGCTGCTCGACGTAGATCGCTCCGGACGAGCCGACCTGGAGAACCTGGTGCGCCAACAGGCCCTCGGCCACGTTGTGCGACGAGCTTTCGGAGGTGGGCCCCATGTCGGTCACCTTCCGGTTACATCGTGATGTCGCCGACGCGCTGGGCCTGCACCAGCTTGCCCACGTTGCTCGAGGCGACCACGTTCGTGCTGCCGATCGACGTCGACCCCTGCCGGAGCTCCCGCAGGAACTCCGGATCCTCGGCCGCATACCTGAGGAGAAGCGCGCCGAGTCTCGCCGTGTTGTCCGCCGAGGCGTCGCCCTGCGCGACCCGATCCAGGGACTCCAGCATCTCCCCCGACTCGTCCTTGTGGACGAACCGCCGCCGGATCAGGTCGACGAGTGCCGCCCCGGACCCCTCAGCGATCTTGACGAGCACCCCGGAGACGATCGCCTCGATCATGCGCTGCTCCTTGCGTGGAGGGCGGGCAATTGGTGACGACGCTCACCTTTGCGAGACAAGGCTACCGGAAGCACGGCACCGACGGCGGAGCCTGATGCCGAGCCACCGCGGCCTGACCAGGGGTGGCATCCCTGGGCGGGAAGGCCAATGCGGCCTGTCGGATGCCCGACACGGCAGGCACGGCAGCTGCGAAACGACGTCGGCCCCCGTACCCAGACCGGGTACGGGGGCCGACGCACCCGCTCCGGGTACCGAGGCCGTCGTGCGACGTCAGGCGCCGCGCAGGGTGGCGCCGACACGCTCCGCCGCGACGGCGACCGCCGCGTCCCGCGCCGCAACCGCCTCCTCGACGGTGAGCGTCCGGTCCGGTGCCCGGAAGGTGAGCTTGTACGCCAACGACCGGCGGCCGGCACCGAGCTGAGCACCCGAGTAGACGTCGAACAGCCGCACGTCCTCCAGCAGCTCGCCGGCGCCCGCCTCCAGCGCCCGGCGCACCTGCTCCGCCGGCACCGAGTCGTCCACCACCAGGGCCACGTCGATCAGCGCCGGCGGGAAACCGGAGACCGTCGGCGCGGGCGTCACCGGAGCCGCCGGCAGCGCGTCCAGATCCAGTTCCATCGCGCAGGTACGACGGGGCAGCTCCAATGCCGCCACCACCACCGGATGCAGCTCACCGGCATGCCCGACGACCGCGCCGTCGACCCGCAGCTCGGCGCAGCGGCCGGGGTGCCACGGGGCGTACTCGGCGGCCCGCACCTCGACCCACTCGTCGGGGATCCCGGCGGCGGCCAGCACGTCACGGGCCGCCTCGATCGCGTCCGCCCAGCCGGCCGGTCGACCCGCGCCCCACCAGCCGGCCGGGTCCAGGTCGCCGGTCAGCACGACCGCGACGTGCACCGGCTGCGCCGGCACCACCGCGTCGGCGGCCGCGAATTCCGCGTCGGTGGGGCGCCGGTCCACGCCCATCGCCGGCGGGCTGCCGGCGCCGACGCGGGGGTGGAAGACCGCCCCGATCTCGTAGAGGGCGAGGTCGCGGTGACCCCGGCCGAGGTTGCGCTTGAGGATGCCGAGCAGCGGGCCGAGCAGCGTGGTGCGCAGCAACGGCTCCTCCTCGGACAACGGGTTGGCCAGCCGCACCGCGGGCCGGCGCGGGTCGTCGGCCGGGAGGCCGAGCAGGTCGGCCAACTCCGGCGACACGAACGGGTGCGCGAGCACCTCCACGTACCCCCGCTCCGCCAGCGACCCGGCGACCGCCCGACGCCGACGCTGGCGTGGGGTCAGACCGCGGCCGGGAGGCGCGGTCGGCAGCACCGACGGCACCCGGTCGTACCCGTCAAGGCGGACCACCTCCTCGACCAGGTCGGCCGGATCGGTCAGGTCGGGCCGCCAGGTCGGCGGCGTGACGCTCAGCGCCGTCGCGGCGCCGCTGGCCACGCCGACCGCGCCCGGGTCCTCGGACAACCGGTCCGCGCCCTGCGCGACCGTGCAGCCGACCCGCTCCAGCAGGGCGACGACCCGCGCCGGCGGGTACTCGACCCCGACCCGCCGGGTGGGCAGGTCCGCCGGAAGGCTGATCGGGGTACGTGGCCGGACGTGGTCGATGTCGAGGATCTCCACGCTCGGGGTGCCACCGCCGTGCTCGGTGAGCAGCCGAACGGCACGCTCCAGCGCCACCAACGCGACGGCCGGGTCGACGCCCCGCTCCCAGCGCTTCGCGGCCTCGCTGAACAGCTTGTGCCGGCGGGCCGTCCGCCCGACCATCGCCGGGTCCCAGTGCGCCGCCTCGAAGAGCACGTTGGTGGTGCCGGCGACGACCTCGCTGGTCTCGCCGCCCATCACCGCCGCGAGGGAGATCGGGCCCGTGTCGTCGCAGATGACCATGTCCTCGGCGGCGAGCACCCGGTTGACGCCGTCCAGGGTGGTCAGCTTCTCCCCCGGCTCGGCGCGGCGGACCACCAGCGGTCCGGCGATCCGGTCGGCGTCGAAGGCGTGCATCGGCTGGCCCAGCTCCAGCATCACGTAGTTGGTGATGTCGACCGGCAGCGAGATGCTGCGGATGCCGGCGGTGACGAGCCGCTGCTGCATCCAGGACGGCGTGGGGGCGTTCGGGTCGACACCGCGGACCAGGCGGGCGGTGAACCGGTCACAACCGACCGTGTCGCGAACCTCCACCGGGTACGCCGGCGTCTCGGTGCCGCTCGGTGCGGGTGCCAGGGCCGGGTCGCGCAGCGGGACGTCGAACGCGTGCGACAGCTCCCGGGCCAGGCCGCGCAGGCTCAGCGCGTACCCCCGGTCGGGGGTGATCTCCAGATCGAGCACGACGTCGTCGAGGCCCACCACCGGGCGCGCGTCGTCGCCCGGCTTGGCCGTCACGTCCGGCCCCAGCACGATGATGCCGGAGTGGTCGTCGCCCAGGCCCAGCTCCTTCGCCGAGCAGATCATGCCCGCGGAGTTGTGCCCGTACGTCTTGCGGGCGCCGATGGCGAAGCCGCCGGGCAGCACACCACCGGGCAGGATCACCACCACCCGGTCACCCGGGGCGAAGTTGCGCGCCCCACAGACGATCTCCTGCGGCTCGCCGGTGCCGTTGGCGTCACCCACGTCCACCCGGCAGAACCGGATCGGCTTCTTGAAGCCGGTGAGCTCCTCGATCTCGCGCACCTCACCGACAACGAGTTGGCCGGTGACGGTCTCGGCCAGGTCCACCGCGGACTCGACCTCGATACCGAGGTCGACCAGGGCCTGCTCCAGGTCACCGGTGGCCAGGCCGGCGGGAAGGTCGACGTACTCCCGCAGCCAACTGACAGAAACTCGCATGACTTCAGACCACCGTTCCCGTGTCTCGTACCCGCATCGCCTACGCCCCGGTCCCGAGCGCGCGGCTGAACCGCACGTCGCCCTCGAAGAGATGGCGGATGTCGCTGACCCCGTGCCGGACCATCAGGGTCCGGTCGATGCCCATACCGAAGGCGAATCCGGAGTAGACCTCCGGGTCGACGCCGCAGGCGCGCAGCACCCGCGGGTTGACCATCCCGCAGCCGCCCCACTCGACCCACTGCGGGCCGTCGCGGTGCTCCGGGAACCACACGTCGAACTCCGCCGACGGCTCCGTGAACGGGAAGTAGTGCGGCCGCCACCGGGTCTTCGCCTCCGGGCCGAACATCGCGCGGGCGAAGTGGTCGAGCGTGCCCCGCAGATGCGCCATCGTGATGCCCTTGTCGACCACCAGGCCCTCGGCCTGGTGGAACACCGGGCTGTGGGTGGCGTCGATCTCGTCGGTGCGGTAGACGCGGCCGGGCACGATCACGTAGATCGGCGGCTTGCGGCTGAGCATCGTGCGGGTCTGCACGGTCGAGGTGTGCGTGCGTAGCACAAGGCCGGAACCCTCCGGCGCGATGTGGAAGGTGTCCATCAGCCCACGCGCCGGGTGGTCGGCGGGGATGTTCAACGCGTCGAAGTTGACCCACTCCAGGTCGACCTCGGGCCCTTCGGCCACCTCGTAGCCCATCCCGACGAAGAGGTCACTGATCGACTCCATCAGGGTGCTCAACGGGTGCCGGGCACCACGCGGACGCCGGTCGTACGGCAGGGTGACGTCCACCCGCTCCTCGACCAGCACCCGCTCGGCCTGCTCGCGCTCCACCACCTCGGCGCGGTCGGCGTACGCGGTCTCGATCGCCCGGCGGGCCTCGTTGACCCGCTTGCCGGCGTCGGACTTCGCGGCCGGCGGCAACGCGCCGATCTCCCGGCGGGCCAGCGAGACCGGTGACCGGTCACCGAGGTGCACCGGGCGCAGCGCGGTCAGCGCGTCCGGGTCGGTCGCCGCGGTGAACGCCTTCGTGGCGTCCGCGACAGCCTCGTCCAGGGCGGCGGGGTCGAGCAGGGCGACCTGCTTCGGGTCGTACGGATCGTTGCGGTAGCTCATGGCGTACGGGCACTCCCTCACGGCGGCGCCAGCCCTCAACGGGGCGGCTAAGCGAGTCTACGGACGCGCGGCTGCGCCGCAGCCCGCCGGTAGGAGTTGTGCAGGGAGCAGGTCAGGCCCGCCGCCCGCCGACACCGGCGGGCTGGCTAAACGAACGCCGTGGCGCGTTCATGGACGGACGCTCTCCTCTGTATGTCAGTCGCGCCGGGCGTCGTGACCCTCAGCGCTGTGCTCTCGCTGAAGCGTACAGGCAGACCGCCGCTGCGGCAGCCAGGTTGAGGCTCTCCGCGCGCCCGTACAACGGCACCCGCACCCGGGCGTCGGCCGCGGCCGTCAGCTCCTCGGGCAACCCGTGCGCCTCGGAGCCGAACAACCACGCGGTGGGCCCGACGAGCCGACCGTAGTCGGTCAGGTCGTCCAGGTCACTGTCGCCGTACCCCGTGGTGGCGAAGATCGACAGGCCGGCGGCGCGCAGCGCGTCGACCACCGCGACCGGGTCGGGGGCGCGGACCACGTCGAGGTGGAAGAGGCTGCCGGCGGAGGCGCGTACACACTTGCCGTTGTATGGGTCGACGGCGTCGCCGGCGAAGACCACCGCGCCCGCCCCGGCCGCGTCGGCGGTGCGCAGCACCGTGCCGGCGTTGCCCGGGTCGCGGATCTCGGCGAGCACCGCCACCAGGCGCGGCCCATTGGCCAGGGCCTGCTCCAGCGACACGTCCAGGTGCCTGCAGACAGCGACCAGCCCCTGCGGGGCGACGGTCTCGGCCAACGCGGCCAACCCGTCGTCGGTCACCTCCGAGACCGGCACATCGGCGCGAGCCGCCGCGGCGGGCAGCTCCGGGTGCCGGTCGAGGGCGGCGGGCGTACCGAACAGCTCAGTGACCACCCCCGGCCGTGCGAGGGCCTCGCGGACCGCCTGCGGGCCCTCGGCCAGGAACAGGCCGGTGGCGTCGCGGTCCCGGCGGCGCTGCAACCGGCGGGCGGCGACAACCCTTGGGGTACGCGGGGTGAAAGCCATCATGGGTGGTCCTCCGACACGATTGAGGCGCCCCCCGGACGGCGGTGCCGACACGGGAGACGCCTCGTTCTGGTGCGTGGGGATCAGGCGGCCTGAGCCGCCGCGCCGCCGGTGCCCTCGGCCGTGACCGCGGCCCGGGCCAGCTCGACGATCGCCGCGAAGGAAGCGGCGTCGTTGACAGCCATGTCGGCCAGGATCTTGCGGTCTACCTCGATGCCGGCCAGACGCATGCCCTGGATCAGGCGGTTGTAGGTCATCCCGTTCGCCCGGGCGCCCGCGTTGATCCGCTGGATCCACAGCTGCCGGAAGTCGCCCTTGCGGTCACGACGGTCCCGGTAGGCGTACTGCATCGAGTGCAGCACCTGCTCCTTGGCCTTGCGGTACAGCCGGGAGCGCTGACCGCGGTAACCACTCGCGGACTCCAGCAGGGTACGACGCTTCTTCTGGGCGTTCACAGCCCGCTTGACGCGTGCCATCTCAACTCCTTATTACGTAAAGGTGGCGCGCGTCAGCGGCCGAGCAGCTTCTTGATGCGCTTGACGTCGGCCTTGGCCAGCACGACCGTGCCGGTCAGCCGGCGGGTCTGGGTGGAGGGCTTCTTCTCCAGGTTGTGGCGGAGGCCGGCCTGCTGGGCAACGATCTTGCCCTTGCCGGTCACCTTGACCCGCTTACCCATACCCGTGTGGCTCTTCATCTTCGGCATGTGGAACGTCTCTCCCCTGTTACTCGCCGCTGGTGTCGGCGGCGAGGCCGGTGTCACCGGCTGCTGCGGTCTCGCCGACCGCCGCGGTCTCATCGGCTTCCGGAGCGTCGGACTCGTCCGCTGCCCGGTCCCGAGGTGCACCGCGGGACGCCGTAGCGGCGACCGCGGAGGCCTTCACGGCCCGATGCGGAGCGAGAACCATGATCATGTTTCGACCGTCCTGCTTCGGAGCGGCCTCGACGTATCCCAGTTCCGTGATCTCGGATTCGAGCCGGCGCAGGAGCCGGTAACCCAGCTCCGGGCGGCTCTGCTCGCGACCGCGGAACATGATCGTCACCTTGACCTTGTCGCCCGCCTTGAGGAACCGCACCACGTGACCCTTTTTGGTCTCGTAGTCGTGCGGGTCGATCTTCGGCCGAAGCTTCATTTCCTTGATGACGGTCTGCTGCTGGTTACGCCGCGCTTCGCGCGCCTTCAGTGCGCTCTCATACTTGAACTTGCCGAAGTCCATGAGCTTGCACACCGGCGGGCGCGCCATCGGCGCAACCTCGACCAGGTCCAGATCGACGTCCGCAGCCAGCTGAAGGGCGCGCTCCAGCGGGACGATGCCCACCTGCTCACCCTCTGGGCCGACCAGTCGGACCTCACGTGCCCGGATCTGCTCGTTCACGCGTGGTTCGACGCTGATGGGGCCTCCTCGAGTCGATTCTGCTCTCTTGCCGACCCTGCGGCTCCCAGGTGGGAACCGACCCGAAAAGCAGAAGGCCCCGGCGCATGCCAGGGCCCGCTCGACCGGCCAGCACGATCAAATGATCGCGCATCCGGCGCCGGGACATGCCCGGAACCGGGGACCGGACCCGGCCACCGTAGCGGCGACTCGGGTGGGAGCAGGCGCTCCGCTTTCAAGGCTGTCTGCTCGCACGCGGAGACAGCACTGGTCGACTCGACAACACTACACCGGCGCCCTCGCCGCCCCCAAACCGGCACACCCCCGCCCCTGCCGGGTTCCCCGGGCCGGGGGTCCGCCCTCCGACCCCCGACCTCCGGCGGCCGGCGGCCGGCGGCCGGCGGCCGGCGGCCGTCCAAGATCCGCACAGTTTCCCCGAAATTGCTGTATCAGCGCGCTCGGAGGCAGCAGTTTCGGGGATGTTGCGTGGATCTTGGCCGCCGGTGTGTAGCGGATCGCGCCAGCGCAGGCGGGTAAGGCGCGGGGCGGCGGGTCGTGAGGCCAGGCCGGTGAGCGGCCAGGCCGCTCAACTGACACGGCAAGCCGGCTCAGTAGCACGGACAGACCGGCTCAACTGGCACGGCCGGACCGTGCTGGGCGGGTGGGCGCAGCGCGGGACGGGGGTGGGCGCAGCGCGGGACGGGTGGGCGCAGCGCGGGACGGGTGGGCGCAGCGCGGGACGGGTGGGCGCAGCGCGGGACGGGGTTAGCGGCCGATGGCGCGCTCGGCCAGGCGGGCCTGGTGCTCCTGGTGCAGTCGCCGCAGCGCGCGGACCCCTTCGACGGCCAACTCCTTGTCGGCCGCCTGCAGGGCGATCATCGGCAGCAGGTCGTCGTCGTGCAGTTCCAGGGTGGCCCAGGGCGCGCCCCGGTCGAAGCGGATGCCGCGGACGACCTCCCAGGGCAGCTCGTACGAGCTGATGACGTTGCGCACCCGGACACCGCGCGCATCAGCCTCGACCCGGGGGCGGGTGAACATCAGGAAGCCCAGTGCACCGAAGACGCCCAGGCCGATCATGGCGATCTGGTCACCGCGCTGGAAGCTGCCGTAGCCGTCGCCGGTCGGCCCACTCAACGAGGTGGCAACCAGAGCGAACACCACCACCAGCGTGATCGCCGCGGACCAGCAGACCATCCGGATGCGGCGGGGCTTCAAGCGGATCAGCTCGGTTTCACTCACCCCACCAGTCTGCCACCCGCACCCGCCCATCGAACGCACCACCCGCCGAGCCACCACTCAGCGCGGCCGCGCCAAGCACGACACCTCCACGCGCCACGCCACGCACGACCCGCCGCCACGCCACGCGACCCACCGCCACGCCAGGCACCGCCAGGCACCGCCAGGCATCGCCACGCACCGCGACCCACCGCCACGCCAGGCACCGCCAGGCATCGCCACGCACCGCGACCCACCGCCACGCCAGGCACCGCCACGCACCGCGACCCACCGCTACGCCACGCGCCGCCACGCGCCGCCACGCGCCGCCACGCGCAAGATCGTGCTCGATCCAGGATGTAGTGGCCTCCAGCCCCGACCGAGGCCACTACATCCTGGATCGAGCGTGATCATCGGGCGGCTCGGCCTCAGGGCAGGCCGCGCGGACGGAAGATCCACTCCAGGTCGCCGACCTGGGGGTCTCACGCGGGGCGGACACCCCCAGGTCGGCGATCCTGAGTCGATCAAGCGGACCGACGGCCCACGCGGGCGGAGGCGGGCGAGGCCGGGCGGAGGCGGTGAGAGGCGGTCAGAGGCGGCAGGCGTGGATGTTGGTGACCAGGATGGCGCGGGCGCCCAGCTCGTACAGCTCGTCCATGATGCGGTGGACATCGTCGCGGAGCACCATCGCCTGCACCGCCACCCAGCCCTCGCGGTGCAGCGGCGACACGGTGGGCGACTCGATGCCCGGGGTGAGCCCGCTGGCCCGGTCCAGCAGACCGGCCGGCACGTCGTAGGCGAGCATCACGTAGCGGCGGGCCACCAGCACACCGTGCAGGCGACGGAGCAACTGCTCAGCCTGCGGGAGCGCGGGCGCGCCGGCCCGGCGGACCAGCACCGCCGACGAGCGCAGCAGCGGCTCACCGAAGACCACCAGGCCCGCCTGGCGCAGGGTGGCGCCGGTCTCCACCACGTCCGCGATGACGTCGGCGACGCCGAGGCGTACGGCGTTCTCGACCGCGCCGTCGAGGCGGATCACGTCGGCCTTGACGCCGGCCTCGCCGAGGTGCCGCTCGACCAGCCCCGGGTACGCGGTGGCGATGCGGTGCCCGCCCAGGTCCTGCACGGAGGCGATGTCGTCGGGGCGGGCGGCGAAGCGGAAGGTGGCCTGGCCGAAGGTCAGGTCGACGACCTCCTCGGCGGGCGCGGCCGAGTCGATCAGCAGGTCCCGGCCGGTGATCCCGAGGTCGAGGTCACCGGAGCCGACGTAGGTGGCGATGTCCTTGGGGCGGAGGTAGAAGAATTCGACGTCGTTGGCCTCGTCCCGGCAGACGAGGTCCTTGGGGTCGGTGCGCTGGCGGTAGCCCGCCTCGCGCAGCATCTGGGCGGCCGGCTCGGCCAGGGTGCCCTTGTTGGGAATGGCGACACGCAGCATGACGGAGTGCTCCTTCGATCCGGATGGCGATCAACGGGTTGGGGGCACTCACAGATGTCGGTAGACGTCCTTGAGCTCGAGACCGCTGGCGAGCATCAGCACCTGGACCTGGTAGAGCAGTTGGGAGATCTCCTCGGCGGTGCGCTCCGGCCCCTCGTGCTCGGCGGCCATCCACGACTCGGCCGCCTCCTCGACGACCTTCTTGCCGATGAAGTGCACCCCCTTGTCCAGGGCGGCGACGGTGCCCGAGCCCGGGGTGCCGGCGGCGGCCTTGGCCTGCAGCTCGGCGAACAACTCCTCGAACGTCTTCACGGAACAGGATTCTTCCAGCCGGCCGACCGACGCCCCGCGTCCGGGTCCGCCGGAACCCAGCAAGCGGACAATTTCCTATCAGCATGGTGGGACAATCTTCGATCGATGCCCATGGAGCTCTACGCTGTCCGCCATGGCCAGCAGCTCACGTCTCCTCGCGCTCACCCTCGCCGGTGCCGTCGTCGTAGCCACCGCCGGATGCGCGCCACAGGACGAGGAACCGACCCCCACCGTCACCGCATCGCCGTCCTGCGCCAAGGACAGTCTGCCCACTCGTACGCCGGGCAAGCTCACCATCGCCACCGATCAGCCCGCATACGAGCCGTGGTTCTCGAAGGACAAGCCGGACAACGGTGAGGGCTTCGAATCCGCCGTCGCGTACGCGGTGGCCGAGAAGCTCGGCTACGCCCGCGCCGATGTCACCTGGGCCCGGGTCAAGTTCGACACCGCGATCGCGCCCGGACCCAAAGACTTCGACTTCGACATCAACCAGTTCTCCATCACCGAGGAGCGCAAGCAGGCGGTCGACTTCTCCGCGCCGTACTACCTCGTACGGCAGACGGTCATCGCGTTGAAGTCCTCGAAGATCGCCGGCCGGACGTCGTTGGCCGATCTCCGTGACGCCCGGCTCGGCGCCCAGGTCGGCACCACCAGCTACCAGGCGATCACCGACGTGATCAAGCCGACTGCCAAGCCGCAGGTCTACAACAGCAACGACGACGCCAAGAAGGCCCTGCAGAACGGGCAGCTGGACGGTCTCGTGGTGGACCTGCCGACCGCCTTCTACATCACCGGCGCGGAGATCACCGACGCGATGATCGTCGGGCAGGTGCCGCGGGTCGGCACGCCCGAGGCGTTCGGGTTGCTGCTCGACAAGAACTCGCCGTTGACCTCCTGCGTGACCGGCGCGGTCGGTCAGCTCAGTGAGGCGGGCATGCTGACCCAGTTGGAGCAGAAGTGGCTCGCGCAGGTGGCGGGGGCGGCCGAGCTGCGGTGACCCTTCTGGATCACGTTCCCTCCGAGGCACAGCTGCGGCGCTCGGCGTACCGGCGTCGGCAGACCGTCTACAGCGTGCTGGTCGCGGCCTCGTCCACGGCGGCGCTCGGCACGCTGCTGGTCATCGCGGTGACGGGTGCACCCGGCTGGGACCGCGTCCGGCAGTCGTTCCTGGACCCGGAGATCGCCCGGGACGCGCTGCCGGCGGTGCTGAGCGGGCTCTGGCTCAACGTACGTCTGCTGGTCTGCTGTGCGGCCGGCGCGCTGGTGTTCGGGCTGGTGATCGCGGTGCTGCGGACGCTGCGTGGCCCCATCTTCTTCCCGGTCCGGGCACTGGCCGCCGGCTACACCTACACCTTCCGGGGCCTGCCGCTGATCATCGTGCTCTACCTGCTCACCCTCGGCGTGCCCGGGCTGCGTCTGCAGGGCATGCCGCCGGTGCTGGTGCTCGGTGGGCTCGCGTTGGTCCTCACCTACGGCGGCTACCTCGCCGAGGTGTTCCGGGCCGGGATCGAGTCGGTGCATCCCAGCCAACTCGCCGCGGCCCGCTCGCTGGGCCTGACCTACCGGCAGACGATGCGGCACGTGGTCCTGCCACAGGCCGTCCGTCGGGTGGCGCCACCCCTGCTCAACGACGTGGTGGCGTTGCAGAAGGACGTCGGGCTGGTCTCGCTCGCCGGGCCGATCGACGCGGTCCGCGCCGCCCAGATCGCCACCGCCCAGTCGTTCAACTACACGCCGTACGTCGTGGCGGGGGTGCTCTTCGTGCTGCTCGCGATCCCGCTGATCGCGGTCACCGACTGGGTGACGCTGCGGGCGGCCCGCCGACAGTCGGGAGGATGACCATGGCACTGCTGCGCTGCCGGGGCCTGCGCAAGGAGTTCGCCGGCCACGTCGTGCTCGACCAGCTCGATCTGACCGTCGCCGAGCACCGGGTGGTGGCCCTGATCGGTGCGTCCGGGTCCGGCAAGTCCACCCTGCTGCGGTGTGTGAACCTGCTGGAGGAACTCGACGACGGCACCATCGAGCTGGACGGGGAGGACATCTCCGATCCCCGCGTGGACCCGGACCGGGTTCGTCGGCGGATCGGCATGGTGTTCCAGGCGTACAACCTCTTCCCGCACCTGAGCGTGTTGGAGAACATCACCCTCGCGCCGCGCCGCGTACACCGGCGGGCACGGGCGGAGGCGGAGGCGCAGGCCCGGGAGCTGCTCGACCGGGTGGGGCTTGGCGCCAAGGCGGACGCCTACCCGGACCGGCTCTCGGGCGGGCAGCAGCAGCGGGTGGCGATCGTCCGGGCGCTGGCGAACTCACCTCGACTGATGCTGCTTGACGAGGTGACCTCCGCGCTGGACCCGGAACTCGTCGGCGAGGTGCTGACGATGATCCGGGACCTGAAGGCCGACGGTATGACCATGGTGCTGGCCACCCACGAGATGGGCTTCGCCCGGGAGGTCGCCGACGAGGTCTGCTTCCTCGACGCGGGGCGGGTCATCGAGAGCGGCCCGCCCGAGCAGGTGCTCGGCGAGCCGACCCAGCCTCGCACCCGGCAGTTCCTCCACCGGATCATCGAGGCCGGTCGCCTCTGAACACCGGTCGGCTCTGAACACCGGTCGGCTCTGAAGACCGGTCGCCTCGGAAGACCGGTCAGCCGCCGAAGCCGACCCGCTGCCCGTTGGTGGCCAGCGTACGGACGGCCAGCGCGGCGTCGAGCGCGGCGACGGTGGCCGACCAGCCCTTGTCCTCCGCCGAGCCGGGCAGACCGGCCCGGTCCCGGGCCTGCTCGATGGTCTCCACGGTCAGCACCCCGTGCGCCACCGGCTTGCCCTCGTCCAGCGCCACCCGGGTCAGCCCGTCGGTGACCGAGCGGCAGACGTAGTCGAAGTGGGCGGTGGCACCGCGGACCACCACGCCGAGGGCGACAACCACGTCGCAGCGGCGCGCGAGGGCCTGGGCGACCACCGGCAACTCGACCGAGCCGGCGACCCGGGCCACCACGGCCCGCGCCCCGCACGCCTCGGCGGCAGCCACCGCGCGCTCCAGCATGTGGTCGGTCAGCTCACCGTGCCAACGGGCGGCCACCACCCCGACGGTCATCCCGGCCGCGTCCACCGCGTCGACGCCCGGCTCCCCGAAACCCGCCATCGTCATGCTCCGATCTCGTCGTTGGCGACCGGACGCCCCATCGGAGCCTCGGTCACCTCGTCCAACTCGTCCAGCAGGTGACCCATCCGGTCCCGCTTGGTGCGCAGGTAGCGCAGGTTCTCCGGGTGCGCGCCGGCCGGCAGCCCCTCCCGGCCGGTGATGGTCAGGCCGTAGCCCTCCAGCCCGGCCCGCTTCGCCGGGTTGTTGGTCAGCAGCCGCATCGAACGCACGCCCAGGTCGTACAGGATCTGCGCGCCGGTGCCGTAGTCGCGGGCGTCGGCCGGCAGGCCCAGGTCGAGGTTGGCGTCGACGGTGTCGCGGCCCAGATCCTGCAACTGGTACGCCTGCAGCTTGTGCAGCAGCCCGATGCCGCGCCCCTCGTGGCCGCGTACGTAGAGCACGACGCCCCGGCCCTCCTTCGCGACCCGGGCCAGCGCGGCGTCCAACTGCGGTCCGCAGTCGCAGCGCAGTGAGCCGAACACGTCCCCGGTCAGGCACTCGGAGTGCACCCGGACCAGCACGTCCTGGCCGTCGCCGAGGTCGCCCAGCACCATCGCGATGTGCTCGGCCGGGTCGTGCTCGGCGCGGTAGCCGAGCGCCCGGAACACCCCGTGCCGCGTCGGCATGCGGGCGTCGGCGACCAGCTCGACCTGCTTCTCGGTACGTCGCCGGTAGGCGATCAGGTCGGCGATGGTGATCAGCGTGAGGCCGTGCTCGGCGCAGAACTTCTCCAGGTCCGGCAACCGCATCATGGTGCCGTCGTCGTTGATCAGCTCGCACAGCACACCCGCCGGGCGCAACCCGGCCAGCCGGGTCAGGTCCACCGACGCCTCGGTGTGCCCCGGCCGGCGCAGCACCCCGCCCTCGCGGGCCCGCAGCGGCACCACGTGCCCGGGCCGGGCCAGGTCGGTCGGGTCGGTGGCGGCGTCGGCGAGCAGCCGGATGGTGTGGGCACGGTCGGCCGCGGAGATGCCGGTGCTGATCCCCTCCCGGGCGTCCACCGTCACCGTGTACGCGGTGCCGCGCCGGTCCTGGTTGGTGTGGTGCATCGGCGGCAGGTCGAGCCGGTCGGCCTCGCTCTCGGTCAACGGCACGCAGACGTACCCGGAGGTGTAGCGCACCATGAACGCCAGCAGCTCCGGCGTGGCCAGCTCGGCCGCGAAGATCAGGTCGCCCTCGTTCTCCCGGTCCGCGTCGTCGACCACGACAACCGGCCGACCGGCCGCGATCTCCGCAACCGCCTGCTCGATATCCGCAAAGCTGCTCATGCCGCCACTCCGCTTCGCCGAACGGTCCGAGCCCTGGCCGGGTCGGTCTGTCCCGGCACGACCATGCGACCTCGGCCGGGGATCGGACTGTGAGCAGTGGCGTCATGAGGCACCATGGCGCTGGACCTGATGATTCGCTCGCTGCGCTCGCTCATGCGACGGCCTCCGTGTAGATGGGGCGTACAGGGGTCGGCCTGGTGGCGCGCGAGGTGCGCCACCAGGCGGCGAAGCCCCAGGCGCAGAGGGCGCCGTAGATGAGGTACATGACCGCCGACGGGTAGAACCCGCCGCGCAGCAGCAGCGGCACGCCGACCGCGTCCACGGCGATCCAGAGCAGCCAGAACTCCACCCAGCCGCGGGCCATGCCGTACGTGGCCAACAGGCTGCCGGTGAGGATCCAGGCGTCGGGCAGCGGACCCCACGAGCCCAGCGCGGCGAGCACCGGGTACGCCGCGGCGGTGCCGACCACGGCGGCCAGCAGCATCACCAGTCGCTCCCGCCCGGTGGCCCAGCGTGGGACGACCGCCGCCTGCCCGGCGTCGGCGCGACGGTTTCGCTGCCAGCGCCACCAGCCGTAGACGCTGACCGCGAAGAAGAACACCTGTCGGCCGGCCTGCCCGTACAGGTCGTGTTCCTGCGGGGTGGTGAACACCCCGCCGAGGAAGACGGTGAGGAGCAGCGCGTTACCGATCATGCCGACCGGCCACGCCCAGACCAGCCGGCGCAGCCCGAGCAGCGCGGAGACCAGCCCGAACCCGTTGCCGACGATCTCCCGGACCAGCACCGGCGAGCCGGCCACCTGCACCTGGGCGTCCAGCAGCCAGCCGAGCGGGCCCATCAGGCAACCCCGTCCGTGCTGGAGGCCATCCCGTGAGCGTCGGTGTCGGTGAGCCGGGCGCCGAGCAGCCGCTCGACGTACTTGGCCACCACGTCGACCTCCAGGTTGACCGGGTCGCCGACACCCTTCGCGCCGAGCGTGGTCAGCTTGAGCGTGGTCGGGATCAGCCCGACGGCGAACTGGTCCGTGCCCACCTCGGCCACGGTCAGTGAGACGCCGTCGATGGTGATCGAGCCCTTCTCCACCACGTACCGGGCCAGGGCGGCGGGCAGCCGGAACCGGACGGTCTCCCACTGCTCGGCCGGCTCCCGGGAGATCAGCTCGCCGACCCCGTCCACGTGCCCCTGCACCAGGTGCCCGCCGAGTCGACTGCCCAGTGCGGCGGCCCGCTCCAGGTTGACCGGGTCGCCGGGGCGCAGCGCGCCCAGCGCGGAGCGGCGCAGCGTCTCCCCCATCACGTCGGCGGTGAAGGTTCCGTCGGCGACCTCCACGACGGTCAGGCACACGCCGTTGACCGCGATGGAGTCGCCGTGCCGGGCGTCGGAGGTGACCAGCGGGCCGCGTACGGCGACCAGCGCCGAATCGCCCGCCGTGGGCGTCACCTGGACGATCTCGCCCAGCTCCTCGACAATGCCGGTGAACATGTCAGCCCTCCCTTTTGCGGGGCAAAGCGGTGATCCGGAGATCCGGACCGATCTGCGTAACGTCGACGAACTCCAGATCGATGGCCTCGGCGATGGTGTTCACTCCCGCGTCGACCAGGGCGGTCGGGCCGGCGCCGAGCAGCCGGGGCGCGACGTACCCGACGATCTTGTCGACCAGGCCGGCTTCCAGGAACGCGCCGGCCAGCCGGGGGCCGCCCTCCAGCAGCACCGCGCGGATCCCGCGCTCGTGCAGCGCCGCGAGCAGCGCCGGCAGGTCGACCCGGCCGTCCGGGCCGGCGCCGACCTCGTCGGTGGTCGCGATCCACGTGCGTGCGGCGCCGTCGCGGACCCGGGCGTCAGCCGGGGTACGCCCCGAGCTGTCCACCACGACCCGCAGCGGCTGCCGGATGGCCAGGCTGCCGTCGCGCAGGTTGCGGGCGGTCAGCCGGGGATCGTCGGCGAGCACGGTGCCCACCCCGGCGAGCACCGCGTCGACCGTGCCGCGCAGCGCGTGCACGTCGATCCGGGCCGCCTCCGAGGTGATCCACATGCTGGTGCCGTCCGCCGCGGCGGAGCGCCCGTCGAGCGTGGCGGCGTACTTCCAGATCACGTACGGCCAGCCCCGGCGCATCGAGGTCAGCCACGCGACGTTGCCGGCCTCGGCCTCGTCACCGCGTACCCCCAGATCAACTCGGACCCCGGCGGCGCGCAAGGTGGCGGCGCCGCCGGAAGCGACCGGGTTGGGGTCGGGTACGGCGATGACCACACGGCCCACCCCGGCCTGGACGAGCGCGGAACTGCAGGGGCCGGTGCGACCGGTGTGATTGCAGGGTTCCAGAGTGACGATCGCGGTGCCGCCCTTGGCCCGCTGCCCGGCCTGAGCCAGGGCGACGATCTCGGCGTGCGGCCCGCCTGCGTACGCGTGGAAGCCCTCACCCACGACCTGGCCGTCGTCGTCGAGCAGCACGCAACCGACCACCGGGTTGGGGCTGGTGGTGCCGAGCCCGCGCGCCGCCAACTCGATCGCACGCCGCATCGCCTCGTCGACGGAGACGCTGGCCATCGCGCTGCCCCTGCCCTCTCACTCGCCGTCCGCGCGCGGGCGGTCAGGGAGGCTGCGGCCATGGGGCCGCGGGCAGGCGGAGGCGGATTCCGGGAACGGCACAGCCGCCCCCGGGGGGTCGGCACGGCACGCTGAAGCCAGCGGCCGGCTCGGACCCGTCCGTCCCGCGCGCTGTCTCCCATCCGGACTTTCTGGGCGCGGACGAACCGCCCCCAACCGTCGGCCCCGGATTTTCACCAGGTCCACCGGGCGGCAGAGCCGTCCGGGTCGCGGGCTGACCACGGTTGGACCGTGGATCACCGCCGGTTCGGAATTTCACCGAGTCCCGCCAGCGCGTGGTGGGTACAACGGAAGTCTTACACGCCGATCCGGGTGCGCCGCCACCTGGGCGAGCTACTTCACAGCGGTATCACGCTCAGGTGACGCCGCGACGCCGGTCCACCGCCACGTACGAGCCCGGCTGACTCTTGGCCACGGTCTTCATCTCCGAGGCCACCGCGATCGCCTCGAGGGGGTCGGTGAACCGCTTCCCAGCGTCGGAGAGGGACACCCCGATGGAGAGTGTGACCAGGGCGGCGCGACGGATGTTGCCGCGCCGGTCCTTCAGCTCGACGAAGCCGCGCTCCCGGTCGGTCGCGTCGTAGAGCGTGTCGGCGACCTTCTCGAAGTCGACCACCGCTGCGGACGTCAGCGGGCGGACCTGGTCCGGGGCGCAGACGATCACGAAGTCGTCACCGCCGACGTGGCCGAGGAAGGCCGGTGGCAGCCCCACCGCCACCACGGCCCGGTGCAGGCTGCGGGCCAGCGCCGAGATGAAGTCGTCGCCACGGACGAAACCGTAGCGGTCGTTGACGCTCTTGAACCGGTCGATGTCGATGTAGCCGACCGCGTAGTCCACGCCGTGCCGGACCCGGTCGCTGATCTCCCGACGGATCCGGCTGTTGCCGGGCAGCCCGGTCAGCGGGGAGACCTCCCGGAACTCCTTGTTGCGCCGCAGCGTGGACGAGACCCGGGCCACCAGCTCGGCGGTGTCGAACGGCTTGACCAGGTAGTCGTCGGCGCCGGCGCTGAGCCCGTGCACCTTGTCGACGGTCATGCCCTTGGCCGTCAACATGATCACCGGCAGGGCGGAGGTCATCGGGTCGGCGCGCAGCCGCCGGGTCAGCTCCAGCCCGTCGATCCGGGGCATCATGAGGTCGACCACCGCCAGGTCCGGCCGCTGGCGCTCGATGACCTCGAGGGCCTCCTGGCCGTCGCTGGCGTGGATCACCTCGAACCCGTGCAGCCGCAGGTTGAACTCGACGAAACGAGCGATGTCCTCGTCGTCGTCGACGACGAGGATGATGTCCTTACGGTCGCCGTCGGGTTCCACCTCAGGCCCCGGGAGCCGCGCGTTCCGCCAGTGCCCGCAGGTGGCGTACCGCCTCCGCCGGGTCGGCGGCGCCGTAGACGGCGGTGCCGGCCACGAACGCGTCGGCGCCCGCGGCAGCCGCCTGCTCGATGGTGTCGGCGGCGATCCCGCCATCCACCTCGATGCGCAACTCCAGGTGCCCGGCCGATACGTGCCGGCGGGCGGTGCGCACCTTGTCCAGCAACTGCGGGACGAACCGTTGCCCACCGAAACCGGCCTTGATCGTCATGATCAGCAGGGTGTCGAAGCTGGGCAGCAGGTCCAGGTACGGCTCGATCGGAGTGTCCCGGTCGATGGCCAGGCCAGCCTTCGCACCGGCCGAACGCAAATCCTTGGCCAGCGCCACCGGGTCGTCGGACGCCTCCGCGTGGAAGGTGACGTTGTACGCCCCGGCGTCGGCGTAACCGGGGGCCCACCGGCGCGGATCCTCGATCATCAGATGCACGTCGAACGGCATCGCGGTGACAGCCCGCAGGCTCTGCACCACGGGCAGTCCAATGGTCAGGTTCGGCACGAAGTGGTTGTCCATCACATCGACGTGCAACCAGTCCGCGGCGTCCTCGACGGCACGGACTTCTTCGGCGAGGCGGGCAAAATCGGCGGCCAGGATGCTTGGCGCGACGATCGGCGGCGGTACGGTCACGGGGCCAGTGTACGAACGTGGTCACCCGCCCCCCGCATCGCGGCACCAACGGGGACGCGCTGTGATCCATCAGTGACCACTGGTGCAGAATTGGTCACTCCGGACCGTGAAATCCGGACGAACAGACATCAGCGGCTGGCCGATCGACGGAAACGCGACGACACTCCAACGGGGACGGTGCCTAGGCCGCACGCCCCGCCGGGTTCTCGCCGCGGGGCGCGGCGACCGGCCGCCAGCTCCCGGAAGGGCGGACGATGCGACGGTGGATTCCAGCGCTGGTGCTGGCCGGCGTCACGACGATGCTGCTGGCCGGCTGCGGGCCCGCGCGGGGCGCGGACGGCGATCTCACCGACGACTGGCCGGCGCTGCGGGCCCCGAAGCCGTTCGCCCCCGCCACCGACACGTGTCTGCCCCGGATCACCTCCGTCGTGCAGGCCAGCACGTACGAGACGGTGGACTGCGCGCGTAACCACCTGGCCGAGGCCATCCACGTCGGCACCTTCGTCGGGCCCGACGCACTGTCCGAGACCCGGCCCGAACCCGGGTCGTCGGCGCTGCGCACGGCCCGCGCCGAGTGCGACCAACGGTCCCGGGAGGTGCTCGGTGGCGACTGGCACACGGCCCGACTCACCCTGTCCCTCGCGCTGCCCTCCGTGCCGGCCTGGGCCGGCGGCGCGCGCTGGTTTCGCTGCGACCTCAGCGAGACCGGCAGCATCGACAACACCCGCCCGGTGAACCGCACCGGCAGCCTGCGCGGCGCGTTGATCGGCGACACCCCGCTGACGCACCGCTGCTTCGACCCGAAGCTGATCGGCGACAACCTCAACTACATGGCGCCGGTGCTCTGCACGGAGCCGCACCGCGCCGAGTTCGTGGGCGTCTACGAGGAGCGCGACGTGACCTGGGCGGAGTTCACCCGCTCCGCCGACCAGGCACACAAACGCTGCATGGCGTTGATCGCCGAGTACGCGGCCGTGCCGAACAACAGCGACCTGCCGTACCGGGCCGGGTCCATCTACTACCCACCGTCGCAACGGGAGTGGGAGGAGGGTGATCGTGGAGTGCGCTGTTTCCTGTGGAGCGACGACCGCAAACTCACCCGCTCGATGCGCGGCGCCGGGCCAGAGGGACTACCCGCGATCTGAGCATCGGTGCCGTATGCTGCTGCGCCGTGGCGCTACCGACCGGCTGGGTCCGGCTGGAGGCCACCAGCGGCGGGAGGTCGGGGATGCGACGGTGGTTGGCGGCGTTCGCCGGAGGTACGGCCCTGGCCCTGGCGCTGGCCGGGTGCGGCGTACCCGCCGGAGTCGACCGTGATCTCGTCGACGACTGGCCGGCGCCCGTCGCGGCGCAGCAGTTCGTTCCCGCCGCCGACGTCTGCCACCAGACCTCCCAGCAGGTCGGCTTCCTGTCCGGCTACAACCCGACGGCGTGCACCGAGTCGCACCGGGTGGAGACCGTGCACGTCGGCACGCTCACCGGCCCGGGTGCCGAGCGCGACAGGCCCCCGCAGCTCGGCTCGGTGGGTATGCGTACCGCGCAGGCAGCGTGCGACAAGGAGGTCAACAAGGCGGTCGGCGCCGACTGGCGTTCCGGGCGGCTCGGCCTGACGGTCGTGCTGCCGTCGCCGCCGGCCTGGGCGGGCGGGGCCCGCTGGTACCGCTGCGACGTCACCGAGATCGCCAGCATCGACGACACGGCGGTCGACCTGCGCACCGGCAGCCTCCGGGGTGCGCTGACCGGCGCCTCGCCGCTGGCGTACCGCTGCTTCGAACCGAAGCTGATCAAGGACGACATCGACGAGATGGTGCCGGTCTCCTGCACCGCGAAGCACCACGCCGAGTTCGTCGGGGTCTGGCAGGCCCCGGACATCAGCTACGACGAGTTCTCCCGCACCATCAAGCGGACCCACCGGGCCTGCCAGACGATGATCGCCAAGTACGCCAAGGTGCCGGACAACTCCCAGCTTGAGTTCCGCGCCGGGACGATCTACTACCAGCCGTACGAGGATGAGTGGAAGAACGGCAACCGTGGCGTGCAGTGCTTCCTCTGGATCAGCGACCGCAACCTGACGCGCTCGATGAAGAACGTCGGCACCAAGGGCCTCCCGGTCACCTGAGCGCCTGCGAATCCGGCCGGTCGGGTGACCGGCCGGATGCGTGTCACATCAGCCTCGACGCAGGACGGCGAGGAACATGGCGTCGGTGCCGTGGCGATGCGGCCAGAGCTGCACGGTGGGCCCGTCGCCCAGACCGGGCATGCCGGCCGGCAGCAGCGGCCGGGCGTCGACGAAGTCCACCGGCACCCCGCTACGACGAGCCGCCTCGGTCACCGTCACGTGCGTCTCGACCGTGTGCGGCGAGCAGGTGACATAGGCGACCACGCCACCCGGGCGGACCGCCCGCAGCGCCGCGCCGAGCAACTCCCGTTGCAGCCGGGTCAACGGCGGCAGGTCCGACGGTTGGCGGCGCCAGCGCGACTCCGGCCGACGCCGCAACGAGCCCAGCCCGGTGCACGGGGCGTCCACCAGCACCCGGTCGAAGTGCTGCTCGGGCAGCTTCGGGTCGGCGCCTACCTCACGGCCGTCCATGGCCAGCACGGCCACCGGCAGGCCCCGGGTCGCCAGGGAAACCAGCCGGGCCCGGTGCTCGGCCACCTCCACCGCGGTCACCCGCGCACCACGCTGCGCGGCCAGCGCGCCGAGCAACCCGGCCTTGCCGCCCGGGCCGGCGCACAGGTCAAGCCAACGCCCGTCCGGGCCGTCCAACGGCGCGTCGGCGAGTGCGGCGGCCACCAACTGGGAGCCCTCGTCCTGGACGTGGGCACGGCCGTCGACCACCGCCGGCACGTCGCCCGGCGCACCGCCGGGCAGGTAGACGGTGTACGGCGAGAAGGCGCCGGGCGCCCCGCCGACCTGGTCGGCCAGCTCGATCGGGTCGATCAGCCCGGGCCGGGCACACAGGTGCACCGGCGGGCGCTCGTTGTCCTCGATCAGGAGGCGGGCCGTGTCACCCAGATCGCCGTCGAGCGCCTCGGAGAAGGCCCGCACGATCCACTGCGGATGGCTGTACGCCACCGAAAGGTGCCCGACCGGGTCGGTCTCCATCGGTGGGGCGAGCTTCGCCACCCAGGCGTCCGCGTCACGGGTGGACACCTCGCGCATCACGGCGTTGGCGAAGCCACTGGCACCGGGCGCGACCGAACGGACCAGGTCCACCGTCGACGAGACCGCGGCGTGCGCCGGCACCCGGGTGTGCAGCAGTTGGTACGCCCCGATCCGCAGCGCGTCGCGTACCGGCGGGTCGATCCGGGCCACGTCCCGGCCGGCCGCGTCGGTCAGGATCGCGTCCAGGGTGCCCAGGTGGCGCAGGGTGCCGTAGGTCAGCTCGGTGGCGAAGGCCGCGTCCCGGCCGAACAGCCCCTCCTCCCGCAGGATGATGGGCAGCACCAGGTTGGCGAACGCGTCGTCGCGGTGCACCGCCGCCACCGCCTCGTACGCCGCGCGGCGCGGTCGGTCCGTCGGTGGCCGGACCGGACGGCGGTCCCCGCCACGATTGGCCGACGGGCCGGAGCGCGTGGGGCGCGTCCCCTCGGGGGCCGTCACGCGAAGTCCTCGCCGGTGCCGACCCGGACGCCACGCGCCCAGTCGGTCGCGGCCATTGCCCGCTTGCCGGCGGCACGGACCTCGCCGAGGCGCACCGGCACGGTGGCCGTTCCGGCCAGCACTCGCGACTTCTCCACCAGCAACTCCCCCGGCTTCAACTCTGGGCCGTCGGGCACCGGCACGACCGGGCCGAGCTTCACCCGCTCACCCCGGAACATCGTCCAGGCGCCCGGGGCCGGGGTGCAGGCCCGGAGCCGGCGATCCACGGCGAAGGCCGGGTCACTCCAGCGCACTCGGGCATCGTCCACGGTCAGCTTCGGCGCCAGCGACACCCCGTCGACGGGCTGTGGCTCGGCCCGGGCGGTGCCGTCGGCGATCGCGTCGAGCACCGCCACCAGCAGCCCGGCACCGGAATCGGCGAGCCGCTCCAGCAGGTCACCGGAGGTGTCGGCGGCGCGGATCTCGTCGGTCAGGGTGCCGTAGACCGGGCCCGTGTCCAGGCCCTGCTCCAGTTGGAAGACACTGGCCCCGGTCAGCTCGTCACCGTGCAGCACCGCGTGCTGCACGGGCGCGGCGCCCCGCCACGCGGGCAGCAGGGAGAAGTGCAGGTTGATCCAGCCGTACCGGGGGATCTCCAGGGCCGCCGGCGGCACCAACGCGCCGTAGGCGACCACCGGCACGCAGTCCGGCTCAAGCTCGCGCAGCCGGTCGAGGAACTCCGGGTCGCGGGGGCGGGCCGGCGTGAGCACCTCGACGCCGTGCTCGTCGGCCCACTCGCCGACCGGGGAGCGGGACAGACCACGTCCGCGCCCGGCGGGCGCGTCGGGCCGGGTGACCACGGCGACCAGCTCGTGCCGGGAGGCGGCGACGGCGGCCAGGGCGGGAACGGCGACGGCCGGCGTACCGGCGAAGATCACGCGCATTCGGGTCACCGCCCCAGACCGAAGGGGTCGCTGATGTGCGGGCTCAGCTTGACCGTCGGCGGGGCTGCCCCGTCGTACCACTCGGCCTGGCGGATCGCCTTCATGGCTTCCTTGCGCCCCTCCGGATCCAGCCGGTCGAGGAAGAGCACCCCGTCGAGGTGGTCGGTCTCGTGCTGCACGCAGCGCGCCATCAGGCCGCTGCCGACGATCTGCACGGGATCGCCGAAGGCGCTGAAGCCCTTGGCGACGACGTTCTGCCGACGCTTGGTGTCGAAGTAGAGCCCGGGGATGGACAGGCAGCCCTCCGGGCCGTCCTGCTCCTCCTCGTCGGGAAACTCGAGCACCGGGTTGATCAGGTGCCCGAGCACGTCGTCGACGTCGAAGGCGAACACCCGCAGGCTCACACCGAGCTGCGGCGCGGCCAGGCCGGCGCCGTTCTGCTCACGCATCGTGTCGGTAAGGTCGGCGACGAGCCGACGCAGCTCGGCGTCGAAGTCGACCACCGGATCGGCCGGCGTGCGCAGCACCGGATCCCCAAACAGACGGATGGGCTGGACGGTCACGCGGGATGGCTCCTTCATGGGTGGGACGAGCGGTGCCGTACCAGTCTACGGAGTGCCCGGCTGCGCGCCGGCCGGCGTACCTCGATCGACCACCGCCGGTGTGCCCAGCGTCACCGGAATGCTCTCGTAACCACGCAGGGTGAGCCGGGTGCGGTGCCGGGGGGCCTTGGCCAGGGCCAGCTCGGGCAGGCGGCGCAGCAGCATCGGAAAGGCCAGCTGCGCCTCCAGGCGGGCCAGACCGGCGCCGAGGCAGTAGTGCGGGCCGGCACCGAAGGAGAGCGGGTGCGCCTGCTCACGGGTCGGGTCGAAGCGCTGCGGGTCAGGGAACCGTCGGGGGTCCCGGTTGGCCGCGCCGAGCAGCAGCAACATGGTGCTGCCGGCCGGCAGGTCGAGCCCGCCGCAGCGCACCGGCGCGGTGCTGGTCCGGGTGGTCAACTGCACCGGGGAGTCGTAGCGCAGCAGCTCCTCGACGTACGTCGGGGCGAGGTCGGGATCGGCGCGCAGCGTGGCGGCGGCCTCGGGGTGACCCAGCAGCACGACAAGGCCGTTGCCGAGCAGGTTGGTGGTGGTCTCGAAGCCGGCGACCAGCAGCACCACCAGGTTGGCCAGCAACTCGGCGCCGGTGAGCCGCTCACCGTCGGCGTCGTGCACCTGGACCAGCGCGGTGGTCAGGTCGTCGGCGGGCTTCCGGCGCCGGGCGACGACCAGCTCGACGAAGTAGTCCCTCAGCTCGGTGGCGCCCGCGTCGGCGACGGCCAACTCCTCGGGGGTGATCTCCGGCTCCAGCACCCCGGTCATGTCACCAGCCCAGCGGCGAAACAGCGGCCGGTCCGCCGCCGGCACGCCGAGCAGTGCGCAGATCACGCCCACCGGCAACGGGTACGCGAAGTCGGCCAGCACGTCGACCGGCGCGCCGCTCCCGGCCCGGGCCACCATCGTGTCGAGCAGCTCCTCGGCCTGGGCGCGCACCACGTCACGCATGCCGGCGACCCGACGCGGGCTGAACGCGCCGGAGGCGAGCCGACGCATCCGGCTGTGATCGGGCGGGTTGGTCCGCAGCATGGAGCGGGCGATCGACGACACCGCCGGGCTCTCGCGCCAGTTCGGCCAGACCTGGTCTCGCAGCGCGTCGTCCAGCACCCCGAGGCGGGGGTCGCGCAGCAGCTCGTCGATTTCCGGATAACCGGTCACCACGTACAGGCCCGGCATGGCCTGCACCACTGGCCCGTGCGCGCGCAGTCGCTCGTACGTCGGGTACGGGTCGATACGCCCCTGCGGCGACATGAGCAGTGTGAGCGCCTCGGCAGCGTCCATGGCTGGCCTCCCCGTCGATGCGTCGGAGGCTCCATCATCCCGGTGCCGGCCGTTCCCGGCAGCCCCCGCGACGGGGGAAGTCGGCGCGGGCCGGGTCCCGCGCCGGGCTCAGCCCGGCGCGGGGAACGAACCCGTCAGGCGCCGACGCCCGGGTCCCCGGCGAGCACCGCGTCGCCGCGGAGCAGCGCGGGCTCGGGCAGCGGCAGCTCGATCTTGTGAGCCGCCTCCCAGTCGTAGACCAGGCCGGGGCGCACCTGGGCGGCGAAGTAGTCGATCGCGGTCATCCCACCCACCACCGGCTCGTCGACCTCGGCGACCAGGTGGGCGGGGACCAGGGTGAAGCCGTTCTGCAGGGCCGCGCTGAGCCGGCGGTGACCGTCGACGACGAAGAAGTACTCACCGGTGAACCCGATCTTCAGCGGCTCCAGCGCCTCATCACCGGCCTCGGCCACGTCGCCGACGAAATCGGTGTCCCACAGACCCCGCAGGGTGGCGATGTCGTCGGTCGGGTAGACCCGGGCCGGATCCAGCAGCAGCAGCGGCCCGTCCCGCAGCACCTCGGCGCCGAGGGTGCCCTCGTACGCGGCGATGATGTGCTCGATCACCTCGGTGGCGGAGGCCCGGGTGGTGTCGCAGATCAGGTCGTAGTTGCGCAGTCGGGCCTTGTCCACCCCGTAACGGATGATGAACCGGCTGCGCTCGCTCGCGCTGCGCTCACGGAGCTTGGCCTTCGCCTCCTCCAGCGAGGCGTAGCTCTCCGCCGGCCCGGAGGGGCGGGCAAGCACCCGGCGGGCCGCCTCGCCCGGCTCGGTGATCATGTGAATCTTGAGCGCGTCGGTGAAGAAGTGCCAGGCCAGCCGGGAATCCATGATCAGGGGCTCACCGGAGGCGGCGATGTCCCGTTGGAGCTGGTCGACGTAGCCGTCGACGGCCTGGTCGAGCTCGGCGTGCAGGTTGAGCTGCAGAGCGGTCATCTGCCGCTGCTGCGCCATCTCCCGGTAGAGGTCACCCACGCTGACCCGGCGCATCCCGAGCCGCTTGGCGATCTCCACCGACACGGTGCTCTTGCCGCTGCCGAGGTCGCCGTTGAAGACGATCGATTGTCGAACGGTCACGACTGGCCCACCTCTGATAACCGGCTGTTTGACATCATCGACATCGCGTCCGACCGCGGCGTTCCCGCCACCGTCGTGCCATCCTCCGGCGACTCCAGCTCGGCCCGCCCGTCTCACGCAGTGCCGTGACCTGGAGCCGTCGTACGCCCGGCATGACGGGCGATGCTACCACTCTGCCGCCAGCGCTTTGCCGGACGCGGTGTGCGAGGGCCACCCCTGCGGACCAGGTCCGTCGGGCGTCGGCACCAGCCGAAACCGTCAGAACAGGCTCAGCGGATCGACCTGGAGACGAACCGGATCGGCGGCCTTGCGGGCGGCCCGTGCCCCGGCGGCGGAGTGCAACGCCTCGGCAAGCGCGGCGGCCCGTGCCCGGGGCACCCGGACCAGCATCCGCTCCCGACCCTCCTCGGCCGGCACCGGCCCGAGCACCTCGGCGTCGTCAGGCAGCCGGGCCGCGGCGAGCAGGTCGGCCACCGCCTCTGCCAGGCCGGTGACGCTCGCCATGCGTACCGCCGGCGGAAAGCCCAGCTCCCGGCGCTCGGCCAGCTCCCGGCCGGCGAACCAGGCGGCGTCCCAGCGCAGCAGCGCCTGCACCGGGGCGAGCGCGCCGTCGGCGACCACCACCACCCGGCCGGCCGGTGCCGGGCGGGCCAGGGCCGCCGCGGCCAGCCAGCGGCGCAGCGCCTCCTCGCCGGCGCGCAGGTCGGCCCGGGTCAGCAGAGCCCACGAGTCGAGCAACAGCACCGCGCCGTAGCCGCCCTCGGCGACCGGCTCGGCACCGGGCGTGGCCACCACCAGGGCCGCGCCGCCGGGCACGTCGGTCAGCACCTCCTCGCGCCCCGAGGTCCGCACCGCCACGCCGGGGAACGCCCGACCCAGCTCCTCGGCGGTCCGCCGCGCGCCGGTCACCGCGGCCCGCAGCCGCCGCCCACCGCACTCTGGACAGGCGTACGCGGCGGCCACCCGAGCGCACCACCGGCAGGCCGGGGTGCCGCCGGCCGACGGCAGCGCGAGCGGGCCGGCGCAGTGCGCGCAGCGAGCCGGGGTGCGGCACTCGGCGCAGGAGATCGAGGGCAGGTAGCCACGCCGGGGCACCTGCACCAGCACCGGCAGGTCCTGCCGGATGGCGTCGCGGGCAGCCGTCCAGGCCAGGCTGGGCAGCCGGGCGGTGGCGGCCCCGGGGTCGCGGGCCAACTGCGGGTCGTCACCGGTCGGCGCGATGGCCGGGATCCGGGCCCGCACGGTCGCCCGGTCGGCGACCACCTCCCGGGCCCAACCGGTCTCCAGGAGCAGCTGCGTCTCGGCGGTGCGGGCGTACCCGCCGAGCAGCGCGCCTGCCTCGGCGAGCTGAGCGCGGGTGAGCAGCACGTCGCGGGCGTGCGGGTAGGGAGCGCGAGGCTCGGAGTGCAGGTCGTCGCCGTCGTCCCAGATGGCGACCAGGCCGAGGCGGTCCACCGGGGCGAACATCGCCGCTCGGGTGCCGATCACCACCGGCACCTCCCCGCGCCGGGCGGCGAGAAACGCCCGGTAGCGCCGGGCCGGCCCGAGCGCGGCGGTGAGGCTGACGTGTCGTCCCGGGCCGAGCACAGCGGTGAGCGCGGCGTCGAGGCGATCGAGGTCGCGGGCATCGGGCACCACGACCACCGCGCCGCGTCCTCCGGCGACGGTGGCGGCCACCGCGTCGGCGTAGCGGGCCGCCCAGTCCTCGCCGGGCAGCGCCGACCAGACTGCGCGGGGCGCCCGGCCGTCGGTGAGCGCGCGCAGCAGGGGCGGGCCGGTCGGGTAGTCCCGCCACCCGCGCGGGTCGACCGCCTCGACCTCGGCGGTCGCGACCGTCGGGGTCGGGTGCTCGTCGCGAGGCTCCTTCTCGACCCGCGCGTGCCGGGGTGGCACGGCGAGTCGGAGCACGTCGGCGAGGCTGCCCGCGTACCGGTCGGCGACCGCCCGGGCCAGCCGGGCGACCTCGGGCGCCAGCACCGGCTCCGGCGAGACGACCTTCTCCAGGTACGCGAGGCGGCCGGTGTGCCCGGAGTCGTCGGCGCGCGACAGCAACCACCCGTCGACGAGTTGCCCGGCGAAGCGCACCTTCACCCGGGTGCCGGGCACCGCCACCTCGTCCAGCTCCGCCGGCACCAGGTAGTCGAACGGCCGGTCCAGGTGCGCCAGCGGGACATCCACGCAGACGCGCGCGACCGGCGACCCGTCCGCGGGTCGCCGGTCGCTACGCGTGGTGGCGGTCAGGCTCCCGCGGCCGACTTGAGGTCGGCGGCCCGGTCGGTGCTCTCCCAGGTCAGGTCCGGCAGCTCCCGGCCGAAGTGGCCGTACGCTGCGGTCTGCTGGTAGATCGGACGGAGCAGGTTGAGGTCCCGGATGATCGCGGCCGGGCGCAGGTCGAACACCTCGGTGACGGCCTTCTCGATCGAGGAGACCGGCACGGTCTCGGTGCCGAACGTCTCGATGAACAGGCTCACCGGGTGCGCCTTGCCGATGGCGTACGCGACCTGCGCCTCGCACCGCTCGGCGAGACCGGCGGCGACCACGTTCTTGGCCACCCAGCGCATGGCGTACGCGGCCGAGCGGTCCACCTTGGACGGGTCCTTGCCGGAGAACGCGCCGCCGCCGTGCCGGGCGTACCCGCCGTACGTGTCGACGATGATCTTGCGGCCGGTCAGCCCGGCGTCACCCATCGGGCCGCCGATCTCGAACCGGCCGGTCGGGTTGACCAGCAGCCGGTAGCCGTCGGTGTCCAGACCGAGGCTCTCCAACTCCGGGGCGATCACGTGGTCGCGCACGTCCGGGGTGAGCAGCGAGTCGAGCGAGATGTCCGCGGCGTGCTGGCTGGACACGACCACGGTGTTCAGCCGGACCGGGCGCAGCCCCTCGTACTCGATGGTCACCTGGGTCTTGCCGTCCGGCCGCAGGTAAGGGATCGTGCCGTCCTTGCGGACCGCGGCGAGACGGCGGGCCAGCCGGTGCGCCAGCGCGATCGGCAGCGGCATCAGCTCGGGCGTCTCCGAGCAGGCGAAGCCGAACATCATGCCCTGGTCGCCGGCGCCCTGGGCGTCCAGCGCGCTCTCCGAAGCCCCGGTACGCAGCTCGAAGGCATTGTCCACGCCCTGCGCGATGTCCTCGGACTGCGCGCCGATGGAGACGCTGACCCCGCAGGAGGCGCCGTCGAAGCCCTTCTTCGACGAGTCGTAGCCGATGTCGAGGATGGTCCGGCGGACGATCGTCGGGATGTCGGCGTACGCCTTGGTGGTCACCTCACCGGCGATGTGTACCTGGCCGGTGGTGATCATGGTCTCCACCGCCACCCGGCTGTGCGGATCCTCGGCCAGCAGCGCGTCGAGGATGCCATCGCTGATCTGGTCGGCGATCTTGTCCGGGTGGCCTTCCGTGACCGATTCGGACGTGAAGAGACGGCGTGTCACGGCACTCCTAAGCGTGTGAGGTCGTTCCGCGGCAGTCTAATCACCACTGCGGCCGGTGTCGGGATCGGTCGCGCCCTGTACCACCCATCAGGAGCGGCCGGTCAGCCGCGTCACGACGAGATCCCACACGGCGTCGGCCACATCCTCCTTGGCCTGCTCGGGCAGTCGGCTGACCGAGCCGTCCGCGCCGATGACCGTCACCGTGTTGGTGTCGGCGCCGAAGACCAGGTCCGGACCGACCTCGTTGACCACGATCAGGTCGGCCCGCTTCCGGGCGAGTT
Source organism: Micromonospora sp. NPDC005413 (assembly GCF_040606435.1). Taxonomy (NCBI): domain Bacteria; kingdom Bacillati; phylum Actinomycetota; class Actinomycetes; order Micromonosporales; family Micromonosporaceae; genus Micromonospora; species Micromonospora sp. NPDC005413. The sequence continues at coordinate 58,493 of NZ_JBEXEV010000020.1, forward strand.
TCGCCCGGCCGTTGGCCTCGGCATCGCCGGTCTCGGCGGCGAACACCACCAGCAGTTGCTCCGGTCGTTTGCGCTGGCCGAGCTCCGCGGCGATGTCCGGGTTCGTGACGAGCTCGATGGTGGGCGCGACACCATCGTCCGACTTCTTGATTTTGCCAGGCGCGTACGTCGCCGGCCGGAAATCGGCCGGAGCCGCCGCCATCACCACCGCGTCGGCCTCGACGGCGGCCTTCAACGTCGCCTCCCGCAACTCGCCGGTGGTGCCCACCCGGATCAGGTCGACGCCAGCGGGGTCGGGAAGGGAGACGTTGGCCGCGATCAGGGTGACCCGGGCGCCCCGGGCGACCGCCGCTCGGGCGAACGCGTAACCCTGCTTGCCCGAGGAGCGGTTACCCAGGAAGCGGACCGGGTCCAACGGCTCCCGGGTGCCACCCGCGGTGACGACCACCCGGCGGCCGGCCAGGTCGGCGGGGGCGGAGTCGCCCCGGGCCAGGACCCGACGGGCGACGGCGAAGATCTCCGCCGGGTCGGGCAGCCGACCCTTGCCGGTGTCGACGCCGGTGAGTCGGCCGACGGCCGGCTCGATGACCCGGACACCCCGAGCGCGCAGCGTGGCGACGTTGGCCACGGTGGCCGGGTGCTCCCACATCTCGGTGTGCATGGCCGGGGCCAGCAGCACCGGGCAGCGGGCGGTCAGCAGGGTGTTGGTGAGCAGGTCGTCGGCGAGCCCGTGCGCGGCCTTGGCGAGCAGGTTGGTGGTGGTCGGTGCGACCACCACCAGGTCGGCCTGCTTACCGAGCCGGACGTGCGGCACCTCGTGGACGTCGGTCCAGACGTCGTCGGCGACCGGCTGGCCGGAGAGCGCCGCCCAGGTCGGCGCCCCAACGAACCGGAGCGCCGACGCGGTCGGCACGACCCGCACCTGGTGGCCCGATTCGGTGAAGAGTCGCAGCAGCTCACACGCCTTGTAGGCGGCGATGCCGCCGCCGACCCCGAGGACGATCGAGGGGGACATCGGCCGTGGAGGGCTTACGGCTGGTCGGTCGGCTCAGCGGTGAGCAGGCCCCCGTTGATCTCGCGCATGGCGATGGAGAGGGGCTTCTCCTGTGGGGTGGTCTCGACGAGCGGGCCGACGTACTCGAGCAGACCCTCACCAAGCTGGCTGTAGTAGGCGTTGACCTGGCGCGCGCGCTTGGCCGCGAAGATGACCAGCGCGTACTTCGACGTCGTCTTCTCGAGGAGCTCGTCGATCGGCGGGTTGGTGATGCCTTCGGGGTTGGCGATGGATCCCACGAATTAACCTCTGCGTCTTTCGAGCCGCGCGGACGCGGTGCTGAGTCTCAATGGCGGCCGACCGTCAGCCGCGCACGCGCGACCAGGCCGGATCCGGATAAGAAGAACCGAGTAAGCCTACCAGCTCATCAACCACCCGACCGGTGCGGTCGTGGGTCAGCGTGTGCTCGAACGCGGCCGCCACGGCGGCGTCGGGTCGGTACCCGGGCGGGCTCAGCAGCACCAACCGGGAATCGGGCAGGCGCGCACGGACCAGCGGAGCGCCGGCCAGGTCGAGCGGGAGCAGCACCGACTGCCCGGCGTCGAGCCGGGCGCGCAGTGGTGGGTACGGGGTGCCCCGGCGGTACGAGCCGATCCGGGACCACTCCAGCAACTCGCCGGCGGCGACCCTGCGATCGAAATCGGCGGGGGCGAGGAAGACACGGTCGACCTCGTCGATCTCCGACTCCCGGCGCGGACGGGTGGTTGCCGGCACCGGGATCCACACGGACGGAGAACGCGCCCGGACGAGCTCGACGACACTCTCCCTGCCGGAACCCGAAGGTCCAGCCAGGACAGTGAGCCGAGCCGCCGGGCGCGCCTCGTCATCCGTGCTCACTGCTTGTTTCTACACGCTGCCAGGTTCAGTTGGCAGCGAACTCTCCAAGCAGTGCCTTGCGCTGCTGCTCGCCGAGGCCGCGCAGGCGACGGCTGTCGGCGATCTTGAGCTTCTCCATGATCTGGGTAGCCCGGATCTTGCCGATGCCCGGCATGGCCTGCAGGACGGCCGAAACCTTGAGCTTGCCCACGACGTCGTCGTTCTCGGCTCGCTCAAGGACAGCACCGAGGGTGGTCTTGCCCTGCTTGAGCTGCTCCTTCAGTTGAGCACGGGCCTTGCGGATCTCCGCGGCCTTCTCGAGCGCGGCAGCGCGTTGTTCGGGGGTCAGTGACGGGAGCGGCACCAGTTCTCCTCAGGTCCCTATCGCGGCGGGCGGGGCGCACCGCCGCATCTGTGAAACGTGGTGTCGCTGTGAACCAAGGGGTCCGTGGTTCCCAGCGCGGGGAAAACTAGCGGCCAACGGAGCTTTCGGCAACGTGGGGGCCGCATGATCACCGTAGAGTGACCGACCCATCAGTCAGTCACCGGGCAGGCAGGACGGCCCGGCAGTCGACCAACACGCGGTCCGCGGCGGCCCGCAGGGCGGCGACATCGGGGCCTGCCGAGAGCACCTCCCGGGAGTACGACGGGAGCACCGAGGCGAGGCTGGAACCGAAGACGGTACGCAGATCGGCTGCGCCGGCACCCTGTGCGCCGAGCCCCGGGGCGAGCAGCGGGCCCCCCACGCCGGAGAGGTCGTGACCGGTTTCTCCGATGGTCGCGCCGACCACCAGACCGAAGCTGCCGAGCGGGGTCGCACCCCTGTTGAGCTGGGAAATCTCGTCGATCACGGTCTGCGCCACGGTGCGGCCGTCGGCCGTGCGGGCCTGCTGAACGGCCGCGCCCTCGGGGTTGGAGGTGAGGGCCAGCACGAACACTCCGCCGCCGTGCTTGGCGGCGAGATCGAACATCGGTGCCAGCGAACCTACCCCCAGGTAGGGGCTCGCGGTGACCGCGTCGACATACAGAGGGCTGGATGGATCGAGGTACGCGGAGGCGTACGCGCTCACCGTCGAACCGATGTCGCCGCGCTTGACGTCGAGCAGAACGAGCGAGCCGGCATTCCGTAACTGTCGGATAGTTGACTCAAGAACCGCCACACCTCGGGACCCGAACCGCTCGAAAAAGGCCGACTGAGGCTTGACCACCGCAACCCGGTCACCGAGCGCTTCCACGACGGTTTGGGTGAACCGGTCAAGCCCCTGAACGTCGTCCGCGAGGCCCCAACGGGCCAGCAGACCGGGATGCGGGTCGATGCCCACACAGAGTGGCCCGCGCTCGGTGATCGCCCGGTGCAGCCGGGTGCCGAAGCTCTCCATCGGAGTGTTCCCCTCTCCTCGTCCGGACGGCAGCCCCGCCCGGGTAACCGTCGACCCGGTGACCGGGCCGACTCAGCCGGCCGCCACCGCCGCCGCCACACCGGCCGCGATCCGGGCCAGGTCGGCGTCGTCGGTGACGTACGGCGGCATCGTGTAGATCAGGTCGCGGAACGGGCGTAGCCACACCCCCTGGTCGACGGCGGCCGTGGTGGCCGCGCCGAGGTCGACCTCGTGATCGAGCTGGACCACCCCGATCGCGCCGAGCACCCGTACGTCGGCCACGCCGGGCGCGCCGCGAAGGGGCTCCAGGCCGGCGCGCAGGCCGGCGCCGACCCTGGCCACCTGTGCCGACCAGTCCCCGGCCCGCAGCAGCCCGATGGAGGCGTTGGCCACCGCGCAGGCCAACGGGTTGCCCATGAACGTGGGTCCGTGCGCCAGGACGCCAGCGGCAGAGATGCCCCGGGCGACCTCCGGGGTGCAGAGCGTCGCCGCGAGCGTCAGGTAACCACCGGTGAGCGCCTTGCCCAGGCACAGCACGTCCGGCGTCACCCCGGCGTGCTCGGCGGCGAACATCTCACCGGTACGGCCGAACCCGGTGGCGATCTCGTCGAAGATCAGCAGGATCCCGTGCGCTCGGGTCACCTCGCGCAGCACCCGTAGGTAACCCGGGTGGTGGAAGCGCATCCCGCCGGCGCCCTGGACGACCGGCTCGACGATCACGGCCGCCAGTTCGTCGGCGTGCCGCTCGACTGTTTCCACCAACGCCGCCACGTACGCGTCGTCGGGCGGGTCGGTGAAGCCGCCCGGTGGGACCGGGGCGAACACCTGCCGGGGCAGCACGTCGCCCCAGAGGTGGTGCATCCCGCCCTCCGGGTCGCAGACGCTCATCGGGTGGAACGTGTCGCCGTGGTAGCCGCCCCGCCAGGTCGCCAGCCGGTGCCGCTGCGGCCGACCGATGGCCCGCTGGTACTGCAGGCACATCTTCACCGCCACCTCGACGCTGACCGAGCCGGAGTCGGCCAGGAACACGTGTTCCAGGCCGTCCGGGGTCAGTTCGACCAGGGTCCGGGCGAGCCGCACGGCGGGCTCGTGGGTGAGCCCACCGAACATCACGTGGCTCATCCGGCCGAGCTGGTCGGTCACCGCCGCGTCCAGCACCGGGTGTCGGTAGCCGTGGATCGCCGCCCACCAGGACGACATCCCGTCCACCAGCTCCCGCCCGTCGGCCAGCCGCAACCGCACCCCCTCGGCGCTCTCCACCACATACGGCGGGTTCGCCGACGGAATCGCGGCGTACGGATGCCAAACATGCGCCCGATCAGCCCCAAGAATCTCCTCAGGCGTCACGCCCACCCCGTCCCCCAGCCCCTACCCACGCCCGCACCCACGCCCGCGTCGATCTAGGGAATCTTGTCGCTACTGGATCTCCAATCACGACGATCTGCCCTAGATCGACGCGGAAGGGGCGGCAGGCGCGGAAGGGGCGGCGCGGGCGGCGGCGCGGACCAGGGCGGGGCCTCGGTAGATGAAGCCGGTGTAGAGCTGCACCAGGGCGGCGCCGGCGTCGAACATCCGCGTTGCGTCGTCCGGGTCCAGCACGCCGCCTACGCCGATGATGGGCAGCCGGCCACCGGTTTCCCGGTGTACGAAGGACACCACCTCGCGGGCCCGGTTGGTGAGCGGCCGACCGGAGAGGCCACCGGCCTGGGCGCCGCGCTCGGCGTCCACAGTGGCCAGCCCGGTACGGGCCAGCGTGGTGTTGGTGGCGATCACTCCGGCGGCGCCCCGGGCCAGGCAGACCTCCAACAGCTCGGCGATCGCCGCCTCGGTCAGATCAGGCGCGATCTTGACCAGCACCGGCTTCTCCCCCACCAGCGCGCCGAGCAGCGCGTCCAGGTGAGCGCGGTCCTGCAACGAACGCAGCCCCGGCGTGTTCGGTGAGGACACGTTCACCGCGAAGTAGTCGCCGTGCCCGCGCAGCGCCCGGTACGAGGCGAGGTAGTCCTCGACCGCCTCGTCGAGCGGTGTCACCTTGGACTTGCCCAGCGAGATGCCCAGCGGCACGCCGATCGGGCGCGGCAGCGCCGTCAGCCGGGCGGCCAGCGCCGCGGCCCCGGCGTTGTTGAAGCCCATCCGGTTGACCACAGCCTCGCTGGTGGGCAGTCGGAACAGCCGCGGCCGGGGGTTGCCCGGCTGGGCGTGCGCGGTGACCGTGCCGACCTCGACGAAGCCGAAGCCGAGCGCCGGCCAGGCCGGCAGCGCCGCCCCGTCCTTGTCCATCCCCGCGGCCAGCCCGACCGGGTTGGGGAACCGCACACCGAACACCGTGCGCGGCGCGCTGACCGCGTACCGGGCCCGCAACGCCGCCAGCGCGGCCGGCCGCCGCGACAGCACGCTCAACCGCCGCAGTGTCCACTCGTGCGCCGCTTCGGCGTCCCCGCCGCCGAGCCGGAACAACCACGGCCGCACCGCCTGCTCGAACAGGGTCACTGAGCCGCCCGGAGGGTGGCGTGCAGGTCCTGCAGAGGGCGTACCTGCATGTCGCCGCGGATCCGTGCCTCGATGCCCATTACAGCCGCGGCGGCGCCGGGGACCGTGGTGATGCAGGGGATGTCGGCGGTGACGGCCGCGCTGCGGATCTCGTAGCCGTCGGAGCGGGCGCTGGCGCCCGAACCCTGCGGCGTGTTGATCACCAGTGCAACGTGGCCGCCGCCGATCAGCGACACCGCGTCGTCCCCCTCACCGGCCTGGTAGTGCTTGCGGATCTGCTCGCACGCGATGCCGTGTCGGCGCAGCACCTCGGCGGTGCCGGTGGTCGCCACGATCTCGAAGCCCAGATCGGCCAGACGCTTGATCGGGAAGATCATGCCGCGCTTGTCCCGGTTGGCCACCGAGACGAAGATCTTCCCGGCGGTCGGCAGCGAGCCGTACGCGGCCGACTGGCTCTTGGCGAAGGCATGCCCGAAGTTGGTGTCGATGCCCATCACCTCACCTGTCGACTTCATCTCCGGCCCGAGCAGCGAGTCGATCCCCTTGCCGGAGCGGGTCCGGAAGCGCTTGAACGGCAGCACCGCCTCCTTGACCGCGATCGGAGCGTCGGCGGGCATCGTGCCCCCGTCCCCCGTCGCCGGCAGCAGGCCCTCGGCGCGCAGCTCGGCGATGCTCGCGCCGAGCGCGATCCGGGCCGCCGCCTTGGCCAGCGGCACCGCCGTCGCCTTGGAGACGAACGGAACGGTCCGCGACGCCCGCGGGTTGGCCTCCAGGACGTAGAGCACGTCGTCCTTGAGCGCGTACTGCACGTTGAGCAGGCCGCGGACGCCGACGCCACGGGCGATGGCCTCGGTGTAGCGGCGGACCTCGACCAGGTGCGAGCCCGCGAGGGTGATCGGCGGCAGCGCGCAGGACGAGTCACCGGAGTGGATGCCGGCCTCCTCGATGTGCTCCATCACCCCGCCGATGTAGACCTCGCCGTCGGCGTCGCACAGCGCGTCCACGTCGATCTCGATGGCGTCGTCGAGGAACCGGTCCACCAGCACGGGGTGATCCGGGGAGATGTCGGTGGCCCGACCGATGTAGTCGCGCAGCGTCGGGTCGTCGTAGACGATCTCCATGCCCCGCCCGCCCAGCACGTACGACGGTCGGACCAGCACCGGGTAGCCGATCTCGTCGGCGATCGTCTTGGCCTCGTCGTACGAGGTGGCCATCCCGTGCGCCGGCGCGCGCAGCCCGGCCCGGGCCAGCACCGCGCCGAACGCGCCCCGCTCCTCGGCCAGGTGGATCGACTCCGGGGAGGTGCCGACCACCGGTATACCCGCGTTCTTGAGCCGCTGCGCCAACCCCAGCGGGGTCTGCCCGCCGAGCTGCACGACCACCCCGACCACGCCCGGCCCGCCGGCCGCCCGGCCGGACGAGTCCTCGGCGTGCCAGACCTCCAGGACGTCCTCGAAGGTCAGCGGCTCGAAGTAGAGCCGGTCTGCGGTGTCGTAGTCGGTGGAGACCGTCTCCGGGTTGCAGTTGACCATGACGGTCTCGTAACCGGCCTCCCGCAACGCCTGAACCGCGTGCACGCAGGAATAGTCGAACTCGATGCCCTGCCCGATCCGGTTCGGGCCGGAGCCCAGGATCAGCACCTTCCGCCGGTCCGACGGCACGACCTCGGTCTCCAGGTCGTACGTCGAGTAGTGGTACGGCGTGGTCGCCTCGAACTCGGCCGCGCAGGTGTCCACGGTCTTGTAGACCGGGCGCACGTCGAGTCGGTGCCGCAGGGTCCGTACGCCGTCCTCGGCGGCCAACTCCGGGCGCAGCGCGGCGAGCTGCCGGTCGGACAGCCCGGCCCGCTTGGCCCGGCGCAGCAGCTCGGCGTCGAGCACCGGGGCGTCCACGATCTCCGCACGCAGCTCGATCAGCGAGGCGATCTGGTCCAGGAACCACGGGTCGATCCCGCCGGAGGCCTCGGCCACCTCGGCGATCGACGCACCGAGGCGCAGCGCCCGCTCGACGGTGTACAGCCGGCCGTCGTGCGGGATCCGCAGCGCGGCGAGGGTGTCCGAGCGGGTGGCCCCCTCTGGGTCCGGAGTGGTCCAGAAACCAGATGATCGGGTCTCCATCGAGCGCATCGCCTTGTTCAGCGCCTCGGTGAAGTTACGCCCGAGGCTCATCGCCTCGCCCACCGACTTCATCGTGGTCGTCAGCTCCGGGTCCGCGCCGGGGAACTTCTCGAACGCGAACCGGGGGATCTTCACCACCACGTAGTCCAAGGCCGGCTCGAAAGCCGCCGGGGTCTTCAACGTGATGTCGTTGGGAATCTCGTCGAGGGTGTAGCCGATGGCCAGCTTCGCGGCGATCTTCGCGATCGGGAAGCCCGTCGCCTTGGAGGCCAGCGCCGAGGAGCGGGACACCCGGGGGTTCATCTCGATCACGACGATCCGGCCGTCGACCGGGTTGACCGCGAACTGGATGTTGCAGCCGCCGGTGTCCACCCCGACCTCGCGCAGCACGGCGATGCCCAGGTCACGCAGGCGCTGGTACTCACGGTCGGTGAGCGTCATGGCCGGGGCCACGGTGACGCTGTCGCCGGTGTGCACGCCCATCGGGTCGATGTTCTCGATCGAGCAGACCACCACCACGTTGTCGTTCCGGTCGCGCATCAGCTCGAGCTCGTACTCCTTCCAGCCGAGCACGCTCTCCTCGATGAGCACCTCGTGCACCGGGCTGGCGGACAGGCCGTCGCCGGCGATGCGGGCCAGGTCCTCCGGAGTGTGCGCCATGCCCGAGCCCAGGCCGCCCATGGTGAACGACGGCCGGATCACCACCGGCAGGCCCAGCTCGGCGACGGTCGCCTCGACCTCGTCCATCGTGTGGCAGACCCGGGAGCGGGGCACCAGCCCGGTGGGCTCGTCGACGCCCAGGCGTACGCCGGCCTTCGCGACGATCTCCTTGAACAACTGGCGGTCCTCGCCCCGGTTGATCGCGTCGATGTTCGCGCCGATCAACTCCACGCCGTACTTGTCCAGGACGCCGGCCTCGTGCAGGGCGACCGCGGTGTTCAGCGCGGTCTGCCCGCCGAGGGTGGCCAGGATCGCGTCCGGCCGCTCCTTGGCGATGACCAGCTCCACGAACTCCGGGGTGATCGGCTCGACGTAGGTCGCGTCGGCGAACTCCGGGTCCGTCATGATCGTCGCTGGGTTGGAGTTGACCAGGCTGACCCGGATCCCCTCACTGCGCAGCACCCGGCAGGCCTGGGTGCCGGAGTAGTCGAACTCGCAGGCCTGCCCGATGACGATCGGCCCCGAGCCGATCACCAGGATGTGCTTGAGATCGGTCCGCTTAGGCATTGCTGCGCCCCTCGCTGTGGGTCCGGCCTTCACTGGGCTGCCGGTCGAGGGCACGGCCTTCGATCAGCTCGGCGAAACGGTCGAAGAGGTAGTCGGCGTCGTGCGGGCCGGCCGCCGCCTCCGGGTGGTACTGCACGGTGAAGGCGGGCACGTCCACGGCCCGCAGCCCCTCGACCACGTTGTCATTGAGGCAGACGTGCGACACCCGCACACCGCCGAAGTCGGTGTCGATCACCTGGTCGGGGACCACCGCGCCGTCACCCGCACCGGGCACCTGCACGGCGAAGCCGTGGTTGTGGCTGGTCACCTCCACCTTGCCGGTGGCCCGGTCGAGCACCGGCTGGTTGATCCCCCGGTGGCCGTAGCCCAGCTTGTAGGTGCCGAAGCCGAGCGCCCGCCCGAGGATCTGGCTGCCGAAGCAGATGCCGAACAGCGGCACCTGCCGCCGCAGCGCCTCCCGGGCCAGCGCCACCGGAGCGTCGGCGGTGGCCGGGTCGCCGGGGCCGGGCGACAGGAAGATCGCGTCGGCGCCGGTGGCGAGCAGCTGATCGATGCTCGACGAGGCCGGCAGCACGTGGGTGGTCACCCCCCGCGTGGCGAGCCGGCGTGGCACGTTGCGCTTGATGCCCAGGTCCAGTGCGGCCACGGTGAACCGGTGTTCGCCGACGGCCTCGACGACGTACGGCTCGGTGGTGGTCACCTCGGCGGACAGGTCCGCGCCCACCATCTGCGGCGCCTGACGGACCCGGGTCAGCAGGCTCTTCGGATCGTTGTCGATGCTGGAGATGCCCACCCGCATGGCACCCCGCTCGCGCAGGTGCCGGGTCAGCGCCCGGGTGTCCACCCCGCTGATGCCCACCACACCCTCGGTGGCGAGACGGTCCTCGAGACCGCCGCTGGCCCGCCAGTTCGAGCCGATCCGGGCCGGGTCGCGCACGACATAGCCAGCCACCCAGATCCGGCCGGACTCGTCGTCCTCGGCGTTGACCCCGGTGTTGCCGATGTGCGGCGCGGTCTGCACCACCACCTGACGGTGGTAGGACGGATCGGTGAGGGTCTCCTGGTAACCGGTCATGCCGGTGTTGAACACCGCCTCGCCGAAGGTCTCCCCGACGCTGCCGTACGCCTCACCGGGGAACGTGCGCCCGTCCTCGAGCACGAGGATCGCGGGCCTGCGCTTGGTCACTTGATGGCCTTTCCGTCCAGGACCGTCGGCTCGCCGCGCAGGAAGGTCGCCACGATGCGACCCGGCAGCGTCATGCGGGCGTACGGGGTGTTGCGACTGCGACTGGCCAACTCCGCCGGCTCGATGGTGCGGCGGACGGCCGGGTCGATCAGGGTCAGGTTGGCCGGCACACCGGGTGCCGGGTCGACGCCGTGCCCGGTCAGCCCGGCGATCCGGGCGGGGGCGCGGGACATCCGCTCGGCGATCAGGTCCCACTCGGGGCCGAGCACGTCCAGCGCGATGGAGAGGGCCGTTTCCAGGCCGAGCATCCCCGGCCGGGCGTACGCCCACTCGCACTCCTTGTCCTCCACCGCGTGCGGAGCATGGTCGGTGGCGATCACGTCGACCACACCGTCGGCGAGCGCGGCGCGCAGGGCGACGACGTCCACGGCGGTGCGCAGCGGCGGGTTGACCTTGAAGACCGGGTCGTAGGTTTCCGCACGCTCGTCGGTGAGCAGCAGGTGGTGCGGGGTGACCTCGGCGGTCACGCGTACCCCACGCGCCTTGGCCTGGCGCAGCACCTCGACGCTGCCGGCGGTGGAGACGTGGCAGACGTGCAGTCGGCTGCCCACGTGCTCGGCGAGCAGCACGTCGCGGGCGATGATCGCCTCCTCGGCGACCGCCGGCCACCCGATCAGCCCGAGCCGGGTGGAGACCTCACCCTCGTGCATCTGGGCGCCCTCGGTGAGCCGGGGCTCCTCGGCGTGCTGGGCGATGATCCCGTCGAACGCCTTGACGTACTCCAGTGCCCGGCGCATCAGCTTCGGGTCGGCGACGCAGTGCCCGTCGTCGGAGAAGATCCGCACCCGGGCCGCGGAGTCGGCCATCGCGCCCAGCTCGGCCAGGCGCTCGCCGGCCAGCCCCACCGTGACCGCGCCGATCGGCTGCACGTCGACCAGACCGGCCTCCCGGCCGAGCCGCCAGACCTGCTCGACCACGCCGGCGGTGTCCGCGACCGGGGAGGTGTTCGCCATCGCGCAGACCGCCGTGTAGCCACCCATTGCCGCCGCGCGGGAGCCGGACTCGACGGTTTCGGCGTCCTCCCGACCGGGCTCGCGCAGGTGGGTGTGCAGGTCGACGAGGCCGGGCAGGGCGACCAGCCCGGTGCCGTCGACCACGGTCGCGTCCGGCGCGGACAGGCCGGGGCCGACCTCGGCGACCAGGCCGTCGCGGATCAGCAGGTCGGTCGGCGGTCCGCCGACGACACTCACGCTGGTGATCAGGTACGCGGTCACCGGTTGTTCCCTCCGAGCAGCAGGTACAGGACGGCCATCCGCACGGAGACCCCGTTGGTGACCTGTTCGACGATGGTGGAGCGGGGTGAGTCGGCGACCTCGGGGGTGATCTCCATCCCCCGGTTCATCGGGCCGGGGTGCATGACGATGGCGTGATCGGGCAGCCGGCGCATACGCGGACCGTCCAGCCCGTAGCGGCGGGCGTACTCACGCGCGGAGGGGAAGTAGGAGTCGTTCATCCGCTCCCGCTGCACCCGCAGCATCATCACCACGTCGACGTCGGGCAGCACGGAGTCGAGGTCGTAGGAGACGTCGGTGCCGGGGGCGAGGGCTCCCGCGATGTCGACCGGGATGAGGGTCGGCGGGCCGACCAGGGTGACCTTGGCGCCGAGGGTGGAGAGCAGCAACACGTTGGAGCGGGCGACCCGGGAGTGCAGCACGTCCCCGACCACCGCGACCGACAGACCGGCAAGCCGGCCCAACCGCGCCCGCATGGTGTACGCGTCCAGCAGCGCCTGGGTGGGGTGCTCGTGGGTCCCGTCACCGGCGTTGACGACCGACCCGTCGACCCAGTTGGCCAGGCGGTGCGGCGCGCCGGAGGCGGGGTGCCGGATGACGACGGCGTCGGCGCCCATGGCCTGCAGGGTCAACGCGGTGTCCTTCAGGCTCTCGCCCTTGGTGACGCTGGACCCCTTCGCGGAAAAGTTGATCACGTCGGCGCTGAGCCGCTTGGCCGCCGCCTCGAAGGAGATACGGGTGCGGGTGGAGTCCTCGTAGAAGAGGTTCACCACGGTCCGGCCGCGCAGCGCGGGCAGCTTCTTGATCTCCCGACCGGCGACGGTGGCCATCTCGGCGGCGGTGTCCAGGATCTCGGTGGCGGTGTCGGCGTCCAGGTCCGCACCGGAGAGCAGATGCTTGATCATGCGGTGGTCCCTCCGTACAGCCTGACCTCGTCGGTGCCGTCGGTCTCGGCGAGCGTCACCTTCACGCTCTCGGCGAGCGAGGTCGGGATGTTCTTGCCGACGTAGTCGGCGCGGATCGGCAGCTCCCGGTGCCCCCGGTCGACCAGGACGGCGAGCTGCACGGACGCCGGGCGACCCACGTCGTTGAGCGCGTCGAGCGCGGCCCGGACGGTCCGGCCGGAGAAGAGCACGTCGTCGACGAGGATGACCCGCTTGCCGTCGATGCCGCCCGACGGCAGCTCGGTCGGGCCGATCGCGCGGGTGGCGTTCCGGCGGAGGTCGTCGCGGTACAGGGTGATGTCGAGCACACCGACCGGAATGGCGACGTCCTCGAAGGTGCTGATCCGCGCGGCGAGCCGCCGGGCGAGGGGGGTGCCCCGGGTGGGAATCCCAAGAAGCACCGTGTCGGCGGCGCCCTGGGTCTTCTCCAGGATCTGGTGAGCGATGCGGTCGACCACGCGTTGCACGTCGGCGCTGGCGAGGATCACCTTCACCGAGGGTTGTCGCGGTGGTGACGAGCGGGCAGCCGGTGGGTATGCCACGGCGGACCTCCTTCCCCGCCTCACTGGACGGGTCGTTAAAGGATGTCGGGCACCTCCGGCCGGACCGCACAGCGGACCTGAGCCGGGGCTTCACGCCACGTTACCAGTGGTCACCGGGCCGATGGACGGCGGCCGCTGACCACCGGATCAGGCCCACGAAATGGGGATAACTTCCCTGACGCTCCTCAACGGTAGGGTCACGACCACTTGACCAGGTGTCGCAATCCCCGTACCGTCACGCTCCGTAGCGATCGACGGGAGAACCCCGAGCAGCACTGGGAGTGTCCGAATGCCCTCTGAATACGCCAAATCTCTGGGCGCCCGCCTGCGCTCCATCCGCCAGCAGCAGGGTCTCTCCCTGCAGGGTGTGGAGGAGAAGTCCAACGGGCGGTGGAAGGCCGTGGTGGTCGGCTCGTACGAGCGTGGCGACCGGGCCGTGACGGTGTCCCGTCTGGCCGAGTTGGCCGAGTTCTACCGCGTCCCCGTCTCGGAGCTGCTGCCCGACGGCAGTGGTGTCCGTCACGAGCCCACCAGCAAGATCGTCCTGGACCTGGAGCGGCTCTACGACGAGGCCTCCGAGGACCTGGCCTACGTCGCCCGCTACGCGCGCGCCATCCAGCAGCAGCGTGGTGACTACAACGGCCGGGTGCTCTCGATCCGCGCCGACGACCTGCGGGCGCTCGCGATCGTCTACGACGCCTCGCCGTCGGGCCTGATCGAGCGGCTCACCGAGCACGGTGTGCTGGTGGCCGACCCCCGGGCGTTCTTCGCCTCCTGAGCTGTCGTTCCACCGAAAGGGCCCGTGCCATCCGGCACGGGCCCTTTTCGTTCGTGGTGCTGGTGTGCTGCGCTGGCGCTGACTCAGCGGGTGGCGTACTCGGCGATCCGGCCGAGGATGCCGTTGAGGAAGCGCGGCGAATCGTCGGTCGACATCTGCCGGGCCAACTCCACAGCCTCGCTGATCGCCACCGCGTCGTCGATCTCGTCGACGTAGAGCAACTCGTAGACGGCGATCCGGGCCAGGTTCCGGTCGACGACCGGCATCCGCTCCAGCGTCCAGCCCTCGGCGTAGCTGGCGATCAGCTCGTCGATCCGGTTGAGGTGCTCGGCAACGCCCTCGACCAGGCCCACCGCGTAGCCCAGGTGCTCCGGTCGGGGCTGCTCGATCCGCTGCACGTAGCCGGCGAGCACCTCCACCGGAGGCTTGTCCCGTAGGTCGGCCTCGTAGAGGACATCCAGCGCCCGCTTGCGCGCCTTGCGGCGCGCCGGCATCTGCTGCTTGGAACCCTCGGCCATCAGGCGCGGCCGAGGTAACGGCCGTCGCGGGTGTCGACCTTGATCTTCTCGCCGGTGGTGATGAACAGCGGCACCGGCACGGTGGCGCCGGTCTCCACGGTCGCCGGCTTGGTGCCGCCGGTCGAGCGGTCGCCCTGCAGGCCCGGCTCGGTGTAGGTGACCTCCAGCACGACGCTGGTGGGCAGCTCGATGTAGAGCGGCACACCCTCGTGGGTGGCGACGGTCGCCTCCGCCTCGGGCAGCAGGTAGTTGGCTGCCTCGCCGACGGTGCCACCGGGCACGGTGATCTGGTCGAAGGTCTCCAGATCCATGAAGACGTAGTCCTCGCCGTCGGCGTACAGGTATTGCATGGTGCGCTTGTCCACGGTCGCGGTTTCGACCTTGGTGCCCGCGTTGAAGGTCTTGTCGACCACCTTCCCGGACAGCACGTTCTTCAGCGTGGTGCGCACGAACGCACCACCCTTACCGGGCTTGACGTGCTGGAACTCGACGACAGCCCACAGCTCGCCGTCCAGGTTGAGTACCAGGCCGTTTTTGAGGTCGTTGGTGGAGGCCATTTCCTGCCTTGATCATCAATTGGCGGACAGACCTTGAGAGTCTACTAGCTGCGTCGCGGTGTGTTTCCCGCCGCGGGTTCGGATGCCGGCCCACGGCGGGCGTTCCCGGCCCGACAACAGTGACAGAAAGTCATGTTCTACCCACTAGTGACCCCCACTCCCACGCCCTTTGCTCTGCTTCAACCGGCGCAACAGCCACGCTCCGTACTCTGCGCACAAGGGCCCCCACCTCTGGCGCACATCACATATCCGCAGCTCGCCACCAGTGTTGCGTCGGTTGAAGCAGAGCAAAGGACCCGTACAGGAGTGGTCTACCCCCTGTGGGATGCCCTCGTAACGGCGGCCGACGGTCACGGCCAGCAATGGGGGCCACCGTCACGCTGAGTAACGTCAATTTACTGGGGCGCAGGGCGGCACGAGAGGCGGAATGCCCTGCTGCTCAGCCGGTCACGGTGGCCAGGTGGTGCAGGGCGAGGCGATAACCGTTGACACCGAGACCGCAGATCACCCCGGTCGCCACCGCGGAGACCACCGAGTGGTGCCGGAACTCCTCGCGGGCGTGGATGTTGGAGAGGTGCACCTCCACCAGCGGCCCGCGCAGCATGGCGCACGCATCCCGCACCGCGTACGAGTAGTGCGACCAGGCAGCCGGGTTGAGCACCACCGCGGCGCCCTCGTCAGCGGCGGTGTGCAGCCAGCCGAGCAGTTCGTGCTCGGCGTCGGTCTGCCGGACCGTCACGTCCAGCCCCAACTGCTCGCCCGTGGACTCGCAGAGCGCCACCAGGTCGGCGTAGGTGGTCGCGCCGTACACCTCGGGCTCGCGGGTGCCCAGCCGGCCCAGGTTCGGCCCGTTCAACACGTAGACCTTCACCCCGCGCAGACCTCCTGGTAGGCGGCCTCCAGCAACGCATCGTCCGGGCCTTCCAGCATCGCCGGGCGAGCCAGCCCGTCCAGCACCACGAAGCGCAGCCGGTTGCCCCGGGCCTTCTTGTCCACCCGCATGGCGGCCAGCAGTTGCGGCCAGGCGTCGGCCGGGTAGCTCACCGGCAGGTCGAGCGCGGCCAGGGTGGCCCGATGCCGGTCGGCGGTCGGGGCGTCCAGCCGGCCGGCGAGCCGGGCCAGCGCGGCGGCGTAGACCAGGCCGACGGCGACGGCGTGCCCGTGCCGCCAGCGGTAGCCCTCGTTCTGCTCGATCGCGTGGGCCAGCGTGTGACCGTAGTTGAGCACCTCCCGCATGCCCGACTCGCGCAGGTCACCGGCGACCACGTCGGCCTTGACCCGGATCGCCCGCTCGATCAGCTCCCGCGTCACCGGTCCGCGCGCGTCGGTGGCCGCCACCGGGTCGCGCTCGACCAGCTCCAGGATCGCCGGGTCCGCGATGAACCCGCACTTGACCACCTCGGCGAGCCCGGCCGCCAGGTCGACCGCGGGCAAACTGTCCAAAGTGGCCAGGTCGGCCAGCACGCCGACCGGCGGGTGGAACGCGCCCACCAGGTTCTTGCCGGCAGCCGTGTTGATGCCCGTCTTGCCACCCACCGCGGCGTCCACCATGCCCAGCAGCGAGGTCGCCACCGGCACCCAGCGCACCCCGCGCAACCAGCAGGCCGCGACGAAGCCGGCCAGGTCGGTCACCGCACCGCCACCCACCCCGACCACCGCGTCGGTGCGGGTGAAGCCGGCCGCTCCGAGCCGGTCCCAGCAGGCGGCGGCCACGTCGATCTGTTTGCCCGACTCGGCGTCGGGCACCTCGATCAGCAGCGGCTCGACGCCAGCGGCGCGCAATCGCTCGCCAAGTGCGTCCGCGAGGGCCTTGAGCGGGGGCGCGTGCAGCACCGCCGCCCGGGTCGCCCCGGGCAGCAGGCCGGGCAGCGCGCCCAGCAGGTCGCGTCCAACCAACACGTCGTACGGCCGCTCGCCGCCGACCGGAATCCGGGTCACCTCGTCCATCGCCGGCAGCCTAGTCCAGCGAACGGCGCGGTGAGGGCAACCGCCCACCTGCTGGCCGGGCGGCCCAGTCGGCCAGCAGGCGGGCGTGCTCGGCCACCGCGGCGCGCAACGCGTCCGGGTGTCGAACAGTGAACGGGCAGCCCAGCCCGGCGAGCAGCGCGGCCGCACCGGGCAGGCTCTCCACCCGGGTCCGCAGCAGCACCCCGTCGGTGGTGGCGGTCAACTCGGCCACGCTGGGCGGAACGCGGCGGCGGGCGGCGACCAGGTCGGTCTCCAGCAACACCTCGATCTCGTGCGTGTACGGCACGCCGGCCAGCGACCGCGTCACCCAGGCCACCGGGTCGAAGCCCTCCGGCACGGTGAACGTCGCCACGCCGGGGGTCACGGCGCCGATGCGGTCCAGCCGGAAGGTGCGGACCTCACCGCGCCGGTGGTCGTGCCCCGTGACGTACCAGCGGCCGGAGTGGAAGACCAGGCCGTACGCGTCGAGCTCCCGGCGCGACTGCTCGCCCCGCCAGGAGCGGTAGTCCAGTGCCACCCGCTGCCGGTGCCGGGCGGCCGCGGCCAGGATGAGCAGGGTGCCCGACGCCGGCCCTCGCTGCGCCTCGGGGCGTCGCAGGGTGAAGCCCAGGTGCTCCTGCACGGCGGCCAGCCGGTCGGCGAGCGCCACCGGCAGCACCCGGCGGATCTTCGTCAGCGCGGTGGCGGTGGCCGGCTGCTCGGTGGCCAGCCCGACCCGCTCCGCGACGACCAGGCCGAGCAGCACGGCCACCGCCTCATCGTCGGTGAGCATCAGCGGCGGCAACCTGAACCCGGGGTGCAGCCGGTAACCGCCGTAGCGGCCCCGGTCGGCGGTGACCGGGATGCCCAGCTCGACCAGGGTGGCCGCGTACCGGCGCACGGTTCGCTCGTCCACACCGAGCCGGCCGGCCAGTTCGGCGGCCGTCGCCCGGTGCCGCGCCTGGAGCAGTTCGAGTAGGGCCAGCACCCGGCCGGCGGGATGTGACACGGGCCACTCCTCCAAACCGGGCGGATTCTGTCCGGATTCGATCGTACGGTCTGTCGGTAGCCGAGAGAAGGAGCGACAGATGGCGACGTTCGTGCTGGTACCGGGGTTCTGGCTGGGTGCCTGGGCGTGGCGGGAGGTGACCGGAACGCTGCGCGCGCAGGGGCATGAGGTCTACCCGATGACACTGACCGGATTGGCCGAGCGTGACCACCTGGCCGGGCCGGAGGTGAGCCTGGAGACGCACACCGCCGACATCGTCCGGCTGATCGAGGTGGAGGACCTGCGCGAGGTGCTGCTGGTCGGGCACTCCGGCGGCGGCATGCCGGTCGCCCAGGCGGCGGACCGCATCCCGGACCGGATCGCCCGCGTGGTCTACGTGGAGAGTGGGCCACTGCCGGACGGCACCGCGCAGTTCGACACGGTGCCGCCCGAGGAGCAGGAGGCGCTGCGGGCCGCCATCGGCGACGGGCACCTGCTGCCACCGCCGGCCTGGGATCCGGCGGCCGACCCGGCCAACCTGGCCGGACTGGACGAACCGACGCTCGCCCTGCTGCGCGCCCGGTCCACTCCGCAGCCGCTGCGGGCGGCGACCGACCCGGTGCGGCGCACCGGCGGTCGCCCGGTGCCGACCGCGCTGGTCGCCAGCACGTTCCCGTTGGCCGTGGTGGAGCAGATGATCGGCCAGGGGCACCCGTTCTTCACCGGGCTGGCCGGCGGTCAGCTGTTCGAGCTGCCGACCGGGCACTGGCCGATGCTCAGCGAACCGAAGGCCCTGGCCGACGTCCTCGACGCCGTCGCCCACGGCTGAGGCGAGGCCCCAGCAACGGGCACCGTCGTCGGACACCGCCCCGCCCGCCGCCCAGCCGCCTGCCCACCGGCTGGGCCCGGCGTCAGCGGGGCAGCAGGGCGGCGATCTCGGTGACGATCTCCGCCGGGGCCCGCCCGTCGGTGGTCACCGTCGCGGTGGCGACCTCGGTGTAGAGCGGCCGGCGCTGGTCCATCAGGTGCTTGAGGGTGGCCCGCGGGTTGATCGCCAGCAGTGGCCGGCCAGCGCCGAGCCCGACCCGCTTCACCGCGTCGGGCAGCTCGACCGAGAGGTGCACCACCCGGTGCCCGACCAGGGCGGCCCGGTTCTCCTCGGCCAGCACCGCGCCGCCGCCGAGGGCGAGCACACCCGTGCCGGCAGCCAACGCCGCGGCCACCGCGGCCCGCTCCAGGGTACGGAAGTGCGCCTCACCCTCGTCGATGAAGATCTCCGGGATCGGCTTGCCGGCCATCTGCTCGATGTCGGTGTCGGTGTCGCGGAACTCCACCCCGAGGGTGGCGGCGAGTGCCCGTCCGACGGTGGTCTTGCCGCAGCCGGGCGCGCCGACCAGCACGACGACCGGTGCCATCAGCGGATGACCAGCGCGTCGAGGTACCCGGCCAGGTTGCGGCGGATCTCGGGGATCGAGTCGCCGCCGAACTTTTCGGTCGCCGCCTCAGCGAGCACCAGGGCCACCATCGCCTCGGCGACCACCGCCGCGGCGGGCACCGCGCAGACGTCCGAACGCTGGTTGATCGCGGTGGCCGGCTCGCCGGTGGCGACATCCACGGTGGCCAGCGCCCGGTTCAGTGAGGAGATCGGCTTCATCGCGGCGCGAACCCGCAGCGGCTCACCGGTGGTGATGCCACCCTCCAGACCGCCGGCCCGGTCGGTGACCCGCCGAACGCCGGTGGCCGACGGGATGATCTCGTCGTGCGCCTCCGAGCCGCGGGACCGGGCCTGCTGCCAGCCGTCGCCGATCTCCACGCCCTTGATGGCCTGAATGGACATCAGCGCGGTGGCCAGTCGGGCGTCGAGCTTGCGGTCCCACTGCACGTGGCTGCCCAACCCCGGCGGCACCCCGTACGCCAGCACCTCGACCACACCGCCGAGGGTGTCGGCGGCCTTCTTCGCGGCATCGACCTCGGCGACCATCAGGGCGCTGGCCTCCGGGTCGAGGCAGCGCAGCGGGTCGGCGTCGATGCGGGCGGCGTCGGCCGGAGTGGGGCGCAGCCCGGGCTTCGCGGCCACCGGGCCCAGCTCGATGACGTGCGAGACGATCTCGATGCCGAGCGCCTGACGGATCAGCGCCTTGGCGACCGCGCCGACGGCGACCCGGGCGGCGGTCTCCCGGGCGCTGGCGCGCTCCAGGATCGGCCGGGCGTCGGTGTGGCCGTACTTCTGCATGCCGGCCAGGTCGGCGTGGCCCGGGCGGGGGCGGGTCAGCGGGGCGTTGCGGGCCTGCTGGGCCAACTCGTCGGGGTCGACCGGGTCGGCGGCCATCACCGTGCGCCACTTCGGCCACTCGGAGTTGCCGACCCGGATCGCCACCGGGCTGCCCAGGGTAAGCCCGTGCCGCAGACCGCCGAGCAGCTCGACCTCGTCCCGCTCGAACGACATCCGGGCGCCCCGGCCGTAGCCCAGCCGTCGGCGGGCCAACTCGTCGGCGATCTCGGTGGTGGTCACCTCGATGCCGGCCGGCACCCCCTCCAGCATCGCGACGAGGGAGGGACCGTGCGATTCACCTGCAGTCAGCCAACGCAACACAGCGGTCAGTCTGTCACGCCCGCGTCTCGTCCCAGCGGACGCGCCTAGCGTGTCCCAGCCTGCGGGCCAGGCGCCGGGATCTCCACCGACGCCCTGGGCCTCACCCACATCCCAGGGCAGTCGCAAGATCGAGCTTTGACCGGATAGTCGGTTATGGGATAGTCACGCCGGTTCCGGTTGGTACATAGTTCCATCGCGCCAACACTCCGGAAGAACAGCCGGAACCCATACCGATCCCTACAACTACTAGGAATCGCCTAGAACGGGCATGCCTCTACCTTGCGAACGCCCTGACCCACAAACAGACACCACACTCCAGGAAGGACATACGATTGCCATGAAGGGTGTGCTGTGCATCGACTACAGAGACTTAACCAATCGAGTCTTTGCAGAAGCCCTGATCGGTTTATAGCACTGAGCGACACCTCACGGTCGTGAGGTGTCGCTCAGCGGGCAGGCGGAACTACTACTACTGGAGAATTCTGGCTACGTCATCTCCATTCAGAGCAACGAGGTCCTCTGCCGCCTCGCGACATACCTCCCGCAGAACAATATGGCCGTCCGAGGTGACCCGAGGATATTGCGGAAGAACTGCCACTTTCCTGATCACGTACATGGACGCCAGAGCGGCAAAGCCGACCGCAAGCAGGACCTCGGACGCTCGCCGATAACTCGGCTCAACATCCTGTTCGACCATCCTGGCCAGCACGAGGAGAACAAGGCTAGTCAGCAAGGCGAGGACAGAGACCGGTGCCGCAGCGAAGTTCGCTATCGTGACGGCCCAAAAGGAGCGCTTTGCACGTCGCGCCTGATCAGGGGTCAATGCCAGAGGAACGGCAATGTCTCTCCTCACAAAGCCACGCCGATTAAGAGCCCGGAACTCAACCACTTGCATCCCCGCCCTGCCGTCCAGCACCGAAAGACGGGGCGGCACGACGGACCCTATCCCTGCGGCAATAATTGCGACGTCAACCCGGCCTTTCAAATCCATGTCACACCCTTACCCACTCTAGAGCGCGCCTTCCTCATAGCCGGAAGCCTCAGTCGACCCATTTCGAGTGCCAGCGGCAGCTCACTCCAGTCCAGTAACCGGTCCAAACCTTGTTGTTGCGGTAGGTGATGATCCGGTAGTCGACCCAGACACCGTACTGCTGGGTGCACTTCCTTCTGTATATGTTCATCATCGCCCAACGCGCAGCCATTACGACGCCGGCGGTAGCGGCGGCGGGTGGGTAGAAGACGCCGGCGATGCCGCCGACAATTGTGATCCCCTCGAGCAAATCCCAATAGTCGGTCAGCACGCGATGAGTGATCGTACAGCGGAGTTTCACGTCGCGAGTCGTACCGCCGTACCACGTCCAGTACTTCTTGTACGAGGTCTTGGAGCAAGGCACGCGAGCCAGTCCACTCACGTCAGTACAGTTGACGGCGTCGCCCGCACAGTACTCGTACGAGTTCAGGTTTCCACCGTATACCGCATCCACCGATCCAAAGCGCCCCATCGTCGGGTTGTAGATACGTGCGCCCATAAGAATGGAGCCGTCCGGCGTGTCGGCGGCACGTTGGGCACCCGCGAGCCATCCGTATCGTTCGCTGCCAGCGTTCGCGGTGCCAGTTGGTGAACCGAGCTCGGTATAGTCCTGAGTGTAAGCCAAGCCAACCTGGGCCTCCGTCATGCCCGCGACGTTGTCACCGTGCAGGTTAAGGATCTTCCAATTGACGCCCGTCGCGTTGTTGAACGTAGCCACCAGCCCCGTCAAGCCCGCGATGGTTCGTGAGAAGTTGGCACCACCCTCCTCAGTCCAGGTCGGAGTGTCCTCGTCGTCGCCATAGTGGTTACGCATGATGAGTCCGTGAGCCGTGTCGGTCCAGGAGCGAATGCGGTTCGCAACAACATCGACCGTGTAGGTCGCCGTCCTGGAGCCCTGCGTAATGGTGCGCACCATGTCGTTGACGTAGTAGCTCGCTTGTCCGGCACCACTCGTTGGAACCGCAGTGTCGGCGGCCGGCTGAGCGGTCCTCCGTCCCAGAGCGTCAAAAACATAGCCGCTCGTGGTCAACCGATCCGCACTGTCGTAGTCCCAGCCGCGCGCCGTGCCTGCTGTCGTCGTCTGGCAGGTGCCATTCGCTCCGGGGGCGTACTCCGTCAGCGCGGTCCGGTTCGCCGTGGCGTCATATTCGTGAACCCTACTGATGCACTGGCTTGCGACGGTGTCACGCACCGCAACGAGCCGAGCCGCCTCGTCGTAGGAGTACGCCCGGTCGGAGACGGTGGAGGTACGTCTCGTTTGCTGACCGTGAGCGTTCTCTACCACCTGCTCCTGGTAAAGGGTGCAGTCGGATTGGCCACAGCCGGGCCGGGTGTAGACGATCTGGACGGCGTTACCCGTTTCGTCCAGCGTCACGAGGACCGCGACGCCGTTGGCCCACGTTTGGCTGGTCAGGGTGCCGTCGGGGTCGTAGGTGCCGACGAAGGTCCCAGCCTGCGAGTCGGCCACCGAGGTCGCCAAGCCCCGTCGTTCGTTACCGCCGTCAAACGTGAACGTGCGGGTTCCCTTGCCGTCCGTAGTGCGGTCCGTCCGACCGACCAAGTCGTAACTGGTGGTCGTGACGCTGCCATCGGAATCGGTGTATGACGTCTGGCGTCCGAGACCGTCATATGTACGCACCACCTCGGCGATAACCGTATCGTTGGCGCTGATCGTCTGGGTCCGCAACAGTTGGCTGCTGGCCTGGTCGTACACCTGCCGGCGGACCTCCAGCGGTGCGCCCAGCCCGCTTGCGACAATCGACGCTTCCGCCTGGCGCCCTGCGGCGTCGTAGGTCATCACGGACCGACGAAGTTCACCTGCACTCGACTTCTCTACCTTGGTGCGCAGTTGTCCGTACAGGTCATAGGTGGTGATCGTGACCGGGAGTTCCTGGCCTGCCTCCGGCTGGCCGCCTAACTCGGTCCGACAAACCAGGCCCTCCCACTCCGCCCGATTGCCGCACTCGGGGAGGGACGCGTTGGCCGTCGCCGTGTAATAGACGGTGACCCTCGTTGCCGGGGTCGTATCGACGCTTCCCCCGCCGGGATTGGTATCCGAAACAACCCGACCAGAAGCGTCGTATTTGGTCCGGGTGACGAGATCGAGTCCACCCGGGTCCGTGGTCACGTGGGTCGCCTGCTTTAGCGTCCAATCGTATTGAGTGGTAGTCGTCCGAGGGTCGGCGTCGGCCGTCTGACCGAGATTGACGTAGCTGACAGATACCCGCTCGGTGGTGAGTAGATTGAATGGCCCCCCGTTGGCTGGCGCCCCCTCGTCGTAGGTAAAGCGGGTGTGGGTGCGACCGCGAACCACCGCACCGGTTGACAGCATCACGTCATGTTCGGGTCCGAAGGTTTCCAGCACCCGCTGACCGTCATCGGCGTACACCGTAGCCGTCGTCAGCCTGACTGCAATCTGAGCCTCTGCAGCAGCGTTGTCGCTACTCGATGCGTCAAGGGCTCGCTTGCGGTTGCTGGCCGTCAGTTCGCCCAAGACATTGCCGAAAGCGTCGTACCACGCGGTGGAGATGTTGCCGCCCGGCTGGACGGTGTTTACAACCCGAGCGTTGGCATCTAGGTAGGTGACAGTGGCCCGGTCGTACGAGCCGGGCAGATTGCCGGTGACCGGGTCGCCAGTCGGCACCTGCATCGGCGGGAACACCGCTGTGGCGTCGGTCGGCGGCTCGGTCTGCCCCCATCGCGCCGTTTGGCTGCCGGACAAGTCGTACGGAGATCCGCTGCCCGAGGTGGGAATCCGGTATACGACCGTCTCAACAGCGGTTCCGGCGCTCAGGGCTGACCGGCTGACCTTATAGAGACGGCCCTTGCCCGGGTCGCTCGGCAGAGTGGTGAACGAGAACTGCCACGGCTGCTCGGCCGGCGGGGTCAGCGAGACGATGATCCCGTTCGAGTCGTAGTAGTAGACGGTGCGCAGCGAGTGCGGTCCGGTGCCGTCGGTGTAGTCCAGCCGCGGGTCGTGGAAGGTCCGGAGCCGGCCGCCGTTGTCGTAGGTGTAGCCGGCGAGCACGACGGTCCGCATCGCCGGGGTGGGCAGATCCGGGTCCCACGCGGTGTAGGAGATCTGCTTCACCCGGCCGGCGTAGTCACCCCACTGCCCGTCACCGAGACCGGTGGCCGTGGTCGTGGTGGCATAGGTGAAGCTCAAGGCCCGGCAGCCGCGAGCCAGGGTGGTGCAGCTGACGCCGGTCGGGACCGGGGCCAGCAGGCGGGTGGGCCGCATGATGTCGTTGGTGCCGACCGTGGCCTTCTCCCAGGAGTAGGTCGTCGCGTTTCCCGACCCGGGAGGCGTGACCGAGGTGGGCGTGTAGACGCCTACCGGGTCGGTCGCGGCCCGGGTGAAGATGACCACGTTGCCCTTGCCGTCCGACAGGGTGAAGCGGCTGGTGGCCGAGTTGAAGGTCAGCTTGTAGGACTCGGCGCCGACCTGAGGCTCGTAGTTGACGCCGGCGGTGTCAACCTTGGTGAAGCCGATCGTCGAGTCGTCCGGCAACTTGACCTGGACCAGGCTGCCGTAGGTGGTGAGCTTCGTGTACGGCGCACCGGCGTCCGACACGACCAGGCCGGAGATCCAACCGGGACCGAACAGCGGGTCAAGGCCCTGCGGCTGGCGACTGTTGACCGTCCGAGAGATGGCCAGTCCGGCGACGGACACGTCTGCGGAGGAGATCTGGTAGTTGCCGGTGATCAGGTTGACCGAGCCGGGCCCGACCTGGGCGGTGTCGGCGGAGGCGAGGTTCCGGTCGAAGCGGAACTTCACGTTGTCGGCCGGCGCACCGTAGTTGCTCAGGTTGAAGTACGGCCGGACCTGGACGGGCCCGTCGCGCGGGATGCTCTGCGCATCCACAGCGGCAAGGGTGGCCGCGACGTCCCAGTTGAGCTTGGGCGCGGCGCCGCTGGTGAGGGCGACCGGCCAGGTGACCGCGCCACCGCCGACGGCGTTCGTGACGTGGCCCGCCGGGATGGTGACCCAGGCGTCGGAGCCGGCCCGACGCCACTGGTAGGTGACGTCACCGAAGGAGGGTGCGGCCGTCGAGGCGAGCACCACCTTGGCGCCACTGACATCGCCGGCCTTCGGCGAGTCCTGGGAGCCGGAGCCGACCTTGAACGGATAGCTGCGCAGCGCGGTCACGTTGCCGGCCGAGTCGCGGGTACGGACCCAGACGCCGTGCCAGCCGGGGGTCAGCGGCTTGATGCTCACGGTTGCCGGAGCCCCGAGGGAAGGTGCGTTCACCACCTTGTTCGGCGGCTGCACGTCCAGGCTGTACTCGTACGCGGCCGCGTCGCTGATGCCGTTCGGGTCGAAGGTGAAGTTGCCGGCGACGTTGGCGTCACCGCCCCACTGGTTCTCCAGATAGGTGGGCGAGGTGACGATCGGTGGGCTACCGATCGAGGTGTCCACCGTGAACTCGCAGAACGTCGACCAGGTGCCGTCGACGGTGCCGTCATTGCCGCGAATCCGCCACTTGTAGGTGGAGCCGTTCGCCAGGACGCCGGACGGGATGGTGGCGCTCAGCGTCGAGCCGGAGGCCGCAGTGCCGGTGATCGTGCTGCCGAGCTTGGTGGTGCCGGCCAGCGTCCACCACTCGAACTCGGCCTTGACCGACGAGCCCTCGGCGTCGGAGATGACGGACTTGAGCTGGGGCGTCGTGGTGTTGATGTTGGGCCCCGCCGAGCCAGTGGCACAGGCGCTCGCCGGCACCGTCGACCGCGTTCCGACCGCCGGGTACGAGTTGTAGGTGACCACCGCGTACGGCACCTGGCTGCTGTCAATCGCGTTGCGGGAGCGGAACTGCTTGAAGCTGTTGGTGCTCGCCTCGTCCGTGCCCCGCACGCCCATGTAGGCGGTGGACTGGTTGGCGGTGGCGGCTCGCTGGAAGAAGGTCGTGCCGCTGATGCTCACCCAACCGTCGGCGCAGCCCGAGCCGCCCTTGGTCTGGGTCGAGGTCGCTTCCTTCTGCGTCCAGCTGGGCTGGGTGCCCCACCGGGTGGCCGACGAGGCGGCACCGGTGGTCCAGATCTCCCACGAGGTCGCGGTGCAGGTGTTCGACCAGAAGTTCCAGAAGTTCACCGTGGCAGAGGTGATCTGCTTGCCCGCCAGCGCCGAGACGCCCCAGTGCACGAAGGCCCGGGCCTTGGTGCTCGGGGAGCCGGCCAGCAGACCGAGCTGGAGGTCGTTCGCCCCACCCCGGTCGACCGTGTCGCCCTCCTTCACATAGGTGTCGAAGGTGGTGTACAGGGGGTTGATCTGGGGGTCGATGGTGACCGGGTACTGGGTCGCGGGATCCTTGAGCCACTTCAGATCCGGGTTCAGCCGCATGGTGAGGCCACCCGCCGCACGGGCCAAACCGTTCGTCGGCCGCTCCGCCTTCGCCGCTACGACCGCTCTGCGCATCGGTTCGCCACTGCCCGCGGACCGCTTCGCGTCCCACATCTCCGGCGCCGGCACGGCCGCGACCGGCCGGCCCTTGGCGTCCTTCAACATCAGCCCACCCGAGCTGTCCTGGGTGAAGGAGGACAGCCCCTTACCTGCCAGTGGGAATGCCAGCGCTGGCAGTCGGTCCACGGCCTCGCGGTTCTTCACCGTGAGGAACTGCGCGAAACCGGTCCGGGTGGCCTCGACCACCAGATCGATGCCGGTCGCTACCTCCGGGTAGGTTGCCCGGTTGCCATCGAGTACCGGCACGGGCAGGGCACCGGCCCAACCCATGCTCAGCCGACCGTCTCCGACACCGACTGCGGCCAACTCGCCACCGGCCTTCCGGGCGCCTGAGATACGCAGCTCCAAGGGGTGTGCGAGGGCTCGGATGGAGCCGTCCGCCGCGGGCTGGAGGGTGAGGTCGATCGGGACCCACCTGTCGTCCTGCCGCATCCGGACCGGACCGGCGTGAACCTTCGCCTCGATCTGCCCGTCGGGGTGGGCGACGTACTCCGCCGACTCCGTGGTCATGCCGGTGATCCGGACCTGCTGGCCGGTCATTCGGGCGGTGACTAGAGCAGCGATCTCATCCGGACGCTCGAGTACCTCGGCGGACTTGGGGCGGGGCGCCGCTTCGGCTCGCTGGACGGGCACCTCGGAGATGCTCGTCACGAGGCTTACCACCACGGCGACAGCCGCTGCCCGACCCCACCGAGACCTGACGAATCTTCCCCAGTTGACCAAAGAAATCCCTGTATGCGCGCGCGCACGTGCCACTGCGGTCCCCCCGTGTCCCAGGCTGAAAGGTGAGCCGGACACTACGGTCGACGATGACAGTGGTCAATAAGAACTTTGGGCGACGACCCAGGGCCCGGAGGAGCGGCCTACACCAGATGAAACGTGGTCGCAAACGGACTGACAGTCACCCTCGGTGACGAACCGATCGATCACTCGCACATGTCCCTGAGCTGTGGTGCGGCAGTCGTCAGGACCAGTCGAATCGCATTCGGAGGCGTTCGGCCAGGGCCGCGTTGTGCGGGGCGAAGTAGGCGCACAGCTCGGCGCGAACGCCAGGGTCCATCGATCCGCTACGCCGGTGGTTGTGGGCCTCGTACGCCGCCAGGCGATGCGACGGAAG
Source organism: Micromonospora sp. NPDC005413 (assembly GCF_040606435.1). Taxonomy (NCBI): domain Bacteria; kingdom Bacillati; phylum Actinomycetota; class Actinomycetes; order Micromonosporales; family Micromonosporaceae; genus Micromonospora; species Micromonospora sp. NPDC005413. The sequence continues at coordinate 86,526 of NZ_JBEXEV010000020.1, forward strand.
GCCCAGAAACTCCAGCACGCGGGCATGGCTGGCAGCGGGCTCCGCGTACAGCGTCTCGCTGGGCAGGATGAGCAGCTGCGCCGGATCAAAGCTCTCCAACCACGGCTCCAGGTGCTCAAGATAGCGGCCACGGGCACGGTAGGTGTACCAGTCGTACGCCTCGCTGAAGTAGGTTGGATCGGCGATCAGCCTCTCCCGCTCCCCCGCCGTGCGCTCCTCCTCCCGGTCCAGCGCCACGGCGAAGTCCAGCGGCTCCTTTCCCTCGGTCCGGCGCTCCTTCCAGTGCGAGTACGCCCGCTCCACCGGGTCGCGGAGCAGAAAGACCAGCCGTACGTCGGGCAGCAGGTCGGCCACCCGCTGCGGGACGAGGGGATGAAACATGTAGAGCGGGGCCGCCTCGCCGACCCGGACCGGTCCACCGTGCCGCCGTTCCAGCGCTCGCCGGTGCCGCTCCGTCGGAAAGTGCGAGCGGTACCAGGCTTCGCCCCGGCCCCAGTTCTCCTCGAAGTAGTGGGAGGTCTTGGTGTTCCAGGCCGGGAAGAGTCTCGGCACCAGGGGATGTTCCAGCAGGTACCGCCAGAGCGACGTGGTGCCCCCGCGCTTGGTGCCGGTGATCAGGAAATCGGGCAGCGGCCGCCGCTCGCTGGTCCGCTCCCCGTACCGGGTGAGGGAGCTGCGGACCTGGTTGGTGACCTGGTGCGGCACGGCCGCCTTGAGCCGGTCGCGGATCGTCATGCTCTTCCTCTCGTCACGCCGGTCTCGGCCTGATCATGGTCACGGCGGAACGGACCAGCCGGCGCACCCGGCGGTCCAGTAGTAGCCCGGCGGCAGCCAGCACCAACACCACCAGGGCCAGGACGAGACCGGCGACACCCCGCCCGACCAGTACCGCGCACAGCACCGCGACCACCGCGGTGCCCCCACCAGCCCCGGCCGCGGCCAGCCCCATCGACCGATTCAGCAGCGGCTCCCCGACCGCGACCCGGGCCGCCACCGCGGCCAGCACGTTCTCCGCGACTATGCCGGCGGTCCAGGCGTACGCGGCACCGAGAGCGCCGTGGGCGGGGATCAGCAACGCGCCGAGCCCGAGGGTGAGCGCCAGCCCGACGAGGGTGGCCAAGAGATGGCGGCGGCTGTTGCCGCTCATGAGCAGCATGGTCTGGACGATGCCGACCCCGGAGTTGACCATCATCGCCCCCGCCAGTACGGCCAACGGGGCCGCCCCGCCCGCGAACCCGCCGCCGAAGAGGCTCAGGAATCCCGGTGCGAATACGGCCAGCAGCAGGTACGCCGGCCAGGACAGGATGATGATCACGATGGTGACCCGCCGGTAGACCAGCACCGCGTCCCCGGTACGCCCCTGCCCGAGCAGCCGGGACAGCTGCGGGGCCACCGCCACCCGGAGGCCCTGCATGATCAGCAGCCCGGCCAGGGCGTACCGGCCCGCCGCGGCGAAGATCCCGGACTGCGTCGCCCCGGCGAGCGCCGAGCAGAGCAGCACCCCGACCCACATGCTGCTGGCATCGATCGCCGCCGAGGCCGCCCGGGGCAGCGCGAACCCCCAGAGCACACGCCAGTCCTCGCCGGTCGGCCGCAGTCTCGCCCCTGCCGCCAGGCCGAGCGGACGAATCAGCAGCACGGCGGCGGCGACCACCGCGATGGCGACGGGCAGCAGCCACCCGCCGAAGCCGACCACCACGCCGGCACCGGCCGCCAGCAACAGCACGGGCCGGGCCAGCGGCACCAGGACGTACTGGATGCCGACGACCGCCCACACCGGCCGCAGCGCCCGGACGGCGGCCAGCAGCACGGTCATCGCGACCGTCACCGGCAGGGCGAGAAAGGCCAGGCGAAGCAGCGCCGGCCCGTCGGCTGAATCGAGCAGGACCGGCGCGAGCCACTCGGCAGCCAACGCACCAGCCGCAGCGACAACGACGCTGAGCAGCAGGGCGGGCAGCAGTGCCACCGGCAGCAGCCGGGCCGCGTCACCCCCGGCACCGTTACGGCGCCGGGGCAGCGCCCAGACCAGCGCGGTGTCGGCCCCGAGACAGCAGACCGCACCGAGAATCGAGATCACTCCGATCGCGGCAAAGAGCACGCCCGAGCCTGCGGCACCGAACCCCCGAACGATCACCACGGTCAGCACGAAGCCCAGCACGCCGTTGACCCCGGCTCCGGCCAGCCCGACCAGCCCGTTGCGGGCGCTCCGGCGTACCTCCCGCTCCCCGGCCGACGGGTCGGCCGCCACGACCGGCGCGGCTGGGCCGGTCATGCCGCCCCTCCCCGACCCGACGGTTCGATCAGCCGCTGCGGCGTCCCGGTGGACGGTTGCCGCGCCGCGGCTCCGTCGGTCGGCGGTGCGGTGCGCAGCGGGACCGACGCGACGCCGGTGCCGACCGCGCTCGGCGGCCCGGCGGGCGGCACCGGCGCCCGGCCCACCCCCCGTGTACGCCAGGGCGCCAGCGGCGCAGGCTGCGACATGGTGGACGGGCCGACCGCGACCCGGTTGACTGGCCCGCTCACCGCAGCCAGCCCGACGCCGACGGCGAAGAAGATCACCGACAGGTTGGGGTCGATGTAGGCGTAGACCGGGATGACCACCAGCGCGATCACCGGCACTGTGCTCAGCCAGTACCCGGCCGGCGAGACCGCCGCGGCCAGCCTCCGGGCGACCAGCACCAGCCAGGCGAGGAAGACCAGCAGGGCGGGGATGCCGTGGCTGTAGAGGATCTGCCAGATCAGCCCTTGGGTGCCCAGCGGCTCCTCGGCGAGAGTGGTGTCCACGCTCTTCGGCGCGCCGTAGCCCAGCAGTGGGGACCGCTCCACCGCCTGCCAGGTCCGCACGTACAGGTCCACCCGGTCAACGTTGGTGTCGGTGCTGCTCACCCGGGCATCGATCATCTCCTGGACCGGCACGACCAGGCTAACCACCCAGACCAGCACCACCAGCCCGGCGATCGAGATGATCAGCCGCGCGTTGCCCCGGATCAGCGCGCGCAGCCCCAAATAGACCATGCCGGCGCCGAGGCCGAGGAACATCCCCCGGTTGAGGGTCATGAACGCCGGCACCACCGACAGCGGCAGCGACACCCAGAGCGCCACCCGGAACCGCCCGGTCCGCACCGAGGTCAGGTACGCCAGCACGCACGGCACCAGCAGGGCGTATGCGGTGCCCCAGTTGTTGGTGTACGGGTACGGCGCGGCGGTGCGGTAGATCGGCGCGCGCGACACCGGGTTGAACTCGTTGGCCCGTACGTGGGTAAGTGCCTGGATGAACCGCTCGCCGGAGATCCCACCGGGCAGCGCCAACTCCACCGGGGTGGTCAGAGCGAAGGTGGGCATCAGCACGGCCAGCCAGCCCAGCGCCACGACGCCCAACCAGTACCAGCCCAGCGGGCGCAGCACCCGTTCCCAGGGCGTGCCCTCCCGGACCAAGGTGTAGACGTAGATGCAGACCACCAGCGCGGTGACCAGGAACCCGAATCGCAGGCCGAAGGTGAGGTAGGCGGTGGCCCGGTCCAGCCGGGTCGCGCTGAGCAGCACCAGCACCAGGAAGACCAGCCAGCAGGCGGTGCCGGCGGGCAGCGGCACCCGGCCCCGGGCCACCAGCAGGGCGAGCAGGGCCAGCCCGAACACCGACCAGCCGAGATAGAAGCCACCCAGCGCCCACCAGAGCGGCATCAGGCCGAACATCGCCGTCAGCGGCCAGACGGGCAGCGGCAGCGAACCCGAGGGTGGACGGGCCGCATGCCCCGGCCGCGCTTTGCTGCTTCCCGACCCCGTCCGCGCGGCGGCGCCGGGCCCTCGGTCAGACACCCCGCCCCGTCCGCTGGGCCAGCCGCAGCACCCGCTCGCCGGAGAGCAGGCCGAGCACCACCGGCACGGTGACCAACACCCGCTTCTCCCGTGGGTTGAGCCGGAGCACCCGGCCGAGTTCCCGAACCGCCTCCCGGCGGCGCCGGCCGGCCGCCAGCGCGAAGGCGATCTGGCCGTGCAGCCGGGCCAAGCCGGTCCGGCTGCCCGCCAGCTCGGGATGCTTGTCGAGCAGGTAGCGGGTGGCCTCGACGATCATCGCCCAGCGGCCGAAGAAGAACGACCCGCCGTGCCAGTCGACCACCACCAGCACCTCGGGCACGATCACCACCGGACCGTGCGCGGCCACCCGCAGCAGCCACTCGTAGTCCTCGCCGTACCCGCCGGGCAACTCCTCGTCGACCGGCCCGACCACGTCCCAGGTGGCGCGGCGGACCAAGACGGTGCTGGAGTGCACCTCCATCACCCGGTCCTCCACGAAGTCGGGCAGCCGCACCTCGGCCCGGTCGAGCTGCCGGTCCTTGGCGATCCCCGGGCCCTCCAGCCGGATGCCGCAGCTCGCGGCTGCGGCATCGGGCCGGCTCGCCAGCAGCTCCACCTGGCGGCGCAGCTTGGCCGGCAGCCAGAAGTCGTCGTCGTCGCAGAACGCGACCAGCTCACCGGTCGCCTCGTCGACGCCGGTGTTGCGGCCGCCCGGCAGCCCCTTGGCGTGGGTGTTGACGGCGTACCGCAGCGAGCGGCCGGCTGGCACGTCGAGGTCGAGCGGGCGGATGTCAATGTGGTCGTAGACCACCACGCACTCCACCGGGCCGGGATAGTCCTGGTCGAGCACGGTCCGTACGGCCCGCTCCAGCAGGCCGGGCCGGTCCCGGGTGGCGACCACCACAGTGACCGGCGGGTATCCGGCCCGGGCCGCCGGGCGGTCGCGGTCAGTCACGTCCCTCTCCCGTCACCACGAACCCGATCGGCTCGGCGCCGACGGCGCGCAGCCGCTCGACCAATTGGCCGAGTTGGGCGGTCCGGGTCCGGTCCCGGGCCGCGACCAGCATCGCCCGCCCTTCCCTGGCGGCCCGTACGCCCCGTTCGTCGTGCAGGGCGGGTGGCGCGTCGAGCACGGTGAGCCCCTCGGCCACCGGGGCGGTCAGGTCGACCAGGCGCACCGATCCGGTGCCGATCCGCAGCTCCGACCCGTCGGTCGCGGCGCCCTCCCCGGACGGCCGGGCCACCGGGATCACCTCGGTCTTGTCCGCCGTGGTGGTGGAGCGGTAGACCCCGCCGTTCTTCGCGTCCGAGGTGGGGAACGGCCGGGGCTTGCGGACCGCCGGGATCACCATGGTGTCCTCCGGGCCCCCGCTGGCCGGCCGGCCGGCCGCCGGGGCGGCAGGGGTGGCTGCGAGGGCGGCTGCGGGCGCCGGGGTGGCCACCGGCCGGGGCCGGGGGCGGACCGGCTCGACCGCCGGGTTGCGCCGCTGCGCCTCCAGCAGCAGTGCCTGGATCCGGTCCCGCATCTCCGGCGTTACACCGAGCCGCACGTCGTGGCCGTTCTGCGCCAGCGCCGCAGCCAGCCCGACGCTGATCTGTTCGCGTCCCTCATTCGTGCTGGCGGAGAGCAGCACCAGCGGGGTGCGCTGGGGCCCGTCCACCCACCGGCCCAGGGCCAGGGCCAGGTAGCGCAGGTCGGCGTCGTCCGGTCGACCGCCGCGCAGCCGGCGCACCGTGCCGAGCAGGGGCGCGCCGACCACGGCGGCGGCCTCGCCGGAGGTTCGCACCCGCCGGTCCATCGACTCCCGGACGAAGGCCACCAGGCCGCCGAGCAGCAGGCCGCCGAGCAGCCCTGCGGCCAGCAGCAGCGGCGCGGCGTCGCGGCTGGAGGGCACCGGGGTACGGGCGGCGCTGGTGATCGCGCCTGGGCTCAGGTCGGCCGAGGCGACCTTGGAGCGCTGCTCGGCGAGGGTCGCGAGCTGGTCGTTGAGCGCCCGCAACTGGTCCAGCAGGGCGCTGGTGCGCGGGGACGGGTTGGTCGAGCTCTCGTTGGCCGGGAGCGACTTCTGGGTCGTCGCGCGCTGGGTGGTGACCAGGGCGATGGTGTCGTCGTACGACTTGAGCACCGCGGCCCGCTGGTTCTCGTAGATCCCGCGCCGCAGGTCGAGGTACGCCTGCGCGGCGCCGTTCGCGCCGTCGACCGCCTCGCCCTCGCTGTGCCCGGCGTAGCCGAAGCGCATCAGCTGACCACCGACCGGCGTCTCCACCTCGAGAGCGTCGGCAACGTCCTCAGTGTTCCGGCCGGTGATCGCGGCGACCTTGTCGATGACGTCGTTGCTGATCGCGATGCCGCTCTCGGCGGTCATGTTGACCGCCCGGTCGGCGCCGCCGGAGGGCACCGAGAACGGGTCGGTGACCACGGCGCGGACCACCACGGCCGTCGTCGCGGTGTACGTGGCGGGGATGAGCGCGAGATAGCCCGCCACCGCTAGCAGCACCAGCGCGGCGCTGCCGGCCACCGTCCGCCACCGGCGCAACGGGATGCGCGCCAGCTCGACCAGGCCGACCGGGCGTTGCCGGGCGGGAGCGACGTCGGTCAGGTCCATCAGTCAGGTCCTCTTGCGATGCGAGTGGCGGGTCGGCGCGGGTCGGACGACCGCGACGCCGGGGACCGGTCGTCATCCCATTGTCGCCGACCGTTCACCGTCCGGTCGACAGCCGTCCGGTCCATGGGCGGACGGGCGGTCCGCCGGTGTCGCGGGGACACCGGTGGACCGCCCGGGCCGGTTCGTGGCTCAGGAGGTGGCGAACCACAGGGTCTTGCCGGACCAGTTCACGCCGGCGCCAGCCGCCGCGATCTCGACCGAGGCGGCGCCGTCGACGGCCGTCTCGTCGAACGGCACCGCGCGCAGCGAGCCGTCCGTGTTGCCGTACACGATCTTGCCGGCGACCCAGGCCATGCCCCGCACGGTGCCCCAGGCCAGGCCCTGGCTGGGCAGCGTGAACTCTGTGCAGCCGACGATGTAGCCATCCGGCTCCAGGTAGCGGTAGAACAGCTTGTTGGTGCCGGCCTTGGTGTAGTACATCCGGCCGTCGAGGTAGAACGCTCCACTCATCGAGGCGGCGCTGAACCAGTTGTTGTAGCCGCTGCTGACCCAGGGCGCGCCGACCGAGCCGCCGGTGAAGATCGACACGTCCAGGTAGCTGCCGCTCGGCGCGCTCGCGTCCGTCTTCGACCAGTAGAGCTTGTTGCCGATCGAGAAGGCCGCGCCGGCCGCGGTGAGGCTGGGCTGGCTGGAGGCGACCGGGGCGCCCACCGTGGTGCCGTTGAAGGACACCTTGGTGGCCTGCCCGTCGGCGGTGCCGAGGTAGAGGTAGCCCGACGCCGCCGTCGGCGCGTTTACCGCCGGCACCGTCCGCCCACCGGCCAGCGGGAACAGACCCAGCCGGCCGTGGTACTCGTTGCCCAGGCCGTCGGAGTCGAAGCCGGCGTACAGGCCGGTGCTGCCCCGCCACAGCTCCCACATGATCGGGCCCCAGTCGGTGGTGCCCGCCGGCGCGCCGGAGCGAGTCGGGTTCCACACCAGTGGCAGCCCGTTGATCGGGTCGAGCGCGCCCAGGCCGAACCGGTTGATCGCCCCGGCCCCGGCGCTGTCGTTGCCGTTGGCGTTGCTCAGCCAGCGGAAGTGCCCGCCGACGTAGACCACGTTGTCGGCCACCTCCACCGAGGTCACCGAATCGGTGCCGGTGTAGTTGACCCAGGTGGCGTCGAGCGCGGCACCCCGGGTGGCGGTCTCGAACCGGGCGATGGCGTCGCAGTACGCGCCGTCGCCCCGGCCTCCGTCGGCGATGATGACGAAGTAGCTGCCATCGTCGGAGAAGTCCACGTCACGGGCGTAGAACGGGAACGACCAGTTGTAGCAGGGTGCCACGTAGCGCTGGGTGCTCCAGTCGGCGACCGTCGGCGTGCCGGCGAGCTCGACGACCACCACCTGGTTGCGAGGCTGGCCGTTGACCTCGGTGAAGTTGCCGACCGCGACCAGGGTGTTGCCGTCCGGCGACACGGCCAAGCCCCAGACCAGCTCGGAGCTGGCCCGCGCGACGCTGGCGTCGATCTGGAAGGTCGGGTCGATGGCACCGGTGGTGGCGTCGAGGCGGGCGAGCAGGGAGTGCTGGGTGCCGTTGACCCAGTGGAAGGCTCCCGCGATGTAGAGCTTGTTGCCGACCACGACGGTCCGCCGGACCAGGCCGCCGTCGCTGCGGCCGACCCAACCGGCAACCGTCGCGCCGGTGGTCGGGTCGAGCTGCACCAGGTTCTTGCGACTCACTCCGTTGACGTTGGCGAAGGCTCCACCGACGATGAGCTTGCCGTCCGGGCTGACCGCGAGGGCGTGCACCGCGCCGTCGACGACGGGGGTGAAGCCGGTCTTCAACGCGCCGCTGGTCTTGTCGTACGCGAAGAGGTAGCTGCGCGCGGTCCAGCTCGCGTCGGCAGCGGCCTTCACCGAGGTGAAGGAGCCACCCACGTAGACGGTGTTGCCGATCTCCGCGAACGCCTTGGTGTCGCCGTTCTGCGCGTGCGGGATGTTGTCCGCCGGGTTCGTGGAGGTCAGGGTGCTGGTAACTGGCTGGAGCCCGTCCGCGCGGGCGGGCGCGGCGACCAGCCCCACGGCGAGCACAGGCGCGACGAACGCGACGAGCCACCGCCTCCACACCGGTCGAGACGACGATCTGAGCAGCACGGGCGCCCCCAATGACGAAGTGAGATCCTGCGTAGCTTGCGGTGCGCGGAGATTTCGCACCATCAACCGACCGGTCCGGTCGGGCCGTACGGGTCGCGGCCGGACGGCCCACGCCGGACGAGAACCGGACACCGCCCGGTGGACCACCCGGCCGATTGAGCCGCCCCGGCCGGCGTCACGACGCCCACCGGAACGGGGTGACCGTACCGGTAGCCGCGATCGTCCACGATGCCGCCTCGATCAGGTCCTCGACGGTGATCGCGTCGGCCTCCCGAGCCAGGACCAGCCCACGGCGGTTCAGCTCCCGGGCCATCTCCACCTGATGGTCGTCGACGTGCTCGCCGTGCCGGCGGCGGCGCGGCACGTAGATCGCCCGCCGGCCGGCCCGCATGGCGGCGAGCGCGGAGCCGACCCCGGCATGCGTCACCACCACGTCGGCCTCCCGCATGGCCTGCTGCATCTCCGCGAACGGCACCTGCCGGCGGGCGCCGGAGGGCATCCGGGCGATCCGGGTCGAACCGATCTGCCAGAACACCTCCGCCTCCGGCGGCAGGACGTCGACCAACCGGTCCAGCAGCCGGGGGAAGCCGAAGGTCTCATGGGTGCCGACCGCGACGACGATCCGGGAGACCGCCCGGGCCGCCGGCGCTGGGGTGGCCCGATATCCGTCGAAGATGGACCCGCCATAGCGCCACCGGCCGTCGGCCCAGCCCGGGTACTGGGTGTAGAGCCGGGTCAACGGCACCCGGGCGACCAGCCGGCCGGTGAGCGACGGCCCCTCAGTGCGGGTGGCGCTCTCGATGTAGTGGCAGGCCAGTCCGCGCAGCGCGGCGGGCAGGATGAACGACATCGCCACGCTGGCACCGGTGCTGATCACCTGGGTGAACCGGCCGCCGCGCAGCACCCGCCGGGCCGCCACCAGGTCGCGCAGCGCGCCGACCGCGTCGCGGGTGGTGGCCGGCGGAACGTGGATGACCTCCTGGCCGTCGAGCAGCGAGCGGCTCTGCGGCGAGTCGAAGGTGACCCAGACGCAGTCGTCCTGCACACCGAGCCGGGGAGCCAGGTCGTGCAGCTCGGCGAGGTGTCCGCCGGTGGAGGCGACGAGAAGGGTGGTCACGTCGTTGCCCGCCTTCCGTGTCGAGGGGTGGCTGGGGAGGCTCCAGGCGGCGCAGGGAGCGAGGGTGGCACGCGCCGGAAACCAGCGGGTCAACTACCGGTCAGGGCATCCGCGCGGGTCGCCTCGGGCCGCGCGGCGGGCGGGCGCAGCCGGCCCTCCACGACGAGCAACGCCAGCGCCACCACGCCGAGCAGCAGCGGGCCGAAGATCCACCCACCGATCACGTCCGTCAGCCAGTGCTTCTCGGCGTAGATGCGGGTATAGCCCTCGACCGCGGCCAACAGGGCAACGACCGTGGCCAGGGCGATCCGGCCACCGCGCGGGATCCGCCAGGTGAGCGCGGCGAGCACCGCGATGGTACCGAAGGTGAGCAGCACCCGGGCGCACCCGCCGGACGGGTAGGTGCCGAGGTCGGTGGGCGGGTGGCCGCGGTCGACCACCTTGGCCAGGATCTCCTGGGTGTACTGCTCCAGTACGAACTGCAGGGGCATCGCGGTCAGCGGGACCCACCAGCGCCGGCGCCGCCAGGCGATGGCGAACCCGATCGCGGCGACCGCGGTCACCCACTTGAGCGGGTAGCGGTCGCCCATCGGGGTGATGAACGAGGTGATCTCCGCCCAACCGGCCACCCGGCGGGCGTGCACATAGTCGAAAACCGGGTGGTCTACGTGCGGTTCGAGGCGGGACAGCGCCTCGCCCAGCGGCCAGCAGATCGTGACGACGACCGCCGACCCGGCGAGCAGCAGGACAGCAGCGGCGCCGGGGCGGCCCAGCGCGGCGGTGAGGCCGGCGACGGTCGCCCGCAGCCGCTCGGCGGCCCGGCCGGCCCGGAGGCGCGGCACCCAGCGGACGGCGACGAGCGGGACGAGCAGCACCGGGAGCAGCACGGACAACGCGCCGACCGTGTAGATGAGGGTCATCGGCCGGCACCGCCGGAAAATCCCATGGCGGGCGCGCCGACGGATGCCCGCCCGGCCAGCCGTCGTCGCGGCACGAACACCGATCCCATCGATCCCCCTGACGCGCCGGCCGACCGCCGGACTGCCCACACCCTGCGGTCCGGTTGAGCCCCACGCCGTTCCGGACCGGATCGACCACGCCGTCGCCGGCAAGTGGTGATCGAGTGGTGACACTTTAGAGCAAGGCCCAGCCGCAGTGGTAGCCGCGAGCGGGATCCGGTGGCTTTTCCCCGGGTTTGCCGGTCGGGAGGCCGACAGTCGTACCGCCCGCCGGAACGTGCGACCGGGGTCAGCGGGACGGGCCGGGGGCCGGCACCGACAACCGGGCGGCTAGCAGGTGCAGCAGCACGGGATGCAGCTTGCCGCTCCAGCCACCCCCGCCAGCGGCCAGTTCCGCCGTGCGTAACCACAGCTCGACGAGATAGGCGTCGGCGACGAGCCGGCGACGAGCCGGGTCGAGACCGAACGCGTCGCCGTGTCGCGCGAGCAGGTCGTCCATCGCCGCGGTCGCCTCCGCCGCTGGCTGGCCGGCCAGCGACAGCGCGCACTGGAAGCCCTGGTGGGCGAGGTCGAACCCGACTGGGCGATCAGCGCCGCTGTTCTCCCAGTCCCAGGCGACCAGCCGGCCCCGATGGGTGCCCAGGTTCCACGGCACCCAATCGCCGTGCCAGTGGCCGAATTCCAACGCCGTGTCGCCGTCCCGCGCGGCCAGCGCCGCCACCGCCGCGGCCACCGGGCCGCCGGCCCGCTCGGCCCGGGCGGTCAGGTCGGCCAGGAAGGGCGAACCGGCCAGTGTGCGCGCGGGCCGGGCCGGCCCGGCCCGGCGAGCCACCGCCAGCATCGCCGCCGCCCGCGGCCGTTGCGGCCGGGGCAGCCGGCGCACCCGGGCCGGCATCGGCTCGACCAGCGTCACCGCCAGGTCACCCCAGCGCAGCTGGCGCAGCAGCCGCGGCACGTCGGGGAAGTCGCCGCCGTCGCGGGGCAGCTCCCGCAGCGCGTCGGCCTCCGCCGCGACCATCGCCCGGGTCGCGTCGTTCCACCCGATCTTCGCGTATGCCCGGGCGACGCCCCGGTCGTCGAAGAGCTGCAACGTCGGCTTGTGGTGCGGGTCCGGCGGGCGGATGCCAATCGCGGCGTGCAGCCGGCGCCCCTCGACCCGTCCGAGGTGCTCGGCGAGGAGCAGCTCCTCCGGCTCGACACCGTCCGGCACGGCGACGGTCAGCACCGGCATCCGGACCCGGCCGGTGGCGCCGAGACCGGCCAGCAGGCCGACGGCGAGCCGGTTGGCCCGCACCCGGGGCGGGCGCAGGGCGTTGTACGCCAGCGTCGACGCGGCGCCCACCCGGCGCGACGCCAACGGCAGCAGGAACTTCGCCCGCTCCACCGAGGGCACCACGGCGTACCGGGCGGCGGGGCCGTGACCCCGCGGCACTGCGGCGGGCCCGGCGCCGACGTGCAACCACAGCCGAGGGTCGGCGAAGATCGCCCGGCTCACCCAGCCCAGCCCGTCCTGGCGTTCCCGTGGATCCGCCACCGTCATACCGCCCCCATTCGCCCGCGCGTGCTGGCGGACACGATAGGGGCAGCGGGCAAGGAACCGCCCGGCGGGCCGAGGCCCGCCGGGCGGTTCGCCGTCGCTGGGCCGAGTCAGCGCTGCCAGACGCGGACGTAGTCGACCCGGAAGTCGGCCGGGAATCGGGTGGCCGCGTCAGGGTCACCCAACCAGCCGCCGACCTGGAAATTCAGCCGCAGGTTGTACGGCTTGTTGAACGCCTCGTCGAACCAGGGCGTGGTACTCCGGTCGCGCTGCCAGACCTGTCGCCCGTCGATGTACCAGCGGATCACGCCGGGCTCCCACTCCGTGGTGTACGTGTGGAAGCCGTCTCCGGGGTAGCCGGTCGGCAGGTCCCAGCGCTGGTCCTGCTTGACCGGCGTGTAGTCGTAGAAGATTGCCTGGGTGGCCGCGTGGTAGTACTGGCTACCGCCGGGCAGCTCCACCACGTCGATCTCACCCTTGCCGCCGTCGTCGGGGCGCAGCCAGAACGCCGGCCACAACCCTCGCGAGTCGGTCGGCCCGTTGGGCGACTGGGCCCGCATCTCGAAGCGGCCGTACTGGAACGACTTCTTCCCGATGGTGTCGAGGTAGCTCTGCGTGTACTGCCGGGTCTGCGAGCTGCACACCGCGGTCTCACGTTGGGCGCGCAGGGTGAGCACGCCGCCGGAGACTAAGGTGTTGTCCGCGTCGTCGACGTTGCAGCCGCGGTCGATGCTGCGGCCCTCGTTGTCGCGCAGGTTCCACCGGGACAGGTCGACCGACGGTCCGTCGAACTCGTCCGCCCAGACCAGCCGCCAACCCGGTACCTGCGTGCCGGGCGGCACCGTCGACGTCGGCGAGGGGGCGGGCGGGGTGGTGGTCGGCGGGGCCGTGGTGACGGTCGGGGTCGGCGAGGCGGTACGGCTCGGCGACGGCGCGGGCGGAGTGGTGGTCGGCGGGGGCGGCGGCGGGTGAGAGGGCCGCGCCGACGGCTTCCCGCTTCGCTCGTAGGTCAGCATCAGCTGCGGCCGGATGGCCGCCCGGCTGTTCTCCCGCGACGCGTAGTAGATGCGCCTGTTCCAATTCTCCTGAATCAGCGCGAAAGAGACCGAGCCGTTGCCGGTCACCGAGCGGGACACATCAAACTCGTTCCAGCCCTGCCGGATCTGGTCGGCGGTGGCCAGCGGCGCGCCGATCGGGGGCCGCTGGTCCCAGGCACCCGCCCCTGCGGCGCTGCCCTGCGCCTGGTGCGCCCGCACCCGCGAGGCGAACTGCTGCCAGGCGTACACCCGCAGGGTAGCCCGGACATTCACGGCGTCGGCGGGCAGGCCGCGCACCGCAAACTCCAGCAGCGCGTCGCGCTGGCCGTTGCGGTTGCCGTCGCAGAGTCGCGGGCAGCTGGCCAGCGTCGTCTTGACGCCGTTGTCGCCGTCCTGCGGGACCTGCGTGGCGGTGGTGTCCGCCGCCGCGGTCAGCACGATCGGTGACACCTCCGCCGCCGTCAGCGGCATCATCGTGGCCACCACACCGGCGACCACGCCCGCACTCAGGACACTGAGGACGACGGCCTTGCGTCGCATTCCTACACCCGGTGCGGCGTGGTGGATTTCGTGCCTGCTCAAGGAACACTCCCTGTCTAGGCGGCGATTACCAGCAGCAGCGTATCGACCGGCGACACACGTGGTGAGCAGGAAACCGAACCTACGACACGACTTAACCAAAGCATAAGAGAGGTCGCGCACAGGCACTCAGGGCCGGCAAACGACCTGACGGGCCGTCGGTTACGCCCACCTCGACGGCGGACCCGGACGGTGGCGCCGCCCACCTCAGCGCCGGGCTGCGGCGAGCGCCGCACGCATCGCCTCGACCGGCGCGGGCACCCCGGTGAACTGCTCGAACTGGCCAACCGCCTGGGCGAGCAGCAGGTCGAGCCCGGACACCACCGGGCAGCCGGCGGCGAGCGCCGACGCGGCCAGCGGTGTCGGCCACGGATCGTAGAGCGCCTCGAAGAGCACGGTGGACGGCCGCCAGTGAACCGTCCTGACGAGCGGGTCGGCGACCCCCTTCGGCACGGTCGAGACCACGACGTCGGCGCCGGCCCGCGCGGCCGCGTGTTCCCAGGCCACTCCCGTCAGCTCCACCCCGACCGCCGCCGCCACCGGTCGCAGCTCGTCGACCGCCACCGCCCGCCGGGCCACCACGGTCACCAAGGTCGCACCGAGCCGGGCGGCGGCGGCCAGGGCCGCGCGAGCGGTGCCGCCGGCGCCGAGCACGGTGACGGTGACACCGGGCGGCACCCCGGCTGCAGTGAGCACCTGCACCATGCCGGCGACGTCGGTGTTGTCCGCGTACCAGGAGCCGTCCGGACGGCGTACCAACGTGTTGGCGGCACCGACGGCGGCAGCGACCGGCGACGCGGCGTCGGCCACCGCGAGCGCCGCCTCCTTGCCCGGCATGGTGACCGACAACCCGGCCCACTCCGGGCCCAGGCCGGCGACCAGATCCGGCAGCTCCGCCGCCGCGCACTCGATCCGGGTGTACGACCAGCCGGTCAGCCCGGCGGCCTTGTATCCGGCGGTATGGATCACCGGGGAGAGGGAATGCGCGATCGGTTTGCCCAGCACCGCGGCCCTACGGTTCGACACGATCACCGCCGGTCACAGCCCGAGGCCCGGTCCAGGTCCGCATCACTCTCCCGCTCTCCCGCACGTGTCGGAGCGACCCTACCCAGAATGTCGCCTGCGGCACCACCGAATCGGATTGCGGCGATGATCAGGCCACCCGTTGATCGATTGACAACCGCCGATAGGAGTGCAGCATTCCTGCGTCGGGTGGCCCACCTTCGGCCTGAAGGCTCCCTTCCCCGCTACGACTACATTTCGGTCGCGGTGAGGAAGGGAGCCTTCGCCTCGTGGTGCGGCAGCGTAATGGCGGACCGCCAAAGCCCCTGCCCGTCAGATGACGCCGGTCACCGGTCGCGGCTCGACGACCGCCACGTCACTCCCGTAAGAGCCGAACGTCATCGACCGAATCAGGGCAGCGTAGCCACCGAGGAGCAGTTGCCGATGCCGGTGCGGCAGATCCGGTAGGAGTAACCCGATCGCGCAAAGGCGGCCCAACCCTCCGCGGAGGTGCAGATGGAGTTACCCTTCCACGACCAAGTGCTGCCGGTCGGAGTGCGCTCCTGCCAACGAGCACAGTGCCCGTCGGTCAGCGGGTCGCGTGCGAAGAGGTCCCAGTCACCGTTCTTGATATACACCGCCCGCCCCGCAGCACCGGTAGTGCTCTTGCTGATCACGGCGGCCTGCGCTGGAACCGCCGCAAAGGCAAGCAGAACCATTGCAGTCGAAGCGACCGCTCCAGCTCGCGCAGCCCATCTCTTCGTCATCACGATCATTCCCCGTTCTCATGACTGTCGATACGGACAGCGACAGTCTAGGCCCGGGGGAAGGCAATGATCAATGCGTTATCGCTGCCCGACTCGGGGCGACGGTTGGATCGCGCAGACCGGGCAGGCAGGGAGACTCAGATGACGCCGGCTTCCTTGGCCTTGGCCTCGTTGCGCTTCTGATCCTCGTACGTCTCAGCGAAGGCCGAGTGACCCTGCTTGTCGATGGCCACGAAGTAGAGCCACTTGCCCGCCGGCGGGTCCATCGCGCCTTCCAGGGCCTGCTTACCGGGGTTGTTGATCGGGGTGGGGATCAGACCCCGCAGCTTGCGGCTATACGGACTTGTCGTGTCGAGCAGCTCCGACTGGTTCATCTCGGCTGAGGTCTTGGTCGGCTTACCGGTCAGCTCCAGCCAGTAATTGACCGTGACGTCCATTTCCAGGCAGTTGCAGGGGAACTCGCCGTACACCCGGTTGTAGGCCACCCGCGCGACCTTGCCGAGGTCGTCCTTGTTGCCGGCCTCAGCCTGGGCCAGCGAGGCCACGATCAACGCCTCATACGGGCTGACCTTGCGTTCCTTCTGCACCCGGTCGGCGAACTTCATCTCCCCGGTCACCGCGAGGAAGTTGTCCACCATCAGCTTGAGGATGCTCTCCGCGGTGGCCTTCGGCGGGATCTCGTACGTGTCCGGGTAGAGGAAGCCCTCGATGGACTTGACGACCTTCTTGCCGTCGTCGCGCTTGAACCACCACTCCGGGACACCGAGCCCCTCCGGGTCCTTCGCGGCGGCCTGGAAGTCCTTGACCGGGATCTTGGTCTTCTCGGAGAGCAGCTTGTAGATGTTCATGCTGGTGCGACCCTCGGGGATCGTCAGCCCATTGACGATCTTGTTCTTCAGATCGAGCATCGCGGTGACGGCGCTCGCGCCGCTCATCTGCTTGCGCAGCTTGTACGTGCCCGGCTGGATGTTCTTGCTGCGCGCGTTGGCCTCGGCCGCCTCGACGAACGCCTTCTGGCTCTTCACCACGTCAGCCGCGACGAGGGCATCGGCCATGTCGGCGAGCAGCGCCCCGTTCTTGATCTCGACGGTGATCTCACCGGCCCCGGCGCCGTCGTAGTCAGGGGTGACGAAGTAGTTCTGGATGCGGTCGAAGCCGTAGAACGCGCCGCCGCCGATGGCGCCCAACAGGACCAGGGCCATCAGCAGTGCCAGGAATGTCTTGCCCCGGCCGCCGCCGGACCCACCCTTGCGCTTGCGGAAGCCGCGCCGGTGCCGGCCCTTCTCCCCCCGCTCCGCATCGTCGAACCCAAGATCCAGATCGTCGATCATTACGTCCGCCTCCGCTGCGCGTCCAGCCAGCTCTGCAGGATCTCCACCGCGGCCGCCTGGTCGACAACCGCACGTTGACGTTTACCTCGGACGCCACGCTCGGCAAGCCTACGAGAAGCGACCACGGTCGACATCCTCTCGTCAGTGAGCGTTACCGGGACGGGCGCTATCACATCGACCAGTCGGTCAGCGTACGCCTTCACGTGGATGGCCGCGGGACCGTGCTTGCCGGCGAGATTGACCGGAAGGCCGACGACAACCTGAACGGCCTCGTGCTCGGCCACCAACGCTGCCAGCTGGGCGAGGTCGCTCGGCACGGCATCCGGCGCCGCCGTGAGATCACGGGCCAGGGTCACCAGCGGCGTGGCCAGGATCCCGTCCGGATCCGAACGGGAAATCCCCACTCGCACCTGACCGACATCCACGCCGATCCGCACACCGCGTGTCATCTTAGCCACGTGCGGTCACCGTCGGTGCCAAACAAGCCAGGGCGGACCGATCGGTCCGCCCTGGCTGACAATGATCGTCCATCACGCCTCAGTGATCGCCTTCTCGACGGTGAGTAGCAGGTTCGGTGCCTCGGCCGCGGGCAGGCCGCCGCCCTGGGCCAGGTCGGGGCTGCCACCGCCGCGCCCGGAGAACGCCGCCTTCACCAGATCCGAGGCGGCCAGGCCCCGGCTGCGCGCGGCCGCGTTGACCGCCACCACCAGGGACGCCTTGCCATTCGACCGGGCCGCCACCGCGACCACCGCCGGCCGCGCCGGGTCGATTTTGCCGCGGATCTCCTGGGCCAGGGTGCGCACGTCGTTTCCGGCCGCGCCCTCCGGCGCCTCCGTGCCCACGTACGCGACCCCACGCAACTCCTTGGCCTGCGCCGCGAGCGTCGCCGCCCCACCCAGCACCAGTTGGGCGCGCAGCTTCTCCAGCTCCTTCTCCGCGTCCCGAAGCTGGGTGACGGTCTGCTCCACCCGGTCGGCGACCTGATCGTTCGGCACCCGGTACAGCTCAGCCAGCCGGGAGACCAGCAGGTGCTCACGGGCCAGGAAGCCGAAGGCGTCCATGCCGACCAACGCCTCGACCCGACGCACGCCGGCGCCGATCGACGACTCGGAGAGGATCTTCACGAGGCCGAGCTGGGCCGAGCGGGCCACGTGCGTGCCGCCGCACAGCTCCCGGGCGTAGTCACCCACCTCAACGACCCGCACCTCCTCGCCGTACTTCTCGCCGAAGAGCGCCATCGCCCCGATCCGCCGCGCCTCGTCCAGCGAGGTGATGAAGGCATGCACCTCCAGGTCGGCCAGGAGCACCTCGTTGACCTGCTGCTCGACGTCGCGCAGCACGCTCGGCGACACCCCGGTCGGGGTGTTGAAGTCGAACCGCAGCCGGCCGGGCGCGTTCAGCGACCCCGCCTGCGTGGCCGACTCGCCGAGGAAGTTCCGCATGGTCTGGTGCACCAGGTGGGTCGCGGTGTGCGACCGGGAGATCGCCCGGCGCCGGGTCGCGTCGATCTCGGCGTAACCGGTCTCGCCCGCACGCACCTCGCCCCGGATCACCCGGGCCCGGTGCACGATCAGGCCGGGCACCGGCTGCTGCACGTCGAGCACCTCGACCTGCCCGCCACCAACGGTGATCATGCCCTGGTCGGGCTGCTGGCCACCGCCCTCCGCGTAGAACGGGGTCGTGTCGAGCACCAGCTCGATGGTGTCGCCCTCGGTCGCCGCCTGACGCGGGCCGTCGGCGCCGAGCAACGCCCGCACCGTCGACTCGCGGGCCACCTCGTTGTACCCGGTGAACGTCACCGGGCCACCCGAGTCGAGCACCGACCGGTACGCCGACAGGTCGACGTGCCCCGTCTTACGGGCCTGCGCGTCCGCCTTCGCCCGGGTCCGCTGGTCGGCCATCAGCCGGCGGAAGCCCTCGTCGTCGACCGCGAGGCCCTGCTCCGCGGCGATCTCCAGGGTCAGGTCGATCGGGAAGCCGTACGTGTCGTGCAGCTGGAACACCTTCGCCCCGGACAGCGCCGCGCCACCCGCGGTGCGGGTCTCGGCGATCGCGGTGTCCAGGATCGTGGTGCCGGCACGCAGGGTGGACAGGAACGCTTCCTCCTCGGCGTACGCGTACTGCGAGATCCGGTCGAAGTCGGTCGCCAGCTCCGGGTACGACGGGGCCATGCAGTCCCGGGCCACCGGCAGCAGCTCGGGCAGCGCCCGCTCCTGCCAGCCGAGCAGCCGGATCGACCGGATCGCCCGACGCATGATCCGGCGCAGCACGTACCCGCGACCCTCGTTGCTCGGGGTCACGCCGTCGCCGATAAGCATCAGCGCCGTCCGCACGTGGTCGGCGATCACCCGCAGCCGCACGTCGTCCGGGTGCGACTCGCTCGCCACGTGGCCGGAGTGCGCGCCGTAGCGCTTGCCGGTCAGCTCGGCCGCCCGAGCCAGGATCGGCCGGACCTCGTCGATCTCGTACAGGTTGTCGACGCCCTGCAGGATCGAGGCCATCCGCTCCAGGCCCATGCCGGTGTCGATGTTCTTCGCCGGCAGGTCACCCAGGATCGGGTAGTCGTCCTTGGTCGTGCCCGGACCCCGCTCGAACTGCATGAAGACGAGGTTCCAGAACTCCATGTAGCGGTCCTCGTCGACCGCCGGGCCACCCTCGCGGCCGTACTCCGGGCCACGGTCGTAGAACAGCTCGGACGACGGGCCGCAGGGGCCGGGGATGCCCATCGACCAGAAGTTGTCCGCCTTGCCCCGACGGACGATCCGCTCGGCCGGCACACCGATCGAGCGCCAGATCTCGAACGCCTCGTCGTCGTCCAGGTAGATCGACGGCCAGATCCGCTCCGGGTCGAGGCCGTACCCGCCCTGGTCCTGCGCCTTGGTGATCAGCTCCCAGGCGAGCGGGATAGCCCCTTCCTTGAAGTAGTCACCGAAGGAGAAGTTGCCGTTCATCTGGAAGAACGTGCCGTGCCGGCTGGTCTTGCCGACCTCGTCGATGTCCGGGGTGCGGAGGCACTTCTGCACACTGACCGCCCGCTGGTACGCGGGAGTCTGCTGACCCAGGAAGTACGGCACGAACTGCACCATGCCGGCGTTGACGAACAGCAGGTTCGGGTCGCTGATGGCGGGCAGCGGAGCGGACGGCACCACGGTGTGGCCATTCGCCTCGAAGTGCGCGAGGTACCGTCGCTTGATCTCCGCCGTCTTCATCGCTGGTGTTCCTCCGGAAAGATTTCTCGATCGCCGATCCGCGGGTCTTCCCGCAGGTCGGCGAACTGATCGTCGAACGCCTCGCCCTGGGCGAACGCCTGGTGGATCTCCTGCTCACGCTCGGCCATCCCCACCCGGACGTCCTCCACGAAGCTACGCAGCGACTCGACGAGTCCGCCAGCGGATTCCGTCACCGAGCTGGCGATGCCGGCCGGCGTGTACGCCTGGGCGGTCCGGGTCGCCTTGCGGACCACGATCACACCGACGGCCACCCCGATACCGAGCCAGAACAAGCGCCTCATGTCTCGCTACCTCCTGGTGCGCCGGTCGGTCAGCGGTTGCCGCGCTTGGCGGCCCGCCGCTGTTGCTTGATGGTGTCGCGCACCTCGCGCTCCGTCTCCGCGTGCCGGCGGCCGGCGGCGGCCTTGCGTACGCTGTAGCCGAACGCGGCCACCTTGACCAGCGGGTTGGCGGCCGCGGCGGAGACGACGGTGGCCAGGTTGGCGACGTTGGCGGTGACGTTCTGCGCGTGGCTGGTCATGGTGTCGACCTTCGCCAGCTGGAGGTTCACACCGTCCAGCGAGGTCTGCACCTGCTCCAGCGCCGTGTTGACGTTCTTTACCGTCGTGTTCACGTCGCCGAGCAGCGGTGCGGTCCGATCGTTGAGGTCGTTGATCATCCGGGTGGTGGCGTCAACCGTGTGCCGCAGCCGCAGGATGGGCAGCGTCAGGATGAGCACCAGCACCGCGAACGCGCACGCCGCGACCAGCGCCGCAATCGCTCCAATGTCGCCCACGCCTGTCCTCCTCATGCAGAGTTCCGCAGGACCCGACGTCCCCGGAACGCACAACCGTCGTACCCGTACCCGGTCGCCAAAACCATCGGCGGTCACCGGCAGCGGGCGTGCCCGCCAGCCCCAGACCCTACCGTCCGTGATGGAGACCGGCTCACGACGGTGAGGGTGTCAGCTCACCCAGCGGATCCCCGCTGACCGTCGGGAACGGATCCTCTCCGGTCAGTGACGGGTCGGTGGTCGGCTGCGGCCTGGTCCGCTCGTCGTCGATCGCGTTGCGTACCTTCACCGACACCAACGAGCCGGTGCACTCCGTCGCAGCGGCCGACGGATCTTCAGACGGCACGATGGCCGGCTTGTCGTCGACGGGCGGCGGCACGCAGGTCGGCTCACGTACCCACAGGTCGAGCGTCAACTCGTCGCGGCGCCAGCAGGTGTAGCTGCCCTTCGTCTGCTGCTCCGGGCATCGGCTCACCTTCCACGGCTGCCAACCGTCCTGGCGCAGCGCGTCCTCGTAGACCTGCGCCGTATCCTTCGGCGCCTTCTCCGAGGTCACGGTGCGCTCACGCAGCCGACAGTCGAGCAGACACCACCGGCTGCCGCTGACCTCGTCGACCGTCTTCGCGGCGGCCCAGCCGGGCACGTTGAGCTGGTCCAGGTTGTCGAAGACCGGGTCACGACTCAGCGTCCGGACGCCGAAGAAGAGCGGCACCGCACCGAGCAGCACGACGCTGACCAGCACCAGCACCGCCGCCCGCAGGCGGCGCCGTTCACGCGACAGCCGCCGCGACTCGGACCGGGCACCCGGTGCGGCGCCGTCGTCAGGCGCGTCCTGGTCGGCCGACCGCAGCGCGGGCCCGCCGGACGGCTCCGGTGCCGGCCGGTCGACCGGCCCGGACGGGGAGGGCACCACGGCGGCGGCACGGGCCACGCCGACGGGCTCGCCGGAGCGGCCGGGCGGCGGCACAGGGGCGACGCCGCTCGGCTCGGGACGGCCGGGCTCCCGATGTGGAGGCAGGGCCCGCCCTGCGGCACGGTCGGACGGCGCAGGTCGACCGGCCGGGGCACCACCACGGGCGACCGCCGGGGACCCGGGACCAGCGCCGGGCTCACCGCTCGCCCGATCGTCGGCGGGGGGCGGCTGAACGCCGCCGGGTGGGCGGACGGCGGCACGAGCCGGGCCGTCCGGACGTGAACGCGGTGCGCCGTCCACGCCCGGTGGCACGGCGGCACGAGCCGGACCTGCGTCCCGGAGGGCCGCCTCGGCACCCGGGCCGGGGCGGGGTGGGCCGTCGGCGCCACGGCGCCCGGCGTCCGGGACCGGTGCGGCACCCGGGGTGGGCCGGGCCCGTCCGGGCGGGGTGGAGCGGGCGGCGCCCCGAGCCGGTGCGGCGGGTCCTGCGCCGGGCGCGGGTCGCCCACCGGCGTACGGATCATCGCCGCGGTCGCTCGCCGGTCCGGGTCGACCCGGACCGGCCGAGCCGTCAGGGCCGGGCTCGGCCTGCGGGTGACGCCGTCGGCCGGTCGGGTCCGGGGTGGGCGTTCCGTCAGGGCTGGACGCGGCCGCCGGACGGCCACGCCGGCCGGTGGGGTCCGGAGCGGGCGTCGCCGCGCCCCGTCCACGGGTGGGCCGCTCGCCGGAGGCCGGCGGATAGGGCAACGCCTGTTCTCCGGTGGATCCCGGCGCCTCAGACCGGACGGCACGACGACCACTCGGAGCGTCCGCGCCCGGGTTGGTCGGCTGCCCGGCGGGCCGGCGGCCGGCGGGACGCTCCGCGGCCGGGTCGGGCACTCCGAGCCGACCGGGCGTGTGGTCGGCGAACTCCCCCGTGCCGGCGGTCGGCGCCGGACGGCGACCCGCGGCGGGCGGGGTGCCACCTCGGCGGTTGACCACCGGGAGGCCGGGGTCGGTGTGCGGCAGGCGGCCGGCCTGGCGCAGCCAGTCGGCGGGCCGCTCCGGGCGGTCCGCCCGAGGTTCGCCGCCAGCCGGCGTACGCCGCTCCGGCTCGTCGGAGACACCCCGGCGACGACCGGTGCCGTCGGTCGGGCCGACGGTGGGCGTGGCGCCGCTGTGACCACCGGATGCCTCGGGCATCGACGGTGCGTTGCCCGAGCGGGGCACCACCGGCTCGTCGGGCTCCGCGGCACGGCGACGGCCGGCGGCTGCCGGACGGGAGCGGTCGGCGGTACGACGGCCGCTGGCCTCCGGTGCCCCGGGGTCGACCGGGCCTGGCCTGCGTCGGGCGGTGCGCGGGTCACGGTCGATGGCGGGGTCGGGTCGCAGGCCGTCCGAGACCGGCGGCACCGCGCCAGCCGGCGCGCCGTCGAACCGGGCCGGGCCGGGGGCGGCGGGTGACCCGGCGGCCCGCGCCGGATCGGGTGCCGGTCCGGCGGCGCGTCGACCGGCGGGCGTCCCGTCGGAGGGCGGCAGTGGACGGCCGGGGTCGGCGGGCTCCGGGCCGGGCCGGCGGCCCGACGGGCCGGCGTCCGGACGGCGCAGCGGCGGCATCGCGTCCGGATGCCCCCCGGGTGCGGCAGCCTCCGGACGACGCCCGGTCGGGGCGGCAGCGTCCGGACGACGGCCCGTCGGATTGGCCTCCGGACGGCGACCGGTCGGGGCGCCCGAGTTCGGTGGGCCCATGGGTGGGCCGGGGGGGGCCGCCGCGGGGCGGGGGCGGGCCGGGCCGCCGGGCGCCTCGGAAGTCGGGCGAGGCCCCGGCGGGCACGATCATGTGCACGTACGTCCAGCGCAGGCTGAAGGTGCGGTTTCCGTCGCTGCGGGTCAGCTGGAACGTCTCGTCCAGGGATCGTCCCG
>NZ_JBEXEV010000021.1:0-109260 GCF_040606435.1 Micromonospora sp. NPDC005413
GGACCCCCCCCTTTCCCCCAATTTTGCGGTCCCGGGCCAACCCGGACGCCGCAATGTCGGCGAAACGGAGTCGATCAACCTGGCCGGGCGGTCAGAGCGGCAGCCGGCCGGCGCCGGCGAGGGGGTCCACCAGGAGTGGGATCAGTGGGGCCGGTAGGACCGGGTCGCGGCGCAGGGTGGGCGTCCAACCCGCGTCGGCCCCGAGGTCGGGGTCATGGGTCGCGTTGTACGCCGCCAGCAGGTCGACCGGCCGCGCTGGCCCGCCGCCGCGACGCACCCAGGAGCCCCGCTCGGTCAGCGCGGTGCCGCCCCAGTCGTAGAGCAGATCGGCCGGGTCGACCATCGTGTCCAGGGTGAAGAAGTTGTTCTGCGCGTAGATCGCCGACTGGACACCGACACCGAGCGCGTACTGGAAGTCGTCCCCACCGAGCCGGTAGTGGTTGTTGTAGACATCGACCTGACCGAAGCGCACCCGGGGCAGCCGTTGCAGGACGCCGTCGAAGAGGTTGTGGTGCAGGGTGACCTTCAGCCGGCCCACGTCCGGGCCGACGGTGTTGGACGAGCCGATCAGCATCAGCTTGTCCCGCCCGGTGAAGCGGTTCCACGACGCGGTGACCAGGCTGGCGGTGTGCGTGACGTCCAGCGACCCGTCGTGCACCTGGTACGGCCGTCCGAAGTAGACCGGTTGCGCGCTGTCCGGGTTGTCGCCGTCGGTGAAGGTGTTGTGGTCGATCCAGACGTTCTCGCTGCGACGTACCGAGATCTGGTCGTACTGGCTGTTCCAGTTGCCGGCCTCGCCGTCGGTCGGTGACCAGGCGGGGAAGCAGTCCCGGGCGTCGACGAAGGTCACATTGCGGACGATGACGTTCGACGCCCGGTCGATCATGAGGGTGAGCCCGGTCAACCGGGCGCCGCGCAGCCCGACGATGGTGGTGTTCGGCCCGACGTTGATCTGGGTCTGCCGGGTCTGGTTGGCGACCGACCGCACCCGGGCCTCCTCCAGTGGCCCGCTCGGCGCGACCCGACCCCACACCGCCGGGTCGTACGCGGCCAGGTAGGCGTCCAACCGGTACGCCGGATCGGCCAGGTCGCCGCAGCTCAGCGGCGTGCCGTCGGGCCCCTCGAAGCCGTCCACGGCACCGTCGACGTAGATGAGCTTCGGAGTGGCATCGGTAACGTTGCTGGCGTTGTCGCCGCCCAGCGCGGCGACCAGCTCGGCCCGGCTGCGCACCACCCGGGTCCGCTCGGGGGTGGCTGCCGAACCGCCGGTGGTGCCGGCGGCCTCGGCCGCCCAGCCGTCCCGCTCGGGCAGGGCCTGCCGGCCGAGGTGACGGGCCGACCAGGACAGCCGGTCGGGGTCGGGACTGGGCGCCGCCGCAGCCGGTGCGGCGACGAGCAGGAGTGCGGTCGCCGTAGCGCCGGCGAGGAGTCTGCGCATCGATTCTTCCCATTCGCTGGTGGTGGGGGTCTGTCGGAGGTGGCCCGCGGAAGTCCGGGCGGCGTTCGCACTCCGGTCGCCGTCGCCCCCTATCCCGCCAGCTCGGCGCGGTAGGCCGCGGCCGCCCACGGCACCGCCAGCTCGCTCGGGAGGGCCCCCCGCTCGGCCGACCGGCGCAGCACGTCGACCACGCCCCGCAGGTGGCGGACCCGCTCGCCGCCGTCGCCGACCGTGGTCACCAGGTCGCCGTCGAGCAGCCGGGGCTCCGGCGCGGCCCGCAACGCGTCCAGCAGCGCGGTGAACGGCGCGGTACGGGCCAGCGGTGCGATCAGCGGCACCCCCGTCGGGTCGGCCCGGTGCGCGAGCAGGTTCTCCAGCAGCCCCAGCCGTCCCGGGACGCGGCGGGTCACCACGTCCCCGGGCAGCCGGAGCCGGTCCGTCGGGTATTCCAGCACCGCCTGCCCCGCCGTACCGGTCACCACCACCTCGCCCGCCACGAACTCCTCGGCGGCCAGGGTGACCGCCGCCAGCACGGGCGGGCCCGCGCGGAACAGGACCCGCAGCACCGCGGTGTCCTCCACCTCGATCGGGCGGACCCGGTAGCGCTCCACCTCGATCGCGACCGGCCAGGGTGTCGCCCCGTTGAGCGCCTCGGCGATCGCCAGGCACTGCATCACCGCGTGCGCGAGGGGGTTGGCCAGTGCGCCGTCCAGCACCGGCCGGCCGTTCAGGCTCCGTCGACCGGCCCAGGGGGAGCGGGCGTAGTAGGCGTCCGGCCGCTGCCACGCGGCGACGGTGGAGATGCCGGTGACGGTGCCCAGCCGGCCGGCGGCCAACGCGTCGGTCAGCGCGGTCAGCGCCGCCGAGCCGAGCGCCTGGAAGCCGACCTGGGCCACCCGGCCGGCGGCGGTCAGCGCCCAGGTCAGCTCCTCGTGCTCGGCCAGCGACAGCACTGGCGGCTTCTCCAGCAGCAGGTCCGCACCGGTGGCCAGGGCGTCGCGGGCGATCGCCAGATGGGTGTGTGGCGGAGTGCAGATCACCACGATCTCCGGCCGGGTGGCGGCGAGCATCGCGCGGTGGTCGGTGAACACCTCGACCCCGGGCGGCACCGGCGCCGCCTGGTCGTCCTCCACCGGGTGGACGTCGACCAGGGCGACCAGCCGTAGGCGACCGGCGGCGTGCAGCGGCGCGATCACCCGCCGGTGCCACCGGCCGTGCCCGTTCGCCCCGATCACCGCCACCCGGGGCGGCGTCGCCCCGGTCACCGGGCACCGGCCAGGGTGGCCTCGACGCCGTGCCGCTCCAGCGCGGTCAGCCAGGCGATCACGTCGGCGCGGACCTCGTCGTCCCCGGCCACCTCGACCGGGATGACCTCGCGCAGCGCGAAGACCGCGTCGACGGTGCCCGCCGGGCTCTGCACGCCGGCGTCCAGCGCGGCGCGGATCGGCCCGGCCAGTGGGTCCTGGAACGGCAACGGGTGCCCGTCATCGGCGTAGCCCAGCGCGAAACGCAACCAGGCGGCCACCACCAGCGCGCCCCAGCGCGCGGACCGACCGGCGGCACGCAGGTCGGCGATGGTGTGCAGGACCCGCTGCGGCAGCTTCTGCGAGCCGTCCATCGCCACCTGCAGGGTGCGGTGGCGGATCGCCGGGTTGCCGAACCGGTCGAGGACCTGCTCGCCGTAGTCGACCACCCGGACCCCGTCCGGCGGCGTGAAGCTCGCCGCCACGTCCTCGGCGATCAACCGGCGCAACACGTCGGTCAGGTGCGGGATCTCCAGCGCGTCGGCGATCGTCTCCCGACCGGCCAGCGCCCCCAGGTACGCCACCGCCGAGTGCACGCCGTTGAGAGTGCGCAGCTTCAACCGCTCCCACGGGCCGGCGTCGTCGGTGAGCACCGCCCCGGCGTGCTCCCAGCCCGGCCGGCCGCCGGGGAAGTCGTCCTCGATCACCCACTGCGCGTACGGCTCGGCGGCCACCGCGGCCAGGTCGGTCACGCCGAGCGCCCGGCGTGCCGCCTCGATCGTCTCCGGGGTGCTGGCCGGCACGATCCGGTCCACCATGGTGCCCGGGCACGTGACGTTGCCGGCCACCCACTCGACCAGCCCGGCGGGCACCCCGACGGCCCGGCCGACCGCCTGGTCGACCATGCCGCGCAGTCGTCGGCCGTTGGCCGGCAGGTTGTCGCAGCTGACCAGCGCCACCGGTCCCGCGTCCGCGGCGGCCCGGGCGGCCAGCCCGCGCAGCAGCAGCCCCGGCACGGTCATCGGCGGACGGCCGCCGGCCAGGTCCGCGGCCAGTGCCGAATCCGGGGACAACCGACCGGTCACCGGGTCGAGTTGGTACGCCTTCTCGGTGACGGTCAGCGTCACGACGCGGACCGCCGGGTCGGCGAGCAGCGCCACCACGGCATCCGGGTCGCTGGCCGCGTGCCGTACGCCGCTCAGGGCGCCCACCACCCGGGTGGCGCTGCCGGCCGCGGAGAGGGTGCTGACGCTGAACAGGTTGTCCTGCGCGGCGAGCGCCTCGACCAGGGCGGTGCTGCGCGGGGCGACGGCCACGATGCCCCAGTCGCCGCCGGCCGCGCCGACCGCCGCCTCGGTGTAGACGGCCTGGTGCGCCCGGTGGAACGCGCCCAGCCCCAGGTGCACGACGCCGGCCGGCACGGTGCCCGGCCGGACCAGGGGACGGGCCTCGGCGGGCAGTTGACGCAGCATCCCCAGGCCGAGGCGGGACGCGCCGACGGTCACCGCCACGCCGGGCCGTCCGGGAAGCGGAACTCGGCGATCGACGCCGGCTTCATGGTGGCGCTGTAACCGGGTCGCTCGGGCAGCAGGTAGCGGCCACCACGGGTGCGTACCGGGTCGACGAAGTGCTCGTGCAGGTGGTCGACGTACTCGATCATCCGACCGTCCAGGCTGGCACCCACCCGCAGGTAGTCGAAGATCGCCAGGTGCTGGACGTACTCGCAGAGGCCGACACCGCCGGCGTGCGGGCAGACCGGCACCCCGAACTTCGCCGCCAGCAGCAGCTCGGCAAGGACCTCGTTGACCCCGCCGACCCGGCACGCGTCGATCTGCATCACGCCGATCGCCTCGGCCTGGAGCAGCTGCTTGAAGATCACCCGGTTGGCGGCCACCTCACCGGTCGCCACCCGACACCGGCCGTCGGTCAGCTCGGTCACCGCGCGGGCGATCCGGGCGTGGCCGAGGATGTCGTCGGCGTGCGTCGGCTCCTCGATCCAGTACGGATCCACCTCGACCAGCGTGGCCATCGCGGTGATCGCCTCGTCGACGTCCCAGACCTGGTTGGCGTCCATCATCAACAGCGCGTCCGGGCCGATCTCCTCCCGGATGATCCGGGCCCGGCGCAGGTCGTCGACGAGCGGGCCGCCGACCTTCATCTTCATCGCCCGCCAGCCCTCGTCGTACGCCTGCCGGGTCAGGGCCCGCACCTTGTCGTCCGGGTAGCCGAGCCAACCAACCGAGGTGGTGTACGAGGGAAAGCCGTCCCGTTCGAGCGTGCCCAGTCGGTCGGCCAGCCCGTCGCGCCCCTTGTCGAGGATGGCGGCGGCCTCGTCCGGGGTGAGCGCGTCGGTGATGTGCGTGAAGTCGATGCTGGCGACCAACTCGTCGGTCGGCAGCTCGGCGAGGAACCGCCACATCGGTTTGCCGGCCAGGGTGGCCCGCAGGTCCCAGACCGCGTTGACCAGCGCGCCGGTCGCCATGTGGATGACGCCCTTCTCGGGGCCCAGCCAGCGCAGCTGCACGTCCGCGCTGAGCGAGCGCCAGAACGCCACCGGCTCGGCCGCGATCTCCTCGATCGTGCGTCCCCGCACGTGGTGGGCCAGTGCGCGGACCGCCGCGCAGGTGATCTCGTTGCCCCGGCCGTTGGTGAAGGTGAAACCCGCGCCGACCGGCCCGGCGTCGGTGCCCAGCTCCACGTACGTCGCCGAGTAGTCGCCCCGGTTGATCGCGTCGGAGCCGTCGCCCCGGGCGGCGGTCGGGAACCGCACGTCGTGCACCTCGACAGAGGTGATGGTCACCGTCACTGAGCCTGCCTTTCGTTCGCGACTGCGGGGCTCCGCTGCGCTGCACTCCTCGCGCTCACCGGTCGTCCCCTCCGAAGTTGAAGACCCGCTTGGGCAGCCGGTACGCCAGGTCGACGATGGTCTCGGCCGCCTCGTCCATCGGCAGCCGGTGCTCGGCGACCAGCCGAGCCAAAAAGCCGGCGTCCACCCGACGGGCCACGTCGTGGCGTACCGGGATGGAGCAGAACGCCCGGGTGTCGTCGACGAACCCGGTCGTGTTGTAGAAACCGGCGCTCTCGGTGACCGTCTCCCGGAAACGGCGCAGCACCTCGGGGGAGTCCAGGAACCACCAGGGCGCGCCGAGCAGCAGCGCGGCGTACCCGCCGGCCAGCGGGGCCAACTCGCGGGTGAAGGTGTCCTCGTCGAGGGTGTAGAGCACCAGCCGCAGCCGTGGGTCGTTGCCGTAGCGCTCCAACAGCGGGGCGAGCGCGTGCACGTACTCGGTGGCCTGGGGGATGTCGCCGCCGACGTCGCGGCCGTGCCGCGCGTGCAGCCAGCGGTTGTGGTTGCGCACCGCGCCGGGGTGCAGCTGCATGACCAGGCCGTCGTCGAGCGACATCCGGGCGAACTCCATGAGCATGTGCGCCCGGAACGCTTCAGCGTCGGCGGCGTCGGCCGCGCCGCGTCGGCCCCGGTCGTACAGCCGCTCGGCCTCCTCCGGTGTCAGGTCCAGGGTGCGCGCGGTGGGGTGACCGTGGTCCGACGAGGTCGCGCCGGCGGCGATGAACGCGCCCCGCCGGGCCCGCAGCGCGGCCAGGTAGCCGGCGTACGTGCCGGTGTCCTCGCCGGCCAGCTCGCCGAGGCGCTCCACATTTGTCGACCAGCCGTCGAACTCCATGTCCACCACGTCGTCCGGGCGGAAGGTGGTGACCACCCGGCCGCCCGGCCCGCCCCAACCGTCGGCGGCGAGCTTGGCGTGCTCGCCGAGGTCGTCCAGCGGCGATTCGGTGGTGGCCAGCACCTCGATGCCGAACCGCTCGAACAGCGCCCGGGGCCGGAAGTCCGGCTCGGCGAGCCGGGCTGCCAGCTCGTCGTAGAGGGTGTCGGCGGTGGCCGGGCCGAGCGGCGTGTGCACCCCGAACACGGTGCGGAAGGTCTGCTCCAGCCAGAGCCGCGACGGGGTGCCCCGGAACAGGTGCCAGTGCGCGGCGAAGCGTCGCCAGATGACCCGGCCGTCGGTCTCCACCGGGCTGCCGTCGCGGGTGGGCACGCCCAACTGCGCCGGGGGTACGCCCTGACTGAGCAGCATCCGGGTCAGATAGTGGTCGGGCACGATGAGCATCTGCGCCGGGTCCGGGAATGGCTGGTCCTCGGCGAGCAGGGCCGGGTCGACGTGCCCGTGCGGCGAGATGATGGGTTGCGCCGCGGCCAGCGCGTACAGCTCCCGGGCGAGCGCGCGCTGGCCGGGCTCGGGTGGCAGGAGCAGGTCGGTGTGGTCGAACGTCGGCACGGGGATGGGCTCCTCGTCGGTGGTCAGCGGGGGGTGAGCAGGTCAGCGACCCGGACGGGTTGACCGGTCTCGAAGGACCGGTTGGCGGCCAGGCCGGTGAGCAGGGCCAACGCGCCGTCGTCGGCGGTCGCGGCGCGGTCCAGCGGGTCGGGTTGGCCGCCGAGGAGCACCCCGGTCATCCGGGCGTCCGCGCCGCCGTGCCCGTGCCGGCTGCGACCCTCGACCGGGATCTGTCGGGGCGGTTCCCAGAACGGGCGCACGGTGAGCGTCGCGCCACCGCCCTCGGCCGGCGCCTCGGTGCCGTGCAGGGCCGCGCCCTTGACCGCACCGGCGGTGCCCCGGTCGACGAAGTCGTTCTCGGTGACCTCCAGCTCCAGCCGGCCCCGGCTGCCGTTGACCATCACCCGGTAGCCCTCCCAGGGGGCGTACGCGGTGAGGTGGTACGTCATGGTGGCGCCGGTGGAGTAGCGGGCCAGCACCGCCATGTCGTCCTCGATGCTCACCCCGGGGGCGAAGACATTACGGTCGCGCTGGTAGCCGTCCTCGGCCTCGCTGTCGAGGTACAGCTCGCGGAGCCGGGGGTGCGCGTCCAGCCGTAACGCGAACGGGTCGTCGACCGCGGCGGGGGAGCCGTGTGCCCGCTCGTAGTCGCGGGCGTAGCCGTGTCGGCGGCCGTCCTCGCCGTAGAAGAAGAGCCGACCGGCCGCGTACACCTCGACGGGGGTGGCGGCCAGCCACCAGTTGACCAGGTCGAAGTGGTGGCTGGCCTTGTGCACCATCAACCCGCCGGAGGTGGCCTTGTCGCGGTGCCAGCGGCGGAAGTAGTCGGCGCCGTGGCGTACGTCGAGCAGCCACTCGAAGTGCACCGAGCCGATCTCGCCGACCGCGCCCTCGGCGAGCAGCCGGCGGACCTGTTCGTGCAACGGGTTGTAGCGGTAGTTGAACGCGACCGTCACCCGACCGCCGGTCTCGGTCACCGTGTCCAGGATCCGCCGGCAGCGCGGCACGTCCACGGTCATCGGCTTCTCGGTGACGACCTCCCGGCCGGCGCGCAGCGCGGCCACCACGTACTCGTCGTGAGTGACGTCCACGCTGGTCACCAGGACGACGTCGACGCGCTCCTTGTCCAGCATCGCCGTGAACTCGGCGGCCGGGTACGTGGGCACCGGACGGTGGCCCAGCTCGGCCAGCCAGCGGTTGTGCGCGTCCATCCGGGCCTGGTTGACGTCGGCGAAGGCGACCAGCTCGGTGGTGTCGGCGTGGTCGAGCACCAGGGCCCGAACGAACATCTCGGCTCGTGCGCCGGTGCCCACGACGGCGTATCGGACCCGTCCGTCGGCTCTCGGTGACATTCGGTCGCCTCCCCGGTGATCCTGCAAAGGTTTGCAGTGAAGTAATCACGATCGATCCGACTGCGTCAACGATGGCGATGCAATCAGCGGTATTTGTCGGTGTTTGCGCGGTGACTGATCACCAAGGGGAGCCTGGGCGCAACAAAGCCGTAACCATCCACCGTTGACACTGGAGCAACCGTTTGCATTAATGGGCCACACCCACGTGACCGCCACCACATCGGACGAAGGAGCCGCCGTGCCAGTCACCATCCGGGACGTCGCACGGGCATCCGGTGTGCACATCTCCACCGTGTCCCGCACCTTCTCCGCTCCGCACCTGGTCAACCCGGAGACCCGGGTCCGGGTGCTGGCCTGCGCGGAGGATCTGGGCTACCGGCCGAACCGAGCCGCCCGAGCCCTGATCACCGGACGTACGCACAACATCGGGCTGATCATCGCGGACATCGCGAACCCGTTCTTCCCGCCGCTGATCAAGGCGGCGGAGAGTCAGGCCCGGCACCGCGACTACCACGTCTTCGTGGCCGACACCAACGAGGACCCGACCGTCGAGGAGGAGCTGGTCCACGCGCTGGCCAAGCAGGTGGACGGTGTGCTGCTGTGCAGCCCCCGGATGAGCAACAGCCTGATCGAGCAGCTCAGCCGTGAGGTGCCGCTGGTGGTGGTGAACCGCCAGGTGACCGGTCTGCCCTGCGTCCTGATGGACGTCGGGCAGGGCGCCCGGGCGGCCATCGAGCACCTGGTCGGCCTGGGTCACCGCAGCATCGCGCTGCTCGGTGGCCCGCGCAGCTCGTGGACCAACCGGGAGATGCGCCGAGCCGCCGGCACGGCCGCCCGAGCCGGCGGCGCGGAACTGACCGTGCTCGGCCCGAACGCGCCCACCGAGATCGGCGGCTCCGCCGCCGCCGAGCAGGTGCGGCGCAGCGGCGTGTCGGCCGTGCTCGCCTACAACGACCTGATGGCGATCGGCCTCATCGAAGGGCTGGACGCGCTCGGGGTCCGGGTGCCGCAGGAGGTGAGTGTCGTCGGGGTCGACGACATCACCCTGAGCCGGCTCACCCGCCCCAAACTGACGACGGTGGCCACACCAACCGGGGCCGCCGGCCGGACGGCCGTCGACATGCTGCTGCAACAGGACATCGAATCACCGCGCGGCGCGCGGGGCTCCGGTGCCGGCACGGCGCTCGGCGTCCGTCGTACCACCGCACAGGTAATGCTCCAGACCGACCTGGTCATCCGCGACTCGACCGGCCCGGGCCCACACGCCCGACCGGCACGTCCCCTGGCCGCGCCGCAAGGCCCGGACCCGCATTGCCCTGCGGGCCCGGGCATCCCGACCGCGGCCACCGGTGACGCCGTCGCCTCCTAATGCCAAGGAGTGAGCGCACATGCACCCCGCAACGCCCCCCACCACTGACGCGCCCGTCGGGCGCACCCACCGTACCCCGCTGCCTCGACGGCGACTGTTGCGCGGCCTGCTCGCCGCGACGGTCGCCGCGCCGCTGATGTTCGGGGCCGCCGCCTGCGGAGACGACGGCGGCGCCGCCGACCCGAACGCCCCGGTCAAGCTCTCCATCTTCTGGTGGGGCGCCGACGCCCGGGCCAAGCTGACCGAGGACGCCCTGGCCCTCTACACCAAGAAGCACCCGAACGTGACCTTCGAGAAGACCTGGCAGGCCAACCAGGGCTACTTCGACAAGCTGGCCACGCTCACCGCCGGCGGCAACCCACCGGACCTGTTCCAGATCGACGACAACTACCTGGCCGAGTACGCGGGACGCAACACCACGCTGGACCTGACCTCCTACCAGGAGTCCGGCAAGCTGGACACCTCCAAGTTCCCCAAGAGCCTCTGGCAGTACGGCGTGGTCGACGGCAAGCTCGCCGGCCTGGCCGCCGGGGAGAACACCCAGGGTCTGGTCTACAACAAGACGCTGCTGACCAAGAACAACCTGCCCGAGCCCACCACCGGGATGTCCTGGGAGCAGCACATCGCCTGGGCCGAGGAGGTGGCGAAGAAGACCGGCGTGCCCGGCACCCAGGACCCGAGCGCCGACTACAAGGCGTTCTGGGTCTGGCTGCGCCAGCAGGGCAAGGACCTCTACAAGGGCAAGGAACTGGGCTTCACCGCCGAGGACGTGACCACGTGGTTCGACCTGTGGAAGGGCGCCCGGGACCGCAAGGCCACCCCGACTCCCGACGTCATCCACGAGGGCAACTCCAGCGACATCAGCAAGCAGTTGGTGGTCACCGGCAAGTCGGCGACCTCCTGGGTCTGGGCCAACCAGATGCCGGACCTGAAGAAGAACACGAAGGACGAGCTCGGCGTGATCGCCTACCCGGGTGACCCGAGCGCGCAGTGGGCCCGGGCCTCGATGTACTGGTCGGTGTTCAAGGGCAGCAAGCACAAGGACGTCGCGGTCGACGTGATCAACTTCCTGAACAACGACCAGGAGGCGGTCAAGCTGCTCGGGACCGACCGAGGCCTGCCGTCCAACCTGGACCTGCGCCGGGTGGTCAGCGACGACACCACCGACCCGGCGATGAAGCAGTCCATCGCCGTCGAGGCGGAGCTGACCCAGAAGTTCGGCGAGTCCCCGCAGGTGCCGATCAAGGGACACAGCAAGGTCAAGTCCGAGCTGATCAAGGCCGCCGAGAACGCCCAGTACGGCCGCGCCACCCCCGCCCAGGCCGCCGCCCAGTTCGTCGAGGCGTGCAAAGCCGCCATCGCCTGACCGCCTCACCAGGCGAGGAGAGGAGCTGTTCGTGGCGTTGACCACGGCGCCCGACCCGACCCGACGCGGCCCCGGCTCCGTCCGGGCCCACGCCGACCGGCGTGGGCCCGGACGCCTCCGGCACAGCGAAGGTCTGGCGGGGTACGTCTTCCTGTCGCCGTGGCTCATCGGCCTGATGGGTATCACGGCGGTCCCCATGCTGTTGTCGCTCTACCTGAGCTTCACCAACTACGACATCCTCACCCCCTTCTCCGAGGTGGAATGGGTGGGGCTGGCCAACTACGAACGGATGTTCACCGCCGACCCGTCGTACTGGCACGCGGTGCGGGTCACCCTGACCTTCGCGTTGATCGCCGTACCGCTGAAGCTGGCCGCGGCGCTCGGCGTGGCGCTGCTGCTCAACCGCGCCTGGCGTGGGGTCGGGCTGTTCCGAGGGCTGTTCTACCTGCCGTCGCTGCTCGGCGGCAGCGTCGCGCTGGCCATCGTCTGGGTCAACATGTTCAACCGCGACGGCGCGTTCAACTCGCTGCTGAGCCTCTTCGGCATCCAGGGCAAACCATGGGTCAACGACCCGGACTGGGCCCTGGAGACGCTGATGGTGCTGGCCATCTGGCAGTTCGGCGCGCCGATGGTGATCTTCCTGGCCGGGCTCAAGCAGGTGCCCACCGAGCTGTACGAGGCCGCATCGGTCGACGGCGCCGGCCGGATCCGCCAGTTCCGCAACGTCACCCTGCCGATGCTCTCCCCGGTCATCTTCTTCAACCTGGTGCTGGAGACGATCAACGGGTTCCAGGGTTTCACCGCCGCGTTCGTGCTCAGCAACGGCACCGGCGGCCCGGTCGACTCCACCCTGATGTACACGCTGAACCTCTACATCACCGGCTTCACCGACCTTGAGATGGGCTACGCCTCGGCGATGGCCTGGGTGTTCCTGCTCGCCATCGCGGTGATCACCGCGATCTTCTTCAGCACCGGGCGGTTCTGGGTGCACTACTCCGACGGGGAGGACCGGTGATGGTGACGGTGACCCCGACGGCCGACGTGCCGACCGGAGCAGCGACAACGGCCCGCCGACGGACCGGCGGTCGGCCGGTGCTGCGGCTGCTCATCCTGGTGGCGATCGTCGCCGTGGTGCTCTACCCGCTGATCTGGATGATCGGCACCTCGGTGAAGTCCCAGGAGGAGATCGTCAACAACGTCGGGCTGCTGCCGGAGCGGTTCACCCCGGGCAACTACACCGACGGGTGGTCCAACTTCGACGTCAGCTTCGGCCGGTTCTTCCTCAACAGCGCCATGGTCAGCCTGCTCACCGTGCTCGGCAACGGGCTCTCCTGCCTGCTGGCCGCGTACGCCTTCGCCCGGCTGCGGTTCCGGCTGCGCGGCATGTGGTTCGCCGTCATGATCGGCACGCTGCTGCTGCCCCAACACGTGCTGATCGTGCCGCAGTACATCCTGTTCCGGACCCTGGGACTGGTCGGTGGGGACTGGCCGTACCTGCCGCTGCTGATCCCGCAGTTCCTGGCAACCGAGGCGTTCTTCGTGTTCCTGATGGTGCAGTTCATGCGCGGGGTCCCACGCGAGCTGGACGAGGCGGCCCGGATCGACGGCGCCGGCCCGTACGGCATCTTCCGGCACATCATCCTGCCGCTGAGCCGCCCCGCGCTGGTCACCACCGCGATCTTCTCGTTCATCTGGACCTGGAACGACTTCTTCCGCCAGTTGGTCTTCCTGTCCCAACTGGAGGACTACACCGTGCCGGTCGCGTTGACGCTGTTCATCGACTCGACGAGCCAGAGCGCGGTCGGGCCGATGTTCGCCATGTCGGTGCTGTCGCTGTTGCCGGTCTTCCTGTTCTTCGTCGCGTTCCAGCGGATGCTCGTCGAGGGGATCAACACCAATGGCATCAAGGGCTGAGCCGGAGGATGCCGGCGGGCGGCGGGACTGGCGCGACGTCGCCCGCGACGCCGCCGACCTGGCGCTGCTCGGCATCCTGCTGACCCTCGCTGCGGCGCCCCTGCTCACCGCCGCCACGGCGGCGGGCACGGCCAGCGCGGCGGTGCACGACTGGACGCGGACCGGCAGTTGGCCGTCGGCGCGGGCCACCCTGCGCCGGTTCGGCCGCTCGGTGCTGCCCGGCGTGCCGGTCAGCCTGCTCGCGCTCGTCGTGGCCGGGCTGCTCGCCGCCGATCTGGCGGCGCTTGCCACCGGCCGGGTGCCGGGCGGCCCACCGGCGTTGGTGGTGACCGCACTGGTCGCGGCCGGCCTGGCCGGGTACGCCGGGCTGGTCGTCGTCGAGGTGGGCGGCAACGGGGGCGGGCGCTGGCGGGCGGCGGCCCGGTCCGCCGCCCGCGCCTGTCTCGACGCGCCCACCCGTTGGGCGGCGCTCAGCGGGGTGGCCGCGCTGGCCGGGCTGCTCGCCGTGCTGGTCACCCCGGTCGCGGTGCCGATCCTCGCCGGCTACACCGTGGCCGCCCTGCACGCCGTCGCCGCCCGCCGGTCGGCCTCTGCTGGCCCCGCCGGCCGCCGCACGGCGCCCGCCCACCCGGAGCTGCCGTGAGCGGGGCGCAGGAGCCCGCGCGGCTGCTGGTCGACGGGACGGAGGTGGCCCGGTACGTGGTCGACCCGGCGCTGGACGCGCGGCACGGGCCCCGGCCGTACCTGCACCCGGTGCGAACGCTCGGCGGCACGGTGGTCACCGACGCGCTGCCCGCCGACCACGTGTGGCACCTCGGCGCCTCCCTCGCGGTGCAGGACGTCAACGGCGCCAACCTGTGGGGAGGCCGCACTTATGTTCGCGACGTCGGCTACACCTGGCGTGACGACCACGGTCGGATCGCGCATACCGGCTGGTCGGAGCGCTCCATCGACCGACTTGCCCACCGGCTGGAGTGGCGCGACCCGCACGGGGCGGTGCTGCTCACCGAGCACCGCCAGCTCACCGCCGTGCCGCTGACGCTTGACCGACCGAGCGGCGGCGTGTCGGCGTGGCGGCTGGAAATGGACTACACGCTGAGTGCCCCGCCTGGGCAGGACGTGCGGCTGGGCAGCCCGGCCACCAACGGTCGCCCCGGCGGGGCCGGGTACGGCGGGTTCTTCTGGCGAGCGGTCTCGGCCGAACCGGCGTCGGTGTTCAGCGCCTCGGCGACGGGGGAGGAGGCGGTCAACGGCTCCACCGAGCCGTGGGTGGCGCTGCGCGGCACCGGGCCGGACGGTAGGGCGTACACCCTGGTCTTCACCGGGCTCGGCGACGGCGACCGGTGGTTCGTGCGGGCCGCGATGTATCCGGGTGTGGGGGTGGCCTTCGCGTTCGCGCAACCGGTCACCGTCGCGGCCGGCAGGGAGCGGCGGGGCCGGCACGGCGTGGTCGTCGCCGACGGAACCCTCGACCGCGATCGGGCCGCCGCTCTGGTCGCGACGATGTCGTGAACTCCGCGCCGGGTCGGGCGGCGCGGTCAGCGGGACCAGTCGATCAGCTCGCGGATCGCCACCTGGTACGCGGCCTGGGTGTGGTAGGGCCAGTGTCGTTCGATCGGAGGCGGGACGGTGTCCGCCGGGTCGATGGTCAGGCCGCGGGGATCACGGAGTCGAATGTCGACGTCTCCGGCCGCCGGGTCGGCGCAGGGCGGGGGCGTGTCCGGGACCCTGGGGAAGATCGACCCGCCGATCGGATCGGTGTCCCGCCACAGGTTGCGCCATCGCCACCCGATCCGCCCGCCGAGGTCGCAGAGCGCCTCCGGCCCCAGGTACGCCGGATAGAGCCGGGCGTAGGTGCGCCGCAGCGGTGAGCCGTAGGTCAACAGCGAGACCCGGGCCAGCACGGGCGGCGGTAGTTGCAGGATGGTGGCGGCGGCGAGCACCGAGCCGTGGCTGTGGCCGGAGAGGACCACCGGCCCTCGCGCGGTGAGCCCGGTGATCCGTTTCGCCAGCTCCGGGACGGCGCGGGCGGCGTAGCAGGGGGGAGCGAACGGGTGGACCGTGCGGGGCCAGAAGGTGCCGAGGTCCCACAGCACCGCCACCAGCCGTCGGGTCTGGGACGACCGGTACGAGCGGAAACCCAGCACCATGAGGCTGATCACCAGGAGGCTGATCACCCAGACACCCGCGTCGGTGACGTAGGCGGCGAGCACGGGGAGTGCACCGCTCTGCCCACCGAGCCGGGCGGCGAGCTGGGTGGGACCGATCCCGATCACGTCGAGAGTGACGGTGGCCAGCCCGAGCGACGCGATCACCAGGAACGCGATCAGCACCGGGCCAAGTTCCTCGGAGACCCGGGACCGGGCGATGGTCTCCCGGACCAGGCGCAGCCGGTGGGCGTCCTCCGCCGGCACGTCGGGGTAGTCCCGCTCGATGATGCGCGCCGCCAGCTCGCGCCGGCGCCGCCGGCTCGCCAGAAGGGTGGCTGAGGTCACCGCCGCGCCGATCAGCAGCGCGGCGAGCCCGGCGAGCGCGGCCCACCAGTAGGCGACCGGCGGCTCCAGTGGGCCGACGAGCGGCGAGTTGGGCCGGATCGGATCGGGGATGTCGCCGTGGTCGAGGGCGTCGGCGATACGGTAGACCAGGGTCGCGGTGAAGGCGGCGCCGACGCTCACCGCCGCCGCTGCCATGATCGGGGTGCCGAGCCCGCGCAGGAAGGGGCGCTCGGTGCGGACACCACGCTGGCGGGTGTACGTGACGACGGTGAGCATGACGAGCAGGACGCCCTGCACGGCGACCACCCCGGCGGCGGCGCCCTCGTACCCGGGCAGTTTGCCCGAGCCGGACGGTGTCGCGCCCGCGAGGGTGGCGACGGCGAGGCACAGCACGCTCACCCCCACGGTGGCCGCCCACAGGGGGCGCAGAAGCCGTCGGGCCCCCGCCGCGCTGGCCGGCGCGGGCAGGCAGAGAAGAATCACGTTGAACACGAGCAGCCCGACGGCCACCCCGAACGGCGCGACGTGTCGGGGCGCGCCGAACCCGGCCGGCGAGATACCCGCGATCAGAGAGACGTTCAGCGTGCTGATGCCGAGCGCCACGTGGATCTGACGCAGCCAACCGATCGTCTGCTCGTCCTGCCAGAAGCCGGCGTCGGCGAGGCTCCCGGTCTCGCCGTCCGCGAGCGCTTGCGCCGATGACGGGCCGAACCCCTCGAAAGCCCGCGCCGACCGGGTGCCGATGGCCCAGACGACCCGCAACGCCAGCAGCGGGACGGCCGACAGCAGGGCCAACCGGGGGCCGGACGGAAGCATGTAGAGCCAGGCCAGGTAGGGGCGGCTGGCCCGGCACCCGGGGTACGGCACGCACTGCCACCCGATCAGGTCCAGCGTGACGCCCACGATCGCCAGCACGAACGTGGCCGTGAGGGTGCCGGCGAGCAGGCGGCACAGCATGCTGAGCAGCCCCCACCGGTCGTGCCCCGGCGGTCGCAGCCAGACCGCGAGGTTGCTCAACATGAAGGGCAGCAACAGCAACATCGAGGCCGTCCGCACCGCCGCGCCAGCGGTCAGGGAACCCCAGCGGTACGCCTCGACGGCGACTCCGGCCGTGGCCCCGCCGGCGGCGCCGCTCCCCGGCCGGGGCCGGAAGAAGCCCGCGTGTGTGTCCCCGGCGACGCGGGCCACGATCGGGTGGTCGAGGATCCGTTCGGCGGTGACGCCGGAAATGCCGTGCACGCGCAGCTCCACTGCGTCGCACCGCGGCGTCCTGTCCACGCCGTCAGGGTCACAGACAATCCACCCGAGCGTTGCCGATATCGCAAACGTCAACGGGTGGGCAGCGCGGCGGTGACCCGGATGGCCTTGACGATCGCCGGGATCGAACCGATCAGCAGCACCAGCCCCCAGATGATCGCGATCACCGCGAAGACCAGCGCCGCCACGTCGTCGACGATGCTGACCAGGATCACCGGCACCAGGTTGTGCAGGAACTCCAGCACGACCGTGCACAGCAGGGTGGTGAGGATCAGCAGGACGAGGCCCTTGTTCTGCAGGAAGCGTGGCTGGGCCAGCACCAGCAGCCCGGCCCACACGAGCTTGAGCAGCAGCACCAGCCCGAGCAGCACCGCTGCCTCGCCCACCGGGAAGAACCCCCACAGGGCCAGGTACGCCAGCGTGCCGAACGGGACGGCCAGGAACAGCGACACCATGATGGACAGCTCCACGAATGCGATGACCAGCGCGATCAGCCCGACGATGATCAGGACGATCGAGAAGATCAGGCTGGCGACGCCCTGCACCCGACCCTGGACGCGCTCGGGCAGCAGCAGGCCCAGGCAGAACAGCCCGGTGCTCCACACCGCCACCGCGTCGATCAACGCCAGGTAGCCGGTGCCCCGGCCGGACGGCTCGCTGACCCCGGACACGTCGTCGAGCTGGACGTCCAGCGTGCCGGCGCTGTCGGCCAGCGCGGCGCCGGCGTCGGCGCCGCCGAGCAGCAGCCCGGCACCCAACTCCACGCCGATCGCCAGGACGATGGCGAGCATGGCCAGCAGCAGGAACGGCTTGCGCAGGTCACCCACGGTGGCACCTTCCTCTCGGGTCAGGATGTGGCCACGACGACGGTGCAGCCACCCAGGCCGGGGCAGGTCAGGCCCACCTCGGTGGCCTGGTCGACGGCGATCTTCGCCACCGCGCCGGTGCCGTCCGACGCCGGCTCGACCTCGTCGCGGATGGTGAGGTGGGCGTCGCCGGGTGCCGGTGCGACGACCGTGAACCGTGCCGCGCTGCGCAGCACCAGCGTGCGCAGCCCGCCGGGGTCGACGACCCGCACCACGCAACTGCCGGTGAAGACCAGCCGGCCCGTCTCGTCGGCGCAG
Organism: Micromonospora sp. NPDC005413; assembly: GCF_040606435.1. NCBI lineage: Bacteria > Bacillati > Actinomycetota > Actinomycetes > Micromonosporales > Micromonosporaceae > Micromonospora > Micromonospora sp. NPDC005413. The sequence goes on from NZ_JBEXEV010000021.1 coordinate 17,855, forward strand.
TCGGCGCTGACCGTTGTCGGGTCCACCGCGGCACGCTCGCCGCCCAGCGCACCCAACCGGTCGATCAGCCCGTGCCGGGCTCCCGGATCGCCCTGGTCGTCGCGGCCCGTGCCCACCGCGACCACGAACAGCGCCACCAGCAGGACGGCGAGCAGCCCCAGCAGCGCCTTCTGTCGGCCGCTCATCGCGCGGCAGCCTGCGCCACGATCTCGGTGAACCGGATCTCGTCGACGCCCGCGAAGTAGCGGTTGGTGCCCTGTGTCTTGCCCACCACCGCCAGGGTGAGCCGATGCGGACCCTTGGTCAGCCGGACCGTACCCACGTCCAGGAAACCGGTCTTCTGCACCTTCGGGGTGAAGCCGAGGAAGGCCCCGCCGACCTGGGTGCCGTCGATCACGAACACGGTGTTGGCGTAGTCGAACGAGGTGGTGCGCACCGCGGCGAAGCGCCACGTGCCGTCGGCCGGGATCTGCACCGTCACGGTGACCTGGTCGCCGATGGCCAGCCCCTGGAAGAACAACTGCTTGTCCCCGGACCAGGTCACCTCGCAGCAGTTGGGTTGCGCCCCCACGACCGCCCCGCTGGTCCGGGGCGACTCCACCACCGCGGCCTCCACCAGGCTCTCCGCCTCGATGGTGACCACCCTCGGCTCGCCGGGGGCCGGCTCGCCGTCGCGGGTCAGCAGCACCACCCCCACGGTCACCACCACCAGCACCAACGCCGCCGCGGCGGCGATCCACAACCATGGGGTACGCCGTGGCGGCGCGACCGCCCGCACCTCGTACGTGACCCGGCCGCTGGAGCGGGAACTCTCCTCCGGCGCGGTGTTCGCCGAGTACGCGAACCCGGTCATGTCGTAGCGCCGTGGCGGGGTGCCCGCCGGCACGGCGAGCTTGACCAGGAACGACACCGAGCCCTGCCCGGGGACCACCCGCTGCGGCTCGGCGACGGTGAACCACGCACGCTGGGAGCCGTCACCGGGCGCCACGTCGAACACCACGGTGTCCGGCGCGTTGCCCGGGTTGGAGACGGTGAAGGTCAGCTCGCCGCTGTTGCGCGGGTCGAGGGTGAACTGCTCGGCGGCGGCGACGACCGCCCACTCGGTGGTCATGACGACTCCTCTTCCAGGACGATCTCGACGGTGGTCGAGGCGGGCTTCTCCGCCTCGACGATGCGGGTGATCACGGCGAGTTGGCCGGCGGCGGCGGCCGGCACCCGCACCACGACGTGAAAGGGCTGCTCGGCGGGTTCGTCGATCGCGAAGCCCGGCATCCCGGTGGCCAGCTCAAGGGCCCTGCGCATCCCGTACGGGGTGCCCCGCCAGCGGGCCAGCAGCGCCCCGTTGGCCACGAGGTCGCGCAGCCGGCCCACCGGCAGCGGCAGCGGGGTGTCCGGCCGGGGCGAGGCCACCACGTGGTCCATCGCCACCCAGCGGGTCAACTGCACGACCAGCCCGTCCGGTGCCCGGTACGGGTCGAACAGGGCGTCCACCTCGGCGAGGATCGCCTCGTCCGGGGCGTGCAACCCCTCCATCACGTCCAGCAGCGCCCAGAGCACGCTGCCCGGCACGCAGGCCCGCTGATAGGCGGCGGGCAGCAGCCGTTCAATCGCCGAGCGCCGCATCTTGGCGCACCACCTCGATGTCGTGCTCGCCGGAGCAGAGCAGCCAGGTATCCGGGACGGTCACCACGTCGGCGGTGGCCTGGTTGGCGCTGGGCGTCCAGTCGACGGCGTCGGCGCTGCGGTACACGCCGCGTTGACCGCCGGCCAGGATCAGCCGCTCCGCGGTGCCGGAGCCGCCGCCGGTTGCGTGGCCGCCCGCGCCCCCGCTCACGGCGAGGGCGTCGACCGGCACGAACCGGGTCCGGTCGCGCAGCGGCAAACCGCAGTTGACCATCACCGGTTGCCACTGCGGCTGTGCGGCCAGGGTGTCCAGCCGCAGCACCCCTCCGCTCTGCGTGGCCGCCACCGCCTGCTGGCCGGCGAACGCGAGATCCCGGCAGGTGCCGCCGATCCACCCGGCCTGCATCGACTGCCACTTCACGTCGGACTCGAACAGCCGGGTGCGGTGACAGCCCTGGCCGGGCTTCTTCGGGTCGGGTTCGCCAGCGCCGCTCCACAGCAACGTGGCCGGGCCGTCGTACTGCACCGTCAACACGCGGTTGTCCACGTTGGAGAGACCGACGTGCGTGAAGCTGCCCGGCCGGCCGCCAGCGGTCGACAGGTACACCCCGAAGCTGGCCTGCGCGGCGACCGCGACGCCCGGCGCACCCCGCTCCGAGACAAACGCGCGCACCGCGTAGAACCCCCGGTCGGCGTCGGACGGGTCGACCAGGATCTGCAACGGCACCGCCCCGGGCAGCAGCGACACCTCGTACAGGCCGGTGTCGGTGGCCACCAGCAGCGCGCCCGCGCCGTCGCGGTCCAGCCAGGCCACGTCGGAGATCCGCGAATCCAGGTCGGTGAGCAGCGACCACGTCTCGCCCAGGTCGGTGCTCAGGTGCACCCGGGAACCGCCGGAGGCGCGCAGCGTCACCACCGCCACCGAGCCGGGACGCGCGACGATGCCCGGCCGCACCGGCGCGGGCGCGGGCGCCACCCGCACCACCGTCTCGCCGTCGAACCGGCCGGCCGGCTCCCAACCCGCGCCGCCGTTGCTGGAGCGGAACATCACCGGGCCGCGCCCGGCGTACCAGGTGCGGGGCTGGTACTGGTCGACGGCGAGGGCGCGTACCTCGGCGTCGGGCGCCTCGTCGACCACGAACCGGACCGACTCGACGTAGCGCACACCCGGTTCGGCCTGCTCCAGCAGCCGGTACACGTTGGACGCCCGCAGTGGCTCGCCGAACGGCCAGCCGGCCGGGTTGAGCGCGGTCGGCAGCGGGCTCAACGTCTGGTGCAGTCGGTCGTGGATCCGGCGACGGACCGCGTCCACGTCCTCCTCCCGCCGGACCACCACCCGGGCCCGTACCGACACCGCCTTGAAGCGGGCCCAGGTCGCCCGGGACCGGATGCCGACCATCCGGCGTTCCTCCAGGTCCGCCTCCACCCGGTGCCGCGCCTCGGGCACCTCGTGCTCGCGCAGCACCGCCACCGGCAGCCGTCCACCGGGGCGGGCCGTCGGCGGCACGTACGGGACCAGCACCACCTCCACCTCACCCGGCCGGGCGAAGCTGTAGACCGCCGCGCGGGTGAACGCCCGGGCCCTCGCCACCGCGCCGGAGCTGGTGGCCAGCACCTCGAAGTCGCGGGCGGTGACCGCCCGCTGCTGGGCGAAGAACTCGTACGGGCCGCGCAGCAGCACCGATTCCAGCGCCTCCATCTCCCGGCCGCCGGCCGCCGGCGCGGGGTTGTCCACGCGTACCCCCGGTAGTGGGTCACGCAGGCTGGTCAGCGTGCCCGCCGCCACGTTGCCGGTGGGCCCACCGCCGGCCCGGTACCAGAGCCGGATCTGCCGTCCGGCCGGCGGCACGGCCGCCACGGTCACCGACGCCGGACCGCTCGCCGTGGCCGGTTCGGGCGCGGCCGGCGTGGCCTCGTCCGTCGCGGCGTGGGCCGCACCGGCGGGCGGTCGCAGATCGAGGGCCGGGGCGAAGGTGACGGTGCCGGAGCAGCGATCGACCAGGTAGACCTTGGCCTGCGGGCCGAGCCCGGCGAAGCTGTCCACCGGCCGCCAGATCTCGAACGTGCGGCCGTCGTGCTCGCGGGCCGCCGCGCCCAACTCCACCGAGCCGGCCGGCACCTCCACGCCGAGCAGCAGGTCCAGCGGTTCGGCGGTGTGCGCGAGCGGAGCGTGGGCCGCCCGCAGCACCTGACCCGGCTGGCCGGTGCCCACGCCGAGCAGCTCCGCCTCGACGGGTTCGCAGTGGTGCATCCGGACCGTCACCGAGGTCTCGCCGGCGGGCAGTAACGTCGGCTCGGTGCTGACGAACACGACCGGCCGGGGATCCGCGCCACGGGCCGCCGCGACCCGCAGGCCGGCCGGGATCCGCACCGCGCCCCGGTCGGTGCCGCTGCGGGTGAACCGGACGTCCGCCCAGGCCGCGGTGGGCGCGTGCCGGGTGACTCCGAGCAGGTTCAGGAACGAGACGTACGCCTTCTCCGGCAACTGGTTCAGCCGGTAGATCATCACCTCGGTCAGGTGCGCGAACGCCTCCACCAGCGCCATGCCCGGGTCGTGCGCCGACAGGTCGGTCCACGCCGGGCAGGACTGCCGGATCCGTTCCCGGGCCTCGGTGACCAGGTCGAGGAACCCGCGGTCGTCCAGGTGCGGCACAGGCAGCGTCATGACGGTCCTCCCTGCGCGGGTTCGTCGACCGGGAGCAGGTCCACGGAGAAGACCAGCTGTCCGGGTGTCAGGCTGGCCCGCACCCGGTAGTCCAACCGGATCACCAGCCGCCACGCGTCGTCCGGGTCCGGCCCGGCGTCCACGTCGATCACCTCGACCCGTGGCTCCCAACGGGCGATGGCCTGCCGGACGTAGTGGATGGCCAGGCCGGCCGTGGTGTCGTCGTTGGGCGCGAAGACCAGCCGGTGCAGCCGGGAGCCGTACCCGGGTCGCATCAACCGCTCGCCCGGCGTGGTCGACAAGAGCAGAAACAGCGCCTGTCGTACGCTCTCGTCGCCCTCGGTCATCGCCAGGCCGCCGGCGGCGGTGAGCGCCAACCCGCCGGTACGGCCGGCGTCGAAGCCGGCGCCGACGAAGCGGAAGGCCCTCACCGGTCCGCCCCCAGGAACTGCTGGCGGGGGTCGCGCACCGTGTGGTGGACCAGCCCCGGCGGTGTGCCGTCGGTGAACCCCTCCAGGTGCGACAGCACCACCCGGTGCCCGCCGACGCGGACCCAGTCGCTGTAGCCGACCCGGACGGTCAGCGTCTTGCCGCACGGCTTGATCGTCGGCCCGTAGTTGGGGCAGGCTTTGATGTCGCGCCCTTCCGGATCGGTGTCCACCAGCACGGGCACGCCGGTGACGGTCACCCACTGCTGCGAGGGTCGGTTCTCGACCCGGCCGTCGTGATCGCAGGTGATCACGGAGTCACGGTGGATCCAGCGCATCAGCCGCCTCCTTCGTGGTGGGCGCGGGCGAGCGAACGGGCCTGCTGCGCCGCGGTGGTCGGGTCCTCGGTCGACTCGGCGTGCAGGAAGTCCACGCTGCGGGCGCGCACCACCATGGCCCGACCGGGCGCCGAGATCACCAGGTCGGACGCCGCGTGCAGAGTGGCCAGATCGGGGGTCAGTTCCAGATAGCTGCCGCCCTCGGTTGCCAGCCGCAGGCTGCGCTGCACGTCGTCGACGACGATCGACTGCCCGCCGGCGGTACGCAGCGTCCAGCGCCGCGCCCGGCCGTCGTCGATGCCCGCGTCGTACGGCTCGACGGCGCCGAACAGCGAACCGAGCACGATGCCCGAGGCCGGCTCGCCACCGGGTAGCACCACCAGCACGGTGTCGTCCGGATCGGGGAGCGCCACCAGGCCCTTGCCGCGCCCGGCACCCGGGCAGAGGACGGCGAGCCAGCCGGCGTCCAGGTCCCCGTAGGCCGGCAGGGTCAGCCGGACCCGGCCCAGCCCGTCCGGGTCGGCGACGTCGGTGACGGTGCCGAGGGTGACCACCGCGCCGCCGATGTGGGCCGCTGGAGTGGTCGGCGGCACCGTGGAGAAGCGGGTCAGGTGCCCGTTGCCGTCCACGGTGTGCACCACCTCGGTCAGCACGTACGCCCCGGCGACCGGGTCGGGCACACCGCGCAGGTCGATCCGGCGGCCCGGCCGCAACGCCGGATCGCCCTCGGCGACCCCCTCCGCGGTGACCAGCGCCGCCGCGCGAGTGTCCAACCGCGCCTGCGCCAGCGCCGCCAACTCGTCGTCGCTGCGGCCGGGCTGGTCGACGGCGGTGCGTACCCCGTCGGCACCCACGTCGGCCGGGTCCGGCCGGTCACCGGCCGCTCGGCCGCAGCGCGCCTCGTCGGCCTGCTGGCTGATCAACTCGGCCCGCTGCGGATGCCAGCCCAACGCGGCGCTGGCACCGCTGGCCTGGTCGGCGTTGGTCGCCAGCCGCAGGGTGTGCACACCCGCGCCGAGGGTCAACGCGACCGGCTCCCCGTAACCGGCGAGCGTGACCAGCCGGACCCCGTCGCCGTCGGCGGCCAGGTGCAGCCCGGCCCGACCGGACACCTCGCGCAGCAGCTCCAGATCGTTGTGCCGGTGTTGCAGCAGCCGCTCCAGCCGTGGCCCGTCGACCTCCGCCGTCACGTCCAACCCCACCTCGCCGCACAACTCCCGGGCCAGCTCGACGGCGGTCACCGAGGTGAAGACCCGCAACCCCTGCCGCTTACGCAACCGGTGCAGCGCGTCGTACGCCCGCAGCCGCAGCACCGCCGCTCCGTCGGCGGCGTACTCGACCTCCACACCGGTGACCTCCCCGCTGAACAGGGCGTCCTCCTGGTCGGCGAGCCGGACGTCCAGCGCCGTGCCGGGGCGGACCGCCGGGTCGAACGCGCCGGCCCCGACGGTCGTGGCGAGCACCAGCTCGGCCTGGGTGGGCTGGTCGAGCCGCGCTGCCACCCGCAGCGAGCGGACCCGCTGACGGGCGGCACCGGCCAACTCGACGCCGTCGAGCAGGACGGTCAGCGCGCGGGGCGCGACGCTGCTCACGGCGTAACCCCTGGGGCTGGGTTCGGGCCGGTTGGTGTGGGGCCGGTCGTCGGTCCGGGCGTCGGGCCCCAGGCGGCGGGCGCGGTGGCGATCGAGGCGCCCACGAACGATGCGCCAGCACCTACCGCGCCGGCCAGCGCCCGCGCGACTCCGGCCACCGCACCCGCCACCGTCGACCCGCCGCCCGCGGTGCCGGGCGGCGGGACGGCGAGGGTGGTGCCGGCCGGCACCGCCAGCGGATCGGTGATCCGGTTGTGTTCGGCCAGCAGGCGCCAGCGCAGCGGCGAGCCGAGCGCGTCGTTGGCCAGCAGGTCGAAGCGCACTCCGGAGCGGCCCGGCTCCGCCGCGCCGTCGCCAGCGGCGATCACCGCGCTGCCCGGTGCGGCGGTCGGGGTGCTCGCCGCGGCCAACTCCTCGGCGAAGCCGGCCTCGGCCTGATCGGCCGTCTCAGCGGCCCGGACGAGCTTCAGCCGCAGCCAGGAACGGCGGGGCGAGCCGGTGCCGGTGAACGCGTCGAACCGCTCCGCCACCGCGATGATCACACCGGGCACGTTCCAGGTCTTGCCCCAGACCAACCGGACCAGCGGCGGTCGCAGCCAACCATGCTCAGCGGTGGAGTTCTCCGCCAGCATCCACAGGGGACGGGTGAGCACCCGGACGTCGGCCGGGCGGACCTGCGCCTCCACGAAGTCGACGTCGAAGAGCAGATCGAGCACCAGCTCGGTCCGACCGCCGCCGGTGAACACCAGTGGGTCGTCGGCCAGCCCGGACCCGGTCAGCTGCCCGCCGGCGGCACCCCGGGGGCGTACGCCGGCGAGTCGGGTCACCTGCACGGTCTCCGGGTTGAGCAGGCAGTCCACCCGCTCGCCGGAGGAGTCGATGAGGAAGGCGACGCGTTCCATCAGTCACCCGCCTGTTCCCGGTCCAGGCGCGCCAGGTGGGCCGCGTCCACCGCCGCATCCGGCACCGTCCACAGCGGTTGGTCGTCCGGCAGCGCGGGCCATGGCCCGTTGGCCACCACCGACCATCCACCGCCGGCCAGGCCCGAGCCCGATTGCCCCGTCCACGCCCCCCTGGTTACCGCCTCACCGGCTCGGTGCCCGGGCCACGCTGGCTCGTCCGGAAGGGCCGGCCAGGGGCCGCTGGCCGCCGCATTGGCCAGGGACGTCAGCGACGCAGTGCTCGCCGACCATCCGCCGGCCGGGCCGCGCTCCCAGCCATCGGCCCGGGCCCCTGCTCCGACCGCCCCCGCCTCAGGGCCCCACTGTCCAGCCTGCTGCGCGGCGTGCTGCCCGGCGTGCTGCGCGGCGTGCTGCGCGGCGTGCTGTCCGGCGTGCTGCGCGGCGTGCTGTCCGGCGTGCTGTCCGGCTCGTTGTCCAGGCCATGCCGGTTCGTCAGGCAAGGCCGGCAAGGCCGGCAAGGCCAGCGAGGCCGGCGAGGCCCCGCTGATGGTGGCGCGGGCCAGGCCACCTCGCCTATCGCTCGTGGCGAGCCCGGTACCCCCTGCCAACGGCGCACCAGCCGAATCTGTCCCCCTCGGCCCGCCCCCACGTCGATCCCCCGGAAACCCGCCCGGACCGCCCCCTGACTCGTGTTGGCTGCCCGCGAACCCGCGCTGGCCGCCCCCGAACCCGTCCCGCCCGCCCGAAAGCCCGTCACCGGCGACGCCACCGGTGCCGGCAGTAGATCTTGGAAGGAAAGTGCCCCTGGAGGGGCCGAAATCTTCCAAGATCTGCGCGGGCCGCCTCGAAGCCGGGGATGCGGGGGGTGCGGTTCGGGTGGGAATCGGTTCCCTGGTCCGTTGGCGGGAGCGGCTGGTAAGCGATGCGAGCGGGCCGGGGGTCGCAGGGCGGATCAGCGGGCGGTCTGGGGTAGCGGTTTCGCCCGCCCGGGTCAGCCCGTTCCCGCCTACGGCTGCGGCATCGCCCCACGGACCTCGTTGCGCCGTCTTATCCGGTCCGCCCGACTCCCAGGACTTCGTCCCCGCGCCGGGCCCACCGGCAGTACCTGTGGCACCGGACCTGCCGAGGCTGTTTGCCGTATCGGAATCCTGGGACCCACTCGCACCAGAGCCACCGCGCTCGCCAGCGGCACCAGCCCCGCCCGCACCGGCAGGCGACCAGGTCGACGCCTCGGCTGGGGTGCCGTAGCCACCCGACTGATCGGCGCTGGACCGTTGGCCCGGTTCACCCGTTCCCTGCGCGGCCGGAGCCGTACCACCGGCTCCGGCCCAACCGGTCGGCCCGAATCCGACGTGCCGTTCGTCGTGGACCGCCGCGTCGCTGGTGCCGGCCCGGGGTATGTCGAGGTCCAGGTCGTGCAGCAGACCGGGCGCGTGTTCGGCGACCAGGTCCAGCCAGTGCTGCGGGGGTTCCCCGAAGCGTCGCGGGGTCGGCCTGAAGGTGTCCGAACGTTGGTGCTCGACGCGCCCGGCGAGGCGCTGCATCGTCCCGGCCGCCGAGCGCAGTCGGCCGGCCAACCAGCTACGCGGGAGTCGGCGCGGTGGCACCGCCGGACTCCAGCTCCAGGCCCTCGTAGCGCAGGGTCAACGAGGCGATGGCGATCTCGTGGCTGAGTGTGTTGAGATGTGCGCCGCGCCACCGGGTGGGCCAGGCGTCGATCAGGTTCCAGCGCAGCACCTCGGCGGTCCCGACCGAGTCCAGCAGCACGACCGAGACGTTGCGACGGTTGAGCGTGCCCTGCGCGGTGGCGTTCACCCAGTCCCACAGCTCCCGGGAGGCGGTGAGACCGAAGTGCAGCGTCACCGGCTCGTACTCGGCCTGGCCGGGCACCATCCGCATCCGGCCCAGGCCGTGCTCCCGGTACGGCTGCCCGGGGATGTTCACCTCCAGCCCGGTCATCTCGGTGAAGTGGCCGTTGGTGACGCCGTTGATGAGTAGCCGGAAGTTGTACGCCCGGTACGGGTCGACCGGGGCGCCGGGCTGTGGGGTGGCTGTGGTGGGCATGTCAGCCTCCGATCGTCTCGGTCTCGGTGCCGCCGGCCCACTGGCTCAGCTTGAACACCACGAATTCGGCGGGTTTGACGACGGCGATGCCGATGTGGGCGATCACCATGCCGGCGTCGCGCACATCAACCGGGTTGGTCTCCTCGTCGCACTTGACGAAGAACGCCTCCTCGGGGCTGCGCCCGAGCAGCGCGCCGTCGCGCCACACGCGGGTGAGGAACGCCCCGATGTCGCGCCGGATCGAGCGCCAGAGGGTGAAGTCGTTGGGCTCGAAGACCATCCAGCGGGTGCCGTTGGCGATGGCCTGTTCGATGGCGATGCTGAGCCGCCGTACGTTGAGGTAGCGCCACTCGCTGGCCTCGGCGGCGAGCGTACGGGCGCCCCAGACGCGGATGCCCTCGCCGGCGAAGTAGCGGATCACGTTGACGCCCTTGGGGTTGAGCACGTCGTGTTCCGGTCGGGTGACCAGGTAACCGAGGTCGACGGCACCGCGTACGGGTTCGTTGGCCGGTGCCTTGTGCACACCGCGCAGGGCGTCGGTGCGGGCCCAGATGCCGGCCAGGTGCCCGCTCGGCGGGGTGAGTTCCAACTCCCCGCTGATCGGGTCGCGTACCCGAAGCCACGGGTAGTAGAACGCGCCGAACTCGGACTGCCGGGGCCGGTACGCGGCCCCCTCCGCCCCGCCCGAGCCACCAGGGCTACCCGAGCCGCCACCCGTACCCTCGGCGGGCTTGGGGGGTTTGCCGGAGGACGGCGTGGCGACCCGCGTCAACGCGGAGATGTCGTCGATGTCCGGTGCCGGGTCGCAGATCGCGACCATGGTGCGGGTGCGCTCGGCCATGCTGAGCAGCGCCTCGTGTGAGACCACGTCGTGGAAACCGGGTGCGGCGATGATGGAGATCTCGTCGACGGCCTCCAGGAGTTGCAGGCCGCCGCGCCGCTGCCCGGTGCCGGTGATCGCTCCGCCCTCGCCGACGTTGACGATCCAGCAGCGTGCGCCTCCGTTGTCCAGGAAGCCGAAGACCGCCCGGGCCAGCGGGGTGCTGTCCACCCGTTCCCCGTCGGCGAAGAGCCGCAGGAACTCCGTCCAGTTGTTGACCGGCACCGCCTTGCCCAGGTGCGCGTTGCGGTTCGGGGCGACGCCGACGAAGGCGGCGATGCTGGTGCTCGCCGGCCCGATCGGTCGGGCGCCGCTGGGGACCTCCTCGACATAGATGCCGGGGGAGAAGTAGCTGGGCATCGGTCCTCCTGTGCGGGTGGGCGTCAGTGGGTCGGTGGCGCGCAGACGATGACGATGTCGTCCTCGGCGGGGTCGACGTCGGCGGTGAGCACGAGCCCGCGCCCGGTCAGGCGGAGCCGTACCGGGCTCGGATGTTCGGGGTCGTGCGGGACGCCGACGATCAGGAACCGGCCGTCGGTGTCGGTGCGGGTGGCGGACCCGGTGCCGGGAAGCTCGATCCGCATCGCGGCGAGGGGTTGGTCCTCGGTGCCGACCACGCGGCCGGTGAGGGTGCGCACCTCCAGTTGCCGCAGCCGCAGCGGTTGCAGCACCGGCGGCGCGGCGGGGGTCGGGTGGTCCACCTGCGCGGGCACGTCGATCAGCAGCGCCGGGCGCGGCGTGGCACCGAACGCCGTCCACAGCGGTGCGTCACCCGCCTCCAGGACGACCGGGTAGCTGCCGTCGCTGGTGGCGGCGGTGAGCACCCGGTCCAGCCGGGGCAACCCGGCCGGCCCGGTCACGCAGAGCAGGTAGCGGACCGTGAACCGGTACGGCTCGCGGACCGCGCCGCTGGAGCGGGTCTGCCGGGCCGGGCGCAGTTCGAGGGGCCAGAGGGTGAGCCCGGCGGCGTCGCCGTCGGTGCGGGGCGGGCCGATCGGGACAGGTTCCCCCGCCGCGCTGGTCAGCCAGGCTGCCAGCTCGGTGGTGGCCGTCTCGATCGGTCCGCGCCCGTCGGTGCTCATCGCGGCGGCGTCCCCTGGATCCGGTACGCGATGGCCTCGTTCCACACGTGTGGGTAGACGCCGATCTCGAAGTACCGGGTGAACCGGTTGATCGGGGCGTTGGTGTGGTCGTGGTAGAGCAGCCACACCGGGGCGATGGTGAACAGCACGTAGTTCGCCAGCACCAGCGGGATGTAGAGCGGGCCGAGCAGGCGACCCTGGAAGATGTGCACGTCCTCGTGCCGCTGGATGCCTGAGCTGGAGCCGGCGCAGACGGTGCCGATGGTGGTGGCGTAGCGGGGCGAGACCCCCTCCACCACGCTGACCCGGCCGCTGCCGGACGAGGTGGGCCGGTCCAGCGAGTGGCCGAAGATCAGGTGCACGGCCAGGTAGATGGCCCCGACGACCGTGTTGAGCAGGCTCCAGGTGTGGTCGACGACGAAGAGGAAGATGCCGCGGGCGTCTGATGCGTACACCCCGGCGGAGGCCACCGACCAGCCGAAGACCGCGCCGACCAGCAGGCCCACGACGGCGCCGATCAGCAACCCGATCGGGCCGCCGGCGAGGAAGCCGAACAGGGCGCCGAAGCCGACCTGGACCGCCGCGCTGATGATTCCGAAGACCATGACGTCACCCCTCAGACCCAGGAGCGGAAGACTCGGGGTTCACGACCCTGCGCGACCTGGGTCGGCGACGCCTGTGTCGCCTGCCGGTTGCCGGGCGGGAACTGGTTGACGCCGAGCGCGGCGGAGAAGATGACTAGCGCGTTGAAGAACGCGATGATCCACTTCTCGCCGCCGGCGTCGTCGGCGAACGCCGCTGTCACGTAGGACAGCAGCAGCGCGATGCCGATGGCGATCCACTTGCGAATCTTGTCGCCGCTGGGGCCGATCAGCCCGCCGATGACGTTGGTGGCCAGCAGGGTGGCGGCGCTCGCGCCGGCGAGGCTCCCCAGAGCTGCCCAGGTGAAGAGATCGTTCATGGCGATCCCCCTTTTCTGCGATGGTGCGACCGGGATGTGGTGGTGGTGAGGTTCGGTGCTCCCAAGCTGGGAGCACCGGGGCCGGTCGCCGTCGTCGCGGGCGGCCGGGGCCGGGCGCGGCCGGCTGAGCCGGCCACCAGGTGGATCAGCCGGGCCCCGGGGCGCCGGCGGGCGGGCCCGGCGAGGTCGGGCCGGGCGCAGCCGGCGTCGCGGGATGGCGGCGGCGCACCAGGAGTACGCCCACCGCGGCGAGCAGCAGCAGGAGGAGCGCTCCGCCGACGACCAGCAGCCAGGGGAACCCGCCTCCGTCGCTGGCGGCGGCCGGCGAGGCGGACGGTCGAGGTGGCGCCTCGGCGACGGCCCGCAGCTCGGTCGGCTTGTCCTGGTTGGGGTCCACCTTCCAGCTGACCGATCGACCGTTGACGGTGCCATTGCTGTCGATCACCCGGCCGGGAAATGTCACCGAGATCTCGAATGACATCAACTTGAGGAAGGCCTGCTGGTTCTGCGGATTCTGCTGCGCCACCTTTCCGCCGTATTTCGTCGGATCCAGTGGCAACGTGAAGCGGTAGAAATCGCCGTCCCGGACCAGTTTCACACTTTCGGTGTCGAAGCTCGCCAGCGGCGCCTTGCGATAACTGATCTGGGTGCCGAAGAGTTTGTCGTCCTCGTAACCGGTCTCCTCGCCCTGCGGCAGGGCGGGAATGTTCTGCCGCAGCTCCGCGAAGGCCGCCGGAACGTTCTTGTTCCGCGAGGTCAGCAGGGACTTCTGGGCCGTCAGCAGCAGTTGCCCGTCGACCGTGTCGTCGGCGTTGACGGTGAGGCCCATGTTGAGTTGCATGCAGCCGCTCAGCGCGGCGAGAAGGAGGAGACACACCGCGACGCGGAGTGCCTTACCGCGGTTGACTCTCCTGTTCATGGGCTCAGTGTGTGTGATCGATTTCACCATGGGCAGTCAGCGATCGGTCACAACGCAGTCGCCGATTTTACCGGCACGCTGTCGCATTTTATTTAGTCCGATGGTGGCCCAATTGACTACTCTGGAGTTTTGGGGCAACGACGGTTCCTCGTCGGTCGTAGGCTGACCGGATGATGATGATCGCGTGCGTGCTGCTGGTGGATCCCGATGGCCAACTGCTGCTGCAACTACGCGATGGCAACGCCCGCTACCACCCCAACGTCTGGGGGCTGCCCGGCGGCCACGGCGAGCCGGGGGAGACGCCGGAGCAGACCGCCGAGCGCGAGCTGTGGGAGGAGACCGGCCTGCGCGCCGAAGGGCCGCTGCGCCCGATCGCCGTGCAGACGCTGCCCGAGCTGGGCCGGGTGAAGCACTACTTCCTCGGCAGCACCCGGGCCCGGCAGGAGGACGTGGTGCTCGGTGAGGGCGCGGCGATGGTCTTCGTGCCCGGCGACGAGGTGCTCAACGGTCGACCCTGGACTCCGGGCACCGTCGAGGTGCTGACCCGGTTCCTCGCCTCACCCGAGTCCGCCATCGCAGGCTGAACTGCCGTCAGGGCCCTCCGCCGTCCGGGCCGGTGATGACCAATGGATCATCGGTGGTGAGCCAGGCGGTGGCGGAATCGCGGATCGGGGTGGGGATCTCGTGGCCGCCGTGGAACTCTTCGTAGGTGACGTCGTAGCCGAGTCCGTGCAGGTGTGGGACGAGCCGACGGCTGCACACGTCGATCGGCAGCACCCGGTCGTCGACTCCGTGCGAGATGAAGATCCGTGGATGGCCGTGGGTGACCGGTGGCGCGGCGAAACCAGGGGAGAAGGCCAGCACCGCGTCGATCAGGTCTCCGTTGGCCAAGCCCAGCGACAGCGCGTACGAGGCGCCGTCGGAGAAACCGCCGAGCGTCACGTCGCGCACCGGGTAGCCGTCGAAGACGGTCGCCAGCAACCCGTCGATACGCCCCACGTCCGCCCCGAATCCGCCGGCGATCAGGTCCCAACTGGCCGCCGACGACTGCGGGGCGACCAGCAGCAGGTGGTGCGCGTCCGCGACGGGCAGCAGCAGGTCCAACCCTTGCCGCGCCGAGCCGCCCGCACCGTGCAGGAGCAGCACCAACCGGTACGCCGAACCGTCGATCGCCGGCTCCGGGGCGTACGCGGTCGCCACTTCGCCGCCGTCGGGGCCGGTCATCGGCACGAGCCCGGTAGGCCCCGGCGCCACCGGCGGGTGAGGGCGAATGGTCAACCGGCCGTGCCGCGGATTCCGGTGCGGCGACGCGGAGTCGGACACGGGTCACCACTCCTCGCGATCGACGGATCGTCCGACGCGGTTACCCGGCTCGTGACGAGTTAACCGGCGGCAGACCCACGCGCCGGCCCGGGCCAGCAGGTCGGCGCTGGCGTGGGCCGCCAGGAAGGGCGACGGGCAGTCGATTCAGGCGCTGGCCCGGGCCACCAGGTCGGACGGGAAGAGAGTCACCCGAGCGGCCGGACGTCCGTCCAGCAAGGCGGTCGCCGCGGCGACCGCGATCTGCCCCACCGGGTGGCTCGCCGTGGTCAGCGCCGGTGCGGTCATCGCGGCCAGCGGGATGTCGTCGAAGCCGGCCACCGCGACGTCGCCCGGCACCCGCACGCCGGCGTCACGCAGCCCGGCGATCACCCCGAGCGCGGTGTCGTCGCTGATCCCGTAGATCGCGTCGACATCCGGCCAGCGGCGCAGCGCCTCGTCGGCCGCCGACCGGCCGCGCGCCGCCGTGAAGTCCCCGAGCAGCACCCGCTCCGGCAGGCCCGCCTGGCGCATGAGTCGGCGGTACGTCTCCACGGGGCGTTGCGCGCAGGGCAGCCACTGAGGGCCGGTCACCATGGCGATCCGGCGGCGACCCGTGGCGTACAGGTGACGCAGCACCGCGTCGGAGCCGGCGGCGTTGTCGACGTCGAACGACGGCACGGTCGCCGAGCCGATGCCGATCGAGGCCACCCGGCCGTGTAGCGACCGTGGCACCGCGTCGAGCAGATCCTCGGTGGTGTTGATCAGAATCACCCCGCAGACGGTGCGATCCCCGGCGAGCTGGTCGAGGCCGCGCGGCTCGCCGAGCGGCAGCCAGTGCAGCGCCACCCCGACGCCGGCGGGCGTGCACACCCGGGCGGCCGAGCCGACCACCCGGTGGACGTACGGGTCGTCCAGCACCGCCGCACTGGTCCCCAGAGCGGCCACGACCAGTCGTACGCCGCCGCCGCCGCGGACCAGCGCCCGGGCGGCCGTGTTGGGTACGTAGCCGAGCTGGTCGACGGCTGCCGTGACCTGTTCCCGGGCTGTCGGCGAGGCGAACCCCGTGCCGGCGATCACCCGCGACGCGGTGGACCGGGACACCCCGGCGACCCGCGCGACGTCCTCGAGAGTGGCCGGTCGGTGTGCCGCTGCTGTCATCGTTGCCTCCTGCGGCGGCCCATCTGGTCGGACAAACGCCAGTTCACATCATGCCCCGGCCAAGCTCACCAGCGGTAAGGGGTGATTGCCGGTTGTGGTGGTAGCGCTCTCAGGTGTGCGATCGTCCCAGGAGATCACCCCGAGGAAGAGGACCTGACCCCGTGAGCGCCCCCACCAGCCCATCTGTTGTCCCGGCCACCGCGCCTCCGCCGTCGCGGGCTGTGCGGCTCGCTCGCAACGGCGTCGCTGTCACCTTCACCCTCAACGGGCTGGCCGTCGGCAGCTGGTTCTCCCGGGTGCCGGCGGTCCGCGAGGCGTTGGACCTGTCCGCCGGCCGGCTCGGGCTGCTGCTGCTGGCGATGAGCGTCGGCGCGTTGCTCGCCATGCCGACCTCCGGCCTGCTCGCCCAGCGGCTCGGCGCGGCCCGCACCGTGACCCTGGCCGCCGTGCTGGTCGCGGTCGGCGTGACCGTGGCGGGGCTGGGCGCCACGGTGGCCGGGTCGTTCGCCGTCGTCGCCGTGGGGTTGGTGGCCTTCGGCTACGGCTCCGGCGCCTGCGATGTGGCGATGAACGTGGAGGCCGCTGCGGTGGAGCGGCGGTTGGGGCGCACGATCATGCCCCGCTTCCACGCGGCGTGGAGCCTGGGCTCGGTGGCCGGCGCCGGCCTCGGCGCCGGGGCGGCCCGGTTCGACGTGCCGGTCGGCGCGCACCTCGCCGGCGTGGCGGTGGTCGTGTTGAGCGGCACCGTGCTCGCCGCTCGAATGTTCCTGCCCCTGCCGGGAGGCGACCCCAACGGCGATCCGGTGGACTCCACCCCGGCAGCCCGTCGTCGGGCACAGCTCGCCGCCTGGCGGGAGCCGCGCACCCTGCTGATCGGGCTGTTCGTGCTGGTGGCCGCCTTCACCGAGGGTGCCGCCAACGACTGGCTGGCCGTGGCGTTCGTCGACGGTCGGGACCTGAGTGAGGCCGCCGGCGCGGCGGTGTTCGGTGTCTTCGTCGTGGGCATGACCGTCGGGCGTACCGCGGGCACGGTTGCGCTCGACCGGTGGGGCCGGGTGCCGGTGCTCATCGGCACCATCGGGCTCGCCGTGGTCGGCGCCACCCTGGCCGTGCTGGCCGGCTCCGGGCCGGTGGCCATCGTCGGCGTCGCGTTGTGGGGTCTCGGCGCGTCGCTGGGTTTCCCGGTCGGGATGAGCGCGGCAGCCGACGAGGAGGCCCACGCGCCCGTGCGGGTGAGCGTCGTCGCGGTGATCGGCTACACCGCGTTCCTGGGTGGGCCGCCGTTGCTGGGGCTGCTCGGCGACGATTTCGGCATCCTGCGCGCGCTGTTGGTGGTGCCGCTGCTGCTGGTGCCGACCCTGCTGCTGGTGCCGGTGCTGCGCCCGCGACACAGCGCCGACCAGGCTCCTTCAGCACAGTAAAACTAACCCGGACCGTGGCCGGGCGGTATCGGGTGCGCGGCCGACTGTGCCGCGTACCCGCGCTGGCTAGGGTCGCCGAATGCCAACCGACGAGATCACCGCCGCCGCGGCGGGCACCTGGACCCTGGGCGACCGCCCCGTGCACCGGATGGGCTTCGGCTCCATGCGGATCACCGCGAACCCCGACCGCGACCGGGCCGTCGCCCTGCTGCGCCGCGCCGTGGAACTGGGCGTCAACCACATCGACACGGCCGCGTTCTACGTCTCGCCCGGCGGAACCCTGCGGGTCGGGACCGGCCCGGCCCGCTACGCCACCGAGCTGATCCGCGCGGCGCTCGCCCCGTACCGGGAGGATCTGGTGATCGTCACCAAGGTCGGCTTCGGGTACGACCCGGAGGCGGGCTTCACCGAGGCGCTCACCCCGGCGCAGTTGCGTGCTCAGGTGGAGGAGAACCTGCGTCGGCTCGGCCGCGACCACCTCGAGGTGGTGAACCTGCGCCTCGGTCGGGGACCGGGCACGGTGCCGCTGGTCGACCGGTTCGGCGCCCTCGCCGAGCTGCGTGCCGCCGGGCTGATCCGGCACCTCGGGCTCTCCAACGTCCGTCCCGAGCAGTTGGACGAGGTGGCGGGCATCGCGCCGGTGGTCTGCGTGCAGAACAACTACGGGGTGGACGCCTACCGGGAGCAGGACGACTTCGTCCGGTTCTGCGGCGAGCGGGGCATCGCCTACGTGCCGTTCTTCGCGCTGGCCGGCCGGGGCCGGGAGGCGGGCGCGAGCGCCGCGCAGGGCGAGGCCGTCGAGGCGGTCGCCCGCGCCCACGGCGTCACTGCGCATCAGGTACGCCTGGCCTGGACGCTGCACCAGGGCCCACACGTGCTGGCCATCCCCGGCACCGGAGACCCGGAACACCTGGCGCAGAACATAGCGGCCGGAGCCCTACACCTGACCCCCGAAGACCTAACCACCCTCACCTAACCCCACCCCGCCCCCCTGCCCCCGCCCCCGTGCCTCGTTGATCATGAAGTTAGCGGCGCGACACGCCGGTATCGACGTCGCTAACTTCATGATCAACGGGACGGGGTGGGGTGGGGTTGGTCGTGGAGCCAGACTCGGAGGGGGCCGGTGGGGGTGAAGCCGGCTTCCAGGGCTGGGGTCAGGTCGGGGGTGGATTCGTAGCCGACCAGGGTTGTTCTGGGCAGGGTGGCGCAGACGCCGTGCCAGATGGACCTTGGGTTGTTGGTGTGGGTGAACAGGTTGGAGACGCCGTACACGTCGCTGCCGCCGCTGAGCACCGCGCCGCCGGTGAGCCCGCCCTGGTCGTTGTGGCGGGCGAGTACCCGTACCCGTGGGTCGGTCAGGAGGGCTGGGCGGAACAGCTCCCCGCCGCCGTGTGCCGCCGCCCAGACCGCCAGATCTTCGGGCGTGGTGACCGGGATGAGCGGCGCTTCGAGCGGTGGGTCCGTCGGTGCGCGGTGGATCCACTGCGCGTCGAAGAGCACCCGGAAGCCGTACCCGGACAGGTCGAGGTCGGCGAAGCTGTCCTTCACCGACGCACCGGATCCCGCGTCGATCCGGGCCAGCAGGGCTTCGGCATCGACACCGGGCCGCAGGGTGACCGCGTCCGGGTACCACGGTGGGGAGCGGCGGGGGACCGACCAGGCCTCGGCGTCGGTACGACCTGCCAACCCGTGGCTGCCGCAGACGATGTCGCACCATTCGGCGTTGTTACGGGCCGCCGCCGTCCGCAGGTCCTCAGGCACGTCAGGCAGCCTATGCGGCCCACCGACCGGCCCGAGCACAACTGTCGCTTCGACAGCTCCCGACGAACGGCAGTGGGCAGCTCATGGGGCGTAGACCAGGTCCATCGTGTCGGTGTGCCCGGACCAGCGGAGGTCGAGGTGCCAGCAACCGTCCTGTGGCATGTCGATGATCGATGGGCCCGGGCCGCCGGCGACCTCCCGGGTCACCCGGGTGTCGGTGCCGTCCAGCGTCGCGGTGATCACCAAGGTGGCCGGTGACGTCGGGTCGGGCGAGGTCGTGGCAGCGCGGGCGACCCACAGGATCTTGTTGTTCGACCCGTCCTTCCTGTGCAGCCGCAGCGGATGAGCGAACAGCACCGCAACGATGTCGCCCTTCGCCCCGAAGACGTGCGGGGCCCGCGCGTCCCCACTGAATCCGGCGTCCGCCCAGTCGGGCAGAGAGCCGGTCTCGACCCGCGTACCGCAGCCTGTCGCGGCGCTCGCCGTGGTGGCATTGGCGGTAGCGCCAGCCGGCGCGGCCGACCCGCCGCTGGTCGTGGTCGTGCACCCCGCCAGCAGGACCACCGATGATGCCAGCATCAACCTGCCCCATGAACCCATCTCGCCCCTTCCGGTACGCGTCGACGACTCGTCGCATCTTCACGACACCGGCCGGGCCCGCCAGGTTCCTAGCGCAACGAGCTGGCGACCTCGATCGCCTCAGCCTCGGTGAGAGCGCCCTCAAGCCGGTAGCTCACGTCGGCTTCCTGCCAGATCAGGGTCGAGGCGGCCAGTCGGGCGGTCTCCCTGCGGACCTCGCCCGCACGGTCCACGTACGACAGCACGTGTGGACTGTCGACCCAGATTGCGAAGTCGCCGTTGACCTGGACCCAGGCCACACCCGGCGGACTGGCCTCCTTGTGGAAGGCCAGATCGAGCCGACCGTCGAACGCGTCGATGCGCAGCGCACCCCCGTCGTAGAGCAGCGTCGCCACCCGGCAGTTGCCCGTGGCGTCGGGGTCGGCGACCAGCACCCGCTCGGGCGGGCCCAGCTTCGCCGGTAGGCGGATCGGGAACCGCACCGCCCGTTGTGCCTCGTCCAGCGCGGTGGCGCGCTGCGCGGGCAACGGCGACGGAGTGCCGCTGGGCAGTGCCGGTGCGGACGAGGTGGCAATGCTGACTCCGGCGAAGCGCAGCAGCCCAGCAACAGCGTCGGCGACGGCGGCACGCGTCGGCGGTAACACCGCCACGAGCAGGGCGACGAGCGCCATCGCGGCGAGCGAGCGCCACCGGCGGCGCCGGGGGGCGGGCCTGCTGAGCTGTACGCGGACGCGGGCGGTCACGTCGGGCGGATCGGGTGTCTCCAGCCAGGCGGAGAGGTCGCGCAACTCCCGTTCGAGGTCACCCATGCCGGACCTCCTCGCGGTCGAGCATGCCGCGGAGCTTCGCCAGTGCCCGGGATGTCCTCGACTTCACCGTGCCCCGGGGCCAGCCCAGTGCCGCCACCGTCTCCTCCTCGGTGAGATCGAGGAAGAATCGGCAGACGATCACCTCGCGGTCCCGCACCGGCAGTTGACGCAGGGCCTCCACCAGCGCGGCGCGCCGCTCCCCGGCGAGGACCGCGTCGACCGCTCCGTCCTCGGCGATCTCCGCCGTTGGATCCGCCGCCGCGGCCCGCAGGACGAGCCCGTCCCGCCGGCCGCGGGACCGGTGCAGGTTGCGGGTCTCGTTGGCGACGATCGCGAGCAGCCAGGATCGGAAGGACGACTCGCCCCGATAACGGGACAACTTGCGGTACGCCTTCACAAACGCCTCCTGGATGACGTCCTCGCAGTCCGAGCCCGCGCCGAGCAGCACCGCCGTCCGGTGCGCGGACGCGGTGTGCCGGGCGACCAGGAGGTCGTACGCCTCCAGGTCACCTGCCCGGGCGCGGGTGACGAGCGCGTCGTCGTCCAGGGGAGCCTCCGTTCGGATCACACTCATGACACCGCCCACGCGCCACGGGTTCCACCCGTGGTTCTTTCGGACCGGGTCAGCTCCCTCCCATCCGACGTGCAGGGTATTGCCAGGATTCGGTGCTGCACTGGAGGGGCGTCGAGGAGAGGGGCTGGGCATGAGCTGGTTCAATCGCCGGTCGCGGGGTGCCGAGGCGACCCCGACGAAGCTGGACCGGGAGGCGACCCGCGACGACCTCGCGGCGCTGGAGGAATTCGTCGCCACTCGGCAGGGAGTGGAGTTCTACCTGGAGCCGGAGACCACCGCGACGGACACCACCGTGATGGCGATCGCCCACGACGGCGAGTGGATCCGCCGCCGTACCGGCACGCCGCGCGCCGCCGGCACCATCGCCCGCAAGCACGCGGTGCCGCTGTACGAGGCGGCGCGCACCGGCTACCCGGAACGGATGCGGGTGTGGAATCGCGCCCACCCGGAACGCCACGCCCGCTGAACGCTGCGCCCGTTGGGTGCCGCACCGCCCTTGCGCTCAGGCGTCGTCGACGGCTGAGTGGGCCTGCTCCAGCGTCATCGGCTCGGCGTGGCTGGAGACGTACCAGCCGTACTCGTCATCGAGCAGTCGCCGGACCAGCGCCAGGTCGAGGCCGTCCTCGGGTCGGCGCAGGTGTGCCGGCGGCGGGTAGAAGCAGTCACCCAGCAGCATGACCCCTGAGTCGGGCACCAGCACCACGGTCGAGTCCGGTGCGTGCCCGCCGCCGACGTGGCGCAGCCGCACCCCGACCGGCACCTCGTCCGCGTCGGTGAACGTCCGGGTGGGCGGCAGAATGGCGAAGTCGTCCCACGAGTCCATGGCGAGTGCCCGGGCGCGAAAGCTCGGGCCGAGGCGCGGGTCGGCGCGTACCTGCTCGCGCAGGTAACGGTGACTCCACGGCCGAGCGGCCTCGGCGCGTAGCAGCGGCACGGCCGCCTCGTGCCCGATGATCTCCACCTCGGGCCAGGCGCAGGCGCCCCAGACGTGGTCCCAGTGATGGTGGGTGTAGACCAGCCAGCGCGGCTCCGGCAGCCCGGCGTCGGCGAGCGCGGCCCGGATCTCGGCGGCGTGCGCGGGGCTCTGCCCGGCGTCGATCATCACACTGCCGCGCTCGTCGGCGACCACCGCGACGCCGGCCTGGACCGCGTCCGGATCCGGATCGCCTGGGCAGAGCCAGACCTGGCCGGCGAGGTGACGGAACTGCATGGCGACGATGGTGATCGACCCCCGAGATTGATGGCCGACGCTGGTCCGGCGATCACCGATCCTAGGTGCCGGGGCCGGGAGCCACTGTCCCGCCGGGTGATCGGGGCAGGCCAGGGCATGCGTGCGGGCGCTTCGTTCTGCTTACGCGGGTGCACCGAATAGACGTCGGCACTGTTGCGTCGGGTGAAGCAGAGCAAAGGATCGGCCGCATTGACCCAGGGCATTGCGATCCTGGTTTTCACCCGCGAGCCAATCGTCAAACCTCGATGAATTGCACCCACCCGACGGTGTCGGGGTCGGCGTTGACCGGCGGCGCGGCGGTGTGGCAGCATTCGCGGCCTGACGGCAGTGAAGGAAGTCGGTGTGAATCCGACGCGGTCCCGCCACTGTCACCGGGGAGCGATCCCCCCTCGTGAGTCACGGCCGTGTGTCTGCGGTTGGAAGGCCGGGGGAGAGCGTCGATCCGGAAGCCAGGATACTTCGGCCGTCGGGACGTACCCCAGGGCGTGGACACCCGAGGAGGACCCGATGACGCACGGCGTCTCATTCATCGACGAGCATCGTCATGAACCGCACGGTGGGCGCTTCGCCGTGCCCGCGACCGGCGGCACCCGCATGCTCCGAACCGGCCGCGTCGGTGTGCTCCGAGCCGGCCGAGTCGGCCACCGATACCGCTGAGCTGACCGCCCGGCGCTGACCGTCCCCGACGCCCGCGTCGGTGAGTCGTCCGCCCGGCCGTCGTACCGGCTGACGCCGCGCCCACTCGCATCGTCCCGGTCACCCCCGTGGTGACCAGGGCGTCATCTCTCGGAGCCTGCCGTGCGCATCCTGCTGCTCTCCACCGCCGACACCGACCTGCTGGCCGCCCGCGCCAGCGACGCCGACTACCGGCTGGCCAACCCCGCGCGGGTCCCCGCCGACGAGGTCCCCGCCCTGCTCGACGGGGTCGACCTCGTCGTCGTACGCCTGCTCGGGGGTCGTCAGGCGTGGCCGGACGGCCTCGCGGTGGTGCTCGCCACCGGCGTGCCGACGGTCGTGCTCGGCGGCGAGGCGCTACCCGACGCCGAGCTGATGGCCATCTCCACCGTGCCGTCCGGGGTCGTCACCCAGGCGCTGGCGTATCTGGTCGAGGGCGGGCCCGACAACCTCGGGCAGCTGGCCCGGTTCCTCTCCGACACGGTGCTGCTCACCGGCGAGGGCTTCGCCCCACCCGCACCCACCCCGGCGTACGGCGTGCACGGCGAGCACCCGGCCGAACCGGGCCGGCCCACTGTGGGGATCGTCTTCTACCGGGCGCACGCGCTGGCCGGCAACACCGGTTTCGTCGACGTGCTGGCCGAGGCGGTGCGGGCGGCCGGCGGCAACCCGCTGCCCATCTTCTGCGGCTCGCTGCGGGGGCTGACCGGGGGCGCAGGTCCGCTCGGGCTCTTCGCCCGCTGCGACGCGCTGCTGGTCACTGTGCTCGCGGCTGGCGGCGCGGTCGCCGCGGACGCCTCCGGAGGCGGTGACTCCGACGCCTGGGACGTCGGAGCGCTGGCCGCCCTGGACGTGCCGATCATCCAGGCGCTCTGCCTGACCAGCACCCGTGCGCAGTGGGCCCGCAGTGACGCCGGACTGTCCCCGTTGGACGCGGCGATGCAGGTGGCCATCCCCGAATTCGACGGCCGGATCGTCACCGTGCCGTTCTCGTTCAAGCAGATCGACGCGGACGGGCTCTCGGTCTACGCCGCCGACGAGGAGCGGGCCGCGCGGGTCGCCGGGATCGCGGTGCGCCACGCCCGGCTGCGGTACGTACCCAACGCCGACAAGCGGATCGCCGTGGTGCTCAGCTCGTACCCCACCAAGCACTCCCGGGTCGGCAACGCCGTCGGGCTGGACACCCCGGTCTCGGCGGTCCGGCTGTTCGCCGCGCTCGCCGACGCCGGCTACCACCTGGGCGACGCGCCGCTGCCCGACGACGGTGACGCGCTGATCCACGCGCTGATCGCCGCTGGCGGTCACGACGTGGAGTGGCTCACCCCGGAGCAGTTGGCCGCGGCCGAGGCCCGGGTGCCCGGGCAGACGTACCGGCGCTGGTTCGACCAGGTCCCGGCAGAGCTGCGCGAGCGGATGCGGGAGCACTGGGGTGAGCCGCCGGGCGAGCTCTACACCGAGGGCGGGGACATCGCGCTCGCCGGGCTTCGCTTCGGCAACGTGGTGCTGCTGATCCAGCCGCCGCGCGGCTTCGGGGAGAACCCGATCGCCATCTACCACGACCCGGACCTGCCGCCCAGCCACCACTACCTGGCCGCGTACCGCTGGTTGGCAGCACCGGTCGCCGACGGCGGCTTCGGCGCGGACGCCGTGGTGCACCTGGGCAAGCACGGCACCCTGGAGTGGTTGCCCGGCAAGGGCCTCGGCCTCGCCGCCGACTGCGCACCCGACGCGGTCCTCGGCGACCTGCCGCTGGTCTACCCGTTCATCGTCAACGACCCCGGCGAGGGCACCCAGGCCAAGCGGCGGGCGCACGCCGTGGTGATCGACCACCTCGTGCCGCCGATGGCCCGCGCCGAAACCTACGGCGACCTGGCCAAACTGGAGCAACTGCTCGACGAGTACGCCACCGTGCAGGCCCTCGACCCTGCCAAGGTGCCGACCGTGCGGGCCCAGATCTGGGATCTGGTACGCGCCGCCGAGCTGCACCACGACCTGCACGCCGAGGCGATGCCCGACGCGGACGACTTCGACGACTTCGTGCTGCACCTCGACGGGTACCTCTGCGAGGTCAAGGACGTGCAGATCCGCGACGGGCTGCACATCCTCGCCGACGCGCCCACCGGGGAGCCACGGGTCAACCTGGTCCTCGCGGTGCTGCGCGCCCCGCAGATCTGGGGTGGTGCCCGGGCCCTGCCCGGCCTGCGGCAGGCCCTCGCCGTCGTTTACGGGCTCGACGAGCAGGCGCTGCTCGCGTCACCGGGCCAGCGACTGGCGCTGCCAACGGCGCTGACCGATGTGGTGGACGGGCCGGCCAGCACCGCCGCCGACGCCATCGACCTGATCGAGGCCCTCGCCCGGCGGTTGGTCATCGGCATGGAGACGCTCGACTGGGACGCCGAGACCGTCGACGCCGTGGTCGAAGAGGTCACCGGCCAGCCGATCCCGGACGTCGCCGCAGTGCTGCGTTTCGCCGCCACCGAGCTGGTGCCCCGGCTGGACCGGACCACCGACGAGCTGAGGAACACCCTCGGCGCGCTCGACGGGCGGTTCGTGCCGCCCGGCCCGTCCGGCTCACCCACCCGGGGCCTGGTCAACGTCCTGCCCACCGGCCGCAACTTCTACTCCGTCGACCCCAAGGCCATTCCCAGCCGCAACGCCTGGGACGTCGGGGTCGCCCTCGCCGACTCGCTGCTGGCCCGGCACCTCGCCGACACCGGGGCGTACCCCCGCTCGGTGGGTTTGACCGTGTGGGGCACCAGCGCCATGCGGACCCAGGGCGACGACATCGCCGAGGTGCTCGCGCTGCTGGGCTGCCGCCCGGTCTGGGACGACCGGTCGCGGCGCGTCACCGGCATCGAGGTGGTGCCCACCGCCGAACTGGGCAGGCCCCGCGTCGACGTCACCGTGCGCATCTCCGGCTTCTTCCGCGACGCGTTCCCGCACGTCGTGGCGCTGCTCGACGACGCAGTCCGGCGGGTCGCCGCCCTGGACGAGCCGGACGAGGAGAACTACCTGCGAGCGCACGTCGCCGCCGACCTCGCCGAGCACGGCGACGAGCGGCGGGCCACCGCCCGGATCTTCGGCTCCAAGCCCGGGGCGTACGGCGCGGGCCTGCTGCCCCTCATCGACGCCCGGACGTGGCGCAGCGACGCCGACCTGGCCGAGGTGTACGCGGTGTGGGGCGGCTACGCCTAC
The DNA here is from genome assembly GCF_040606435.1 of Micromonospora sp. NPDC005413. NCBI lineage: Bacteria > Bacillati > Actinomycetota > Actinomycetes > Micromonosporales > Micromonosporaceae > Micromonospora > Micromonospora sp. NPDC005413. The sequence goes on from NZ_JBEXEV010000021.1 coordinate 44,014, forward strand.
GGCCGGGGCCTGGACGGGCGGGAGGCGCGCGCCGACATGGAACGCTCCTTCGCCCGGATCGCGGTGGCGGTGAAGAACCAGGACACCCGCGAGCACGACATCGTCGACTCCGACGACTACTTCCAGTACCACGGTGGGATGGTGGCGATGGTCCGTCACCTCACCGGCACGTCACCGCAGGCGTACGTGGGTGACTCGGCGATGCCGCACGACGTGCGTACCCGCACGCTGGGCGAGGAGACCCGGCGGGTGTTCCGGGCCCGGGTGGTCAACCCGAAGTGGATCGCCGCGATGCGCCGGCACGGCTACAAGGGCGCGTTCGAGCTGGCCGCCACCGTGGACTACCTGTTCGGCTACGACGCCACCGCCGGCGTGGTCGACGACTGGATGTACGAGCACCTGGCCGCCGCGTACCTCTTCGACGAGACCACCCGGGAGTTCCTGGAGCAGTCCAACCCGTGGGCGCTGCGCGGCATCACCGAGCGGCTGTTGGAGGCCGCCGACCGGGGGTTGTGGGCCAAACCCGAGCCCGCCACCCTCGACCGGCTCCGTGACACGTACCTGGCCAGCGAGGGCGACCTGGAGGACCGGGCATGAGCGCGAGGAGTGAGCCGGGTTTGCGAGCCCCGCAGTCGCGAATGAAGGAGGCACAGTGACCACGTACCCGTTCAGTGCTGTGCTCGGCATGGCCGACATGCGGCTGGCGCTGCTGCTCAACGCGGTGTCCCCGGCGATCGGCGGGGTGCTGGTCCGCGGGGAGAAGGGCACCGCCAAGTCGACGGCCGTACGGGCCCTAGCCGCGCTGCTGCCCCCCGTACCCCGGGTCGCCGGTTGTCGCTTCGGCTGTGACCCGGCCGAGCCGGACCCGGCCTGCCCGGACGGACCGCATCCGGCCGACCCCGCTGCGGAGACCCGCCCGGCGCGGCTGGTGGAGCTGCCGGTCGGTGCCGCCGAGGACCGCGTGGTCGGCTCACTGGACCTGGAGAAGGCCCTCGGCGAGGGCGTACGCGCCTTCGAACCGGGCCTGCTCGCTGCCGCGCACCGGGGCGTGCTCTACGTCGACGAGGTCAACCTCCTGCACGACCACCTCGTCGACCTGCTGCTCGACGCGGCGGCGATGGGTCGCAGCCACGTCGAGCGGGAGGGCGTCTCGGTCAGTCACGCCGCCCGGTTCCTGCTGGTCGGCACGATGAACCCGGAGGAGGGGGAGCTGCGCCCGCAGTTGCTCGACCGGTTCGGGCTCACCGTGGAGGTGGGCGCCAGCCGCGACCCGGCGGTCCGGGTCGAGGTGGTTCGCCGCCGGCTCGCCGCCGATGCCGACCCGGCCGGGTTCGCCGCCCGCTGGGCCGACGCCGATGCACAGATCGCCGGCCAGGTGGCCGCCGCACGCCACCGGCTTCCCGGGGTACGACTCCCGGACGCCGCGCTGCGGCAGATCGCCGAGGTGTGCGCCGCGTTCGACGTGGACGGGATGCGTGCCGACATCGTCACCGCTCGTACCGCCCTCGCCCACGCCGCCTGGCACGGCCGGGACCGGGTCACCATCGAGGACGTCCGGGTCGCCGCCCGGCTCGCCCTGCCGCACCGCCGTCGCCGCGACCCCTTCGACACCCCGGGGCTGGACGAGAAGCGCCTCGACGAGGCGTTGCAGCGCGCCCAGGACGCGCACCCCGACGACCCGGACGACGACCGCGGCCCCGATGACGGCAGCGGTCCCAACGGCAGCGGCGGTCCCGACGGAGGTGGCCCCGGCGGCCGTGGCCCGGCTGGCGGCGGCCCGGCTGGCGGCGGCCCGGCTGGCGGCGGCCCGGCTGGCGGCGGCCCGGACGGCGGCGGCCCGGCTGGCGGCGGCCCGGACGGCGGCGGCCCGGCTGGCGGTGGTGGCCGGGACGGCGGGAGCGGCGGCGACGGTGTCGACCAGGGTGCACCCGGTTCGGCCTGGCACTCGACGGCCCGTGACGACGCCGGCCCCGACGGGCGCACCGAGGGGCCGAGCGGTCCTGACGACGGCGGGTGGTCGCAGGGCCCGTCGGACAACCGAAGCGGCGACCGGCAGAACGAGGGTGCGCACGGCGGTCGGGAAGCGACGACCGGTGACGACGACCTTCCCCGTGGGCGGGGCAGCGGCGGGGAGGGGCAGCCGGTGGCCGTACCCCGAGGTGGGTTGACGGCGCGGGTGCTCACCGCGCCCGGTGTGGGTGACGGGGTGCCTGGCCGGCGTTCGCGTGCCCGCACCGGGCGGGGCCGCACCACCGGGGCCCGGGTGCCGACGGGCCGGGTCGGGGCGCTGCACCTGCCGGCGACGGTTCGTGCCGCCGCGCCGCACCAGTCCTCTCGGGGGCGGCTGACCGGCCCTCTGCGGCTGCGTCCGGACGACGTGCGCGAGGCGGTCCGGGAGGGGCGCGAGGGCAACCTGGTGCTGTTCGTGGTGGACGCGAGCGGCTCGATGGGTGCCCGGCAGCGGATGAGCGCCGTGAAGGACGCGGTGCTCGCCCTGCTCACCGATGCGTACCAGCGGCGGGACAAGGTCGCGGTGATCGCCTTCCGGGGTGCCGGCGCGCGAACGTTGCTGCCGGCCACCTCCTCGGTGCTGGCCGCCTCGACCCGGCTGGCCGAGTTGCCCACCGGCGGGCGTACGCCGCTGGCCGAGGGGCTGCTCGCCGCCGCCGACCTGCTGCGTGTGGAGCGCCTGCGCGACCCAAGGCGGCGACCCCTGGTCCTCATCGTCACCGACGGCCGGGCCACGGCGGGCAATCGCCCGCTGGATCGGGCGGCGGGAGCGGCGGCAGTGCTGGCCGCAACGGGCGCCGCCTGCGTGGTGATCGACTGCGAATCTGGTCCCGTCCGCCTGAACCTGGCCAACCGTCTGGCACGTCAACTGCGCGCCCCCTACCACCGACTCGACAACGTCGCCGCCAACCCCTTGCTGCACTCCCAACCACCAGTCCGCGGAGATCTTGGAAGGAAACGGCCCTTCCAGGGGCAGCTTCCTTCCAAGATCTCGACCGGCCCTTCCAGCAAGCCGAGCAGGGGAGACTGCTGATGCCGCAGGGACAGCCGAGCGTGGTGCCTGATGACGGGTTGACTACCCGGCAGCGGCGTCGTCGGCCACTGTTGATGGTCCACACCGGACAGATGAAGGGGAAGTCGACCGCCGCCTTCGGGTTGGCGTTGCGGGCCTGGACGGCCGGTCTGCCGGTCGGGGTGTTCCAGTTCGTCAAGAGCGCCAAGTGGCGGGTGGGGGAGGAGAACGCCTTCCGGGCGCTCGGCGAGGTGCACGAGCGTACCGGCCAGGGTGCACCCGTGGCCTGGCACAAGATGGGCGAGGGCTGGTCGTGGATCCAGCGCGGCGGCGACGCCGACCACGCCGCCGACGCCCTGGAGGGCTGGCGGCAGATCCAACGTGACCTGGCCACCGAGCGCTACGGGCTGTACGTGCTGGACGAGTTCACCTACCCGATGAAATGGGGCTGGGTGGACGTCGACGAGGTGGTCGCCACCCTGGTCGACCGACCCGGCTTCCAACACGTGGTCATCACCGGCCGGAACGCCGACCCGCGCCTGGTCGCCGCCGCCGACCTGGTCGCCGAGCTGACCAAGGTCAAGCACCCGATGGACACCGGCCAGAAGGGCCAGAAGGGCATCGAGTGGTGAGCACCCCTGCCGAGCCGTGGCCGCTGCCCCGGGTGGTTGTCGCCGCGCCGGCCAGCGGCCACGGCAAGACGACCATCGCCACCGGGCTGCTCGCCGCGCTGCGCCGTCGCGGCCTGACAGTCAGCCCGCACAAGGTCGGCCCGGACTACATCGACCCCGGCTACCACGCCCTCGCCGCCAGCCGGGCCGGCCGCAACCTCGACCCGTTCCTGGTCGGGGCCGAACGGATCGCCCCGCTGCTGCGGCACGGCGCGAGCGTCCCGACACCCGCCGACATCGCCGTGGTGGAGGGCGTCATGGGCCTGCACGACGGCGCGGTCGGCCGCCGCGACTACGCCTCCACCGCACACGTCGCCCGGCTGATCGACGCACCCGTGCTGCTGGTGTTGGACACCACCGCGCAGGGTCGCTCGGCCGCCGCGCTGACGCTGGGCATGGCCGCGTTCGACCCGGCGGTACGGATCGGCGGCGTGATCCTCAACCGGGTCGGCTCACCCCGACACGAGAGACTGCTGCGCGACGCCCTCGCCGAGGTGGGCGTACCGGTGCTCGGGGCGGTCACCCGCGCCGCCGAGGTGGCCGCGCCGTCCCGGCACCTCGGGTTGGTCCCGGTCGCCGAGCGGGCACCCGAGTCCCTCGCGATCGTTGCCGCCCTCGCCGAACTGGTCGAGGCCACCGTGGACCTCGACGCCGTGCTCGACCTGGCCCGCACCGCCCCACCGCTGACCACCCCGGCGTGGGACCCGGTCACCGCCGTCGGCGGGCCGGCCGGCACCGAGCGGCCGCGTGTCGCGCTCGCCGGTGGTCCGGCCTTCACCTTCTCGTACGCGGAGACCGCCGAACTGCTCGTCGCGGCCGGCGCGGACGTGGTCACCGTCGACCCGCTGCGCGACCCGGCGCTGCCCACCGGCACCCGCGCGATGGTGATCGGCGGCGGGTTCCCCGAGGCGTACGCGGAGGCGCTGGCCAGCAACGCGGGGCTCCGCGCCGAGCTGGCCGACTTCGACGGGCCGATCGTGGCCGAGTGCGCCGGGCTGCTCTACCTCGGGCGATCCCTGGACGGCGTACCGATGTGCGGCCGGCTGGACCTGACCGCCCGGATGACCAGCCGGCTCACCCTCGGCTACCGCGAGGCCGTGGCGGTCACCGATTCCCCGCTGGCCCTCGCCGGCCAGCCGGTACGCGGCCACGAGTTCCACCGCACCACCACCGACCCTCAGCACGGCGACCGGCCGGCGTGGCGCTGGGACGACGCGGCACACGGCTTCGTCACCGGCGGGGTGCACGCCTCCTACCTGCACACCCACTGGGCCGGTCACCCCGACGCGGCCCGTCGGCTGGTCGAGGCGTGCCGATGAACGCCGACGCCGCGCTGACCGGGGTGGGTGTCGGCCCGGGTGACCCGGAACTGCTCACCGTCAAGGCGGTGCGGGTGCTGCGCGAGGCCGACCTGGTCTTCGTACCGGTGATGGCGGACCGGGTCGAGACCACCGCGACAGCCGGTCCGGCGACGCCGGGCGTGGACGCCGGGCGGGCCGAGCGAACCGTGCGGGAATACGTCGCGGCGGACCGGCTGCGCCGGCTGCCGTTCGCCCTGGACGACCGGGGTGGGGTGACCGCCCGCCGGGCGGCGGCCTGGGACGACGCGGCCCGGGTGGTCGTCGAGGCGATCCACGCGGGCGCACGGTCCCTGGTTTTCGCGACCATCGGCGATCCGAACGTCTACTCCACCTTCGGCTATCTGGCGCAGAGCGTCCGGGCCCTGCGCCCGGCGGTGCGGGTGGCGACCGTGCCCGGCGTCACCGCCATGCAGGAGCTGGCCGCGCGCAGTGGCACCCCGCTCTGCGAGGGACGCGAGCCGCTGACCCTGCTGCCGGCCACCGCCGGGCTGGCGCTGTTCGCCGACGCGTTGGCCGGGCCGGGCACCGTGGTCGTCTACAAGGGCTGGCGGCGGCACCCGGAGCTGCTCGCCGAGCTGCGCCGACAGGGCCGGCTTTCCGACGCGGTGCTCGGGCGCAGCCTGGGGCTGCCCGGTGAACGGATCGGCCCGGTCGACGACACCGCGCACGACCTGCCGTACCTGTCGACGCTGCTGGTCCCGGCCCGCCGCGACCACCGAGGAGGAAAACTGTGACCAGCGACGGCAAGGTGTGGTTCGTCGGTGCCGGCCCCGGTGCGGCGGACCTGCTGACCCTGCGGGCCGCCCGGGTGATCGCCGAGGCGGACATCGTGATCTGGGCGGCCAGCCTGGTGCACGCCGACGTGCTCGACCACGCCCACCCCGGCGCGGAGATCGTCGACTCGTCGCAGCTGCCCATCGAGGGGGTGCTGCCGCTCTACGAGCGGGCCGCCGAGCAGAGGCTGACCGTGGCCCGGATCCACTCCGGCGACCCGGCGCTGTGGGGTGCGGTGCAGGAGCAGCTGGACCTGTGCCGGGCGCTCGGCCTGGCCGTCGAGATCGTGCCCGGGGTCTCCTCGTTCACCGCCGTCGCGGCGATCGTCGGGCGGGAACTGACCGTGCCCGAGGTCGCCCAGTCGGTGATCCTCACCCGCCTCGAAGGCGGTAAGACCCCGATGCCGCCCGGCGAGCGGGTCCGTGACTTCGCCCGGCACGGCACCACCATGGCGCTGTTCCTCTCCGCCGCCCGCTCCGGGCAGGTGCAGGCCGAGCTGCTGGCCGGCGGCTACCCGGAGGACACCCCGGCCGTGGTGGCGTACCAGGCGACCTGGCCCGACGAACTGGTCGTGCGCTGCACCGTCGGCACCCTGGAGGCGACGGTCAAGCAGCACCGGCTGTGGAAGCACACCCTGTTCCTGGTCGGACCGGCCCTCGAAGCCGAGGGCACCCGTTCGCACCTGTACCACCCCGGGCACTTCCACACCTTCCGCAAGGCGGAGCCGGCCGCCCGCGCCGAGCTGCGCCGCCAGGCCGGCGCCCGCACCGGGGGGACAGCCACACCGGGGCACACACCATGACGTACGCCGAGCCACCGCTGCGGGAGCCGGACCTGCCGCGTACCGCCAAGGTCCGGCCCACCGCGCTGCGGACCGGCTGGACCACCGGCGCCTGCGCGACGGCGGCGGCCAAGGCCGCGGTCACCGCCCTGGTCACCGGGGAGATCCAGCCGGAGGTGGAGATCGGTCTGCCCGCAGGGCGTCGGGTGCGTTTCCCGGTGGAACGCTGCGAGGTGACCGGCACCCCGCCCGTCCGGGCCGAGGCGGTCGTCGTCAAGGACGCCGGGGACGACCCGGACGTCACCCACGGGGCCGAGCTGACCGCCACCGTGGACTGGACCGACGTCCCCGGTCTGCGGCTCTCCGGTGGTGCCGGCGTCGGCACGGTCACCAAACCCGGCCTCGGGCTCGCGGTCGGCGGCCCGGCGATCAACGACACCCCGCGTCGGATGATCGGCGAGGCGGTGGCCGAGGTGGTCGACCTCACCGAGGTCGGCGTCCGTGTGCTGATCAGCGTGCCCCGGGGCGAGATCATGGCCCGCAAGACCACCAACCGGCGGCTCGGCATCCTCGGCGGGATCTCGATCCTCGGCACCACCGGGATCGTCCGTCCCTTCTCCACCGCGTCCTGGCGGGCCAGCGTCGTCCAGGCCGTGCACGTGATGGCCGCCCAGGGCGAGCCGACCGTGGTGCTCTGCACCGGCGGGCGCACCGAACAGGCCGCCCGTGCACTGTTGCCCGACCTGCCCGAGGTCTGCTTCGTCGAGGTCGGCGACTTCACCGGTGCCGCGCTGACCGCCGCCGTGGGCGACGCGATGACCGGGGTGGTCTTCGTCGGGATGGCCGGCAAGCTGGCCAAACTCGCCGCCGGCATCCTGATGACCCACTACACGCGCTCCCGGGTCGACCTGTCGCTGCTCGGCGCGGTGACCGCCGAGGCCGGTGGCGACCCGTCGCTCGTCGCCGCCGTGACCGAGGCGAACACCGGGCGGCACGCGTACGAGCTGTGGGAGGCCGCCGGGCTGCTCACCCCGGCCGGTGACCTGCTCTGCCAGCGGGTCCGCCAGGTGCTGCGACGCTTCGCGGGGCCGACGGTCACCGTGGACGTGGCGATGGTCGACTTCGCCGGAGCGCGCGTCGTCGCCTCTTCCGGGCGGTGGCCGCGGTGACGCGGATGGAGCTGGTGGCTCCGGTGACCGGCGTGACCGTGGTCGGGCTGGACGCCGCCGGCGCACCGCCGCACCCCGTGCTCGCGCCGGTGCTGGCCGCCGCCGGGCTGATCGTCGGGGCCGCCCGACACCTGGCCGCGGTGCCCGTACCGGCCGGCACGGACACCGTCGCCCTCGGACCGCTCGCCCCCGCCCTGCACCGGCTGGCCGACGCCGTCGCCGCCGGGGTGCCGGCCGTGGTGCTGGCCAGCGGGGATCCGGGCCTGTTCGGCATCGTCCGGCGGCTGCGCGCGGCCGGGCTGCCGCTGCGGGTGGTGCCGGCGGTGTCCAGTGTGGCCGCCGCGTTCGCCCGCGCCGGGCTGCCCTGGGACGGTGCCGCCGTGGTCACCGCGCACGGGCGCGACCCGGGACCGGCCCTGAACGCCTGCCGGGCGTTGCCGCTGGTCGCGGTGCTCACCGCGCCCGGCGCGGGTGCCGCCGAGCTGGGCGCGGGCCTGATCGGATGGTCCCGCCGCCTGCTGATCGCCGAGCACCTGGGCACCGACGCCGAACGGATCCGCGAGGTGACCCCCGAGCAGGCCGCCGCCGAGACCTGGTCCGACCCGCACGTCCTGCTCAGCCTCAACGCCGATGGGGGCACGCCCGGCGGCCTGCGCTCCGACAATCAGCCGGCTGCCGCGCCGGTCGGCGGTTGGGCGCTGCCGGAGACCCGGTACGCCCACCGCGACTCAATGATCACCAAGTCGGAGGTGCGCGCCCTCGTCGTCGCCCGGCTGCGACCACGACTGGGCCGGCTGATGTGGGACGTCGGTGCGGGCAGCGGCTCGGTCGGCATCGAGTGCGCGCTGCTCGGCGCGGCCGTGCTCGCCGTCGAGCAGGACCCCCGTGCCGGCGCGACCATCCGGGCCAACGCCACCGCCCACGCCGTGGATGTCCGGCTCGTCACCGGGCGAGCCCCGGAGGCGCTGGCCGGTCTGCCCGAGCCGGACGCGGTCTTCGTCGGCGGTGGCGGTGCCGACGTCCTCGCCGCCGTGGTGGCCCGCCAGCCCGAGCGGGTGGTGGTCACCCTGGCCGCCCTGGACCGGGTCGCGCCGGCCGTGGGCCTGCTGCGCGCCGCCGGCTACACGGTCGAGGGCAGTCAGCTCTCCGCCGCCCGCCTCGCCGACCTGCCCGGCGGGTCGATCCGCCTCGCGGCCACCAACCCGGTGGTCGTCCTCACCGGGGAGCGCCCGTGAACGACCAGAACCCGTCTGCCCGGATCGGCCTGGTGGCGGCCACCGTCGCCGGCCGACGGCACGCCCACATCGTTACCGCAGCGTGGCCGCACGCGCGGCTGATCGAGGGGGAGACCGTGGCCGACGCGCTGCGGAGCGCCTGGGCGGGGTGTGACGCGGTGGTCGCGTTCCTGGCCACCGGCGCGGTGGTGCGAATCCTCGCACCGCTGCTCGCCGACAAGCGCAGCGACCCGGCCGTGGTGGTCGTCGACGAGGCTGCTCGGCACGCCGTGGCGCTGCTCGGCGGGCACGCTGGCGGCGGCAATGACCTCGCCGAGCAGGTCGGCGCACTGCTGGACGCCCGACCGGTGATCACCACCGCCACCGACGCGGTCGGCCTGCCGGGGCTGGACACCCTCGGTTGGCCGGTGCAGGGCGCAGTTGCCGCGGTGTCCCGGGCCATCCTGGACGGCGAGCCGGTCCACCTGATCGCCGACGCCCAGTGGCCGCTGCCCGCACTACCCCCGAACGTTTACGCAGAGTCCACCGGCAACACCGTGGCCTACCGGCTGCTGGTCACCGACCGGGTGGTGCCGCTGGACGAGCGGACCGCCGTGCTGAGGCCGCCGTCACTGGTCGCCGGCGTGGGCGCGAGTCGGGGCGTACCCGCCGCCGAGGTGACGGAGCTGCTGCACCGGGTGCTGGCCGAGGCCGGCCTCAGCCCGGCGAGCCTGCGCTGCCTGGCCAGCGCCGACGTCAAGGCCGACGAGGCGGGCATCCTCAGCACCGCCGACGCGATCGGCGTACCCCTGGTGACCTGGCCGGCGACGCGGCTGGCGGCGGTCGACGTGCCGCACCCCAGCGAGGTGGTCCGCGCCGCGGTCGGCACACCGAGCGTGGCGGAGGCCGCGGCGCTGCTCGGCCCGGCGGGCAGTCCGGGCGACGCCACGCTGCTGGTGGGAAAGACCGCGACGGCGATGGCCACCGTGGCGGTGGCCCGGCATGCGCCGCGCGGCCGGCTGGCCGTCGTGGGGCTCGGGCCGGGCGCCGCCGACCTGCGCACCCCCCGCGCGGTGGCCGAGCTGCGTCGCGCCGCCGTGGTGGTCGGCCTGGATCAGTACCTCGACCAGGTCCGCGACGTGCTCCGTCCGGGCACCCGGGTGCTCTCCAGTGGGCTGGGCGCGGAGGAGGCGCGGGCCCGCGCCGCCGTCGCCGAGGCCACCGCCGGCCGGGCCGTCGCGCTGATTGGCTCCGGCGACGCCGGGGTGTACGCGATGGCCAGCCCTGCCCTGGAGTACGCCGACGAACGCATCGACGTGGTGGGGGTGCCCGGGGTGACCGCCGCGCTGGCCGCCGGCGCGCTGCTCGGCGCCCCGCTCGGTCACGATCACGCCTATCTGAGCCTGTCCGATCTGCACACTCCGTGGGAGGTCATCGAGCGGCGGGTGACCGCAGCAGCCGAGGGGGACTTCGTGACGCTGTTCTACAACCCGCGCAGCCGGGCACGTGACTGGCAGCTCGGCAAGGCGCTCGGCATCCTCGCCGCGCACCGGCCACCGGACACCCCGGTCGGTGTGGTGCGCAACGCCAGCCGCCCCGGTGAACGGGTGCACCTGGCGACCCTGGGCACCCTGGACCCGACCGTGGTCGACATGTACAGCGTCGTGGTGGTCGGCAGCAGCGACACGAGGCTGGTCGCCGGCCGGATGGTCACGCCCCGGGGGTACCGGTGGCGATCGTGACGATCGGCGCCTGCCAGGGCTGCGGCGCCTGCCTGCTCACCTGCCCCACGCACGCGATCCGGCCGGTCGCCGGTGGCCTGACGGTCCGCGCCGACCGCTGCACCGGCTGCCTGGAGTGCCTGGAGATCTGCCCGGTCGACGCGATCCGCGTCGCCGAGCCCGACCCTTTTGGAGGAGCCCGATGAGCCGGGTCGTGCACCCGATCGAGGTCGAGTCGTACCGCATCCTGCGCGAGCGGGTCGACCTGTCGCACCTGCCGCCGCTGAGCCGCGCGGTGACCGAGCGGGTGGTGCACGCCAGCGCCGACCTCGCGTACGTCGACGAGTTGGTCTGCGACGAGGCCGCGCTGGAGTCGGGGCTGGCGGCGCTGCGCGGCGGCGCGCCGGTGGTCACCGACGTGGCGATGGTCGCCGCCGGGATCACCCGGGCCGGCCTGGACCTGGTCTGCCCGGTGGCCGAGCCGGCCGCCGCCGAGCTGGGCCGCTCGGCCGGGATCACCCGGTCGGCGGCGGCCGTGCGGATCGCGCTGGCCCGGGTCGGCCCGGGTGCGGTCTGGGTGGTCGGCTGCGCGCCGACCGCGCTCGTCGAACTGCTCACCCTGGACGCCGCGCCCGCGCTGGTCATCGGCCTGCCGGTCGGTTTCGTGGGTGCCGCCGAGTCGAAGGCGGCGCTGCGGGCCAGCGGTCTGCCCGGAGTGTCCAACGTGGGCGAGAAGGGCGGTTCGGCGGTCGCCGCCGCCGCCCTCAACGCCCTGCTCTACGTCGAGGAGAAGTCATGACCGGATTGGTCATCGTCGGGCACGGTACGCGCAGCGCGGCCGGGGTCGACCAGTTCGCCGCGTTGGTCGAGCGGGTCCGTCGTCGCGGTGACGTCGGCGACGTCGAGGGCGGCTTCATCGAGCTGTCCCGTCCGCCCCTGACCGACGCGGTCGGCGCGCTCGTCGCACGCGGGCATCAGGCGCTGGTGGCGTTGCCGCTGGTGCTCACCGCCGCCGGACACGGCAAGGGCGACATCCCCGCCGCGATGTTCCGGGAGCAGCAGCGTCACCCCGGGCTGAGCTACCGCTACGGGCGCCCGCTCGGCCCGCACCCGCTGCTGCACGACGCCCTCGAACAGCGCATCGACGCGGTGCTGGCCGGTGCGGACCCCGCCGGCGCGGCGGACCGGGCCGACACGTGGGTCGCGCTGATCGGCCGGGGTTCCACCGACCCGGACGCCAACGCCGAGGTCGCCAAGGTCGCCCGGCTGCTGTGGGAGGGGCGCGGCTACGCCGGCGTGGAGCCGGGGTTCATCTCCCTCGCCCAGCCGTCGGTGCCGGCGGTGCTGGAGCGGCTGCGTCGGCTCGGCGCGCGGCGGATCGTCGTGTCGCCGTACTTCCTGTTCGCCGGGGTGCTGCCCGACCGGATCGTCGCCCAGTCGGCGGAGTTCGCCGCCGCCCACCCCGACCTGGACGTGCGGGTCGCCGGGGTGATCGGCGACTGTGACGCCCTCGCCGACCTGGTGCTGGAGCGCCACGTAGAAGCGCTGGGCGGGGACATCCGGATGAACTGCGACACCTGCGCGTACCGGGTGTTGATGCCCGGCTTCGCCGACAAGGTGGGCCGCCCGCAGCGCCCGCACGACCACCCCGACGACCCGGTCGGCCACCACCACCATCACCACGGGCACGACCACCACGACCACGGCTCGGTCGCCGTGGTCGGCGGTGGGCCGGGGCCCGACGACCTGATCACGGTACGCGGAAAGGCCCTCCTCGACGCGGCGGACGTCGTGGTGGTCGACCGGCTCGCCCCGCAGGGGCTGCTCGCCGGGCTGCGCCCCGACGTGCTGGTGGTCGACGCCGCCAAGGTGCCCCGTGGCCCGTCGATGGCCCAGGAGGCGATCAACGCGGCCCTGGTGTCGCACGCCCGCGCCGGCCGACGGGTGGTCCGACTCAAGGGCGGCGACCCGTACGTCTTCGGTCGCGGTCACGAGGAGGTGCAGGCCTGCGTGGCGGCCGGTGTGCCGGTGACGGTGGTCCCCGGGGTGAGCAGCGCCTTCGCCGCCCCGGCCCTCGCCGGCGTGCCGGTGACGCACCGGGGTGTGGCGCACGACGTCACCGTCGTCTCCGGGCACCTGCCACCCGGGCACCCCGACTCGCTGGTCGACTGGGCGGCGCTGGCCCGCACCCGGGGCACCGTGGTGCTGCTGATGGCCGTCGACACCATCGCCAAGATCGCGACTGTGCTGATCGAGCACGGCCGTGCCCCGGAGACTCCGGTGCTCGCCGTGCAGGACGCAGGGCAGCCCGACCAGCGGTCGGTGCCCGCCCGGCTGGACGAGATCGGCGCGGTCGCCGCCCGTGCGGACATCCGCCCACCCGCCGTCTTCGTCCTCGGCCCGGTGGTCGCTCTCACGACCACCGGGCCCACGGACTGACGACTACTCGCTGCGGGCGGTCTCCGGACCGGTGATGCGTTCCAGCAGCGGCAGGGTGGAGGCGATGATGCCGAGGCAGGCTGCCAACCCGACGACCACGATCACGTAGAAGGTCGGTCCTGGCGCGACGAGTGTGTAGTCCATCTGTGCCCGGAGGAACAGGTGCGCGGCGAGGAGGCCCATCCCCACGGCGATGGCGGCGACGGCGAGCATCGGTACGGCGCTCTCCAGCGCCACCACCCGTCGCAGGACCCGTACCGGTGCGCCGCTGAGACGCAGCAGGCTGAACGGGCGTCTGCGCTCGGTGAGACCGCCGATCACGCTGACCGCGAGGCTGCACCCGCCGAGCGCGAGGCTGGCGATGATGATGACGTTGGCCAGTTGTTCCCAGCCGCGCAGCGTGTTGGCGAAGCCCGACTCGAAGTCGCCGGGCACGTTCGGCCCGACCCAGAAGGTCGGGTAGGCGATTTCGAGCACGGTGCGGGTGCGCTCGACGGCGGTGGCGGAACCATCCGTGCCGACGACGATCGACAGCACCGGCAGCCGCTGAAGCTCGTCGAGGGTGAGCGACGCGGCGGGCCAGACCGTCGCGGGCGACGCCGATTCCCGCCAGCGGCTGAGGCCCAACGGCACCTCGGCGACGGTGACGCCCTCGGCGCACCGGCCGTACGCGCTCGGGATGTCGGCGCATGCGATCAGCCCGACCTCGCCGGAGGTGGTCAACTCCGGGTTCTCGCGGATGGCGGTCGCGGACCGCACGCCGGTGATCGCGTGCAGGTCGGCGAACAGCGTGTCGGGCACCGACGGTGGCTTCTCGGTGAAGACGGTGGTCACGGTGCCCGCATCGGTCGAGCCGACCGGCGCCGGGCCGCGATTGGCGACGATCGTGGTGATCACGCCGACGGACACGCTCGTGACGAAGAGCGCGAGCATGATCCCGCTGATCGCCCGGAAGCCGGCCTTCGGGTTGTCGGCGAGGCGTCGCGCGGCGATGAGGGTGGCGGGGCGGCTGGCGTACCGGGCCATGACGCGGGCGCCGACCATCGTCAACCACGGGCCGGCGAGGACCAGGCCGGCCATGATGAGCAGCAGGCCGGGCAGGAACACCGCGGTCTGGCCGTCGGACGTCTCGGGCCGGAAGCCGAGGGCGAAGAACAGCACAGCGACACCGAGAAGGGCCGGGATCAGCCGGTACGCACGAGGTGCGCGTGGGGTGACCCGGCGAGTGACGCCCAGCGGCGAGATCCGTACGCGGCGCAGCGAGACCTGGGCTGCCACCCCCGCGCCGACCGGGACGCCGAGCGCGACGAGCAGGACATCCAGCACGCCCAGCGACATGTCATTGGGGAAGAACGGCATGCCGGTGAACGGGATGCTCGCGAGCGAGCCGCGGAACGCGTAGAACAGGCCGAAGCCGACGGCGGTGCCGGCGACGGCCGCTGCGGTCGCCTCCACCGCCGCCACCACCGAGATCTGCTTCGGTGTCGCGCCGACCAGGCGCATCGCGGCGAAGCGCTGCTCCCGGCGGGCCGCGCTGAGCCGGGTGGCGGTGCCGATGAAGATCAGCACCGGGAACAGCAGCCCACCGGCGATGACGCCCAGGAGGAGGTTCACCGTGGTCTCGGGGAGCGCGGGAGTGTCGCCGACGCTGGTGACCTGCCTGACGTTGGGCAGTTTGGCGACATGGTCGGGAGTGCCGCCCACGATGGCGAGCAGGGTGTCCGGCGAGGTCAGCCCGGCCGCGCCGACGGTGCCGAGGTCGCGCCCCTGGTAGCGGTCGCCCAGTTGGTCGGCCGGGTGGGCGGCCATCAGCCTCTGCAACGAGGGCGAGGCGTAGAACTCCCCGGGCCCCGGGGTGGTCGGGATGCCGACCGGGGTGGGCGCGTTGGTCCCGGTGGCGGCGACGTCGATCCGGATGATCTGCTCGCCGTGGAAGTAGTCCTCCCGGGTCGACCACCACAGCGGGTCGGCGTCGCCGCCCGTCGAGGCGTTGGGATAGATCGACGCGTACCGGGTGAGTTGCGTGTTGACGGCGTTGACCCCGGCGAGGGTGGTCAGCAGCAGCCCGGTGCCAACCGCGACGGCGGCGGCGATGATGGCCAGGCGGGTGAGCGCCTCGCGACCGCCGGCCAGAGCGAGGCGGAGCCCGAAGCCGATCATGAGGCGATCCGGTCCGGCGCGTTCACGCGCCCGTCGCGGACCATGACCTCGCGGTCGGCGTACGCCGCGATCCTGGCCTCGTGGGTGACCAGGATGACCGTGGTGCCCTGCTCGCGGGCGGCGCTGACCAGCAGGTCCATGACCTGCTCGCCGGTGAGCGAGTCGAGCGCGCCGGTCGGCTCGTCGGCGAAGAGGACCTGCGGCTCGGCGACCAGCCCTCGGGCGAGGGCGACGCGTTGCGCCTGCCCGCCGGACAGCTCACCCGACCGGCGCTGCTCCATGCCGTCCAGGCCGAGGCGCTCGAACCAGGCGTACGCCCTGCGCAGCGCGTCCGTCCGGCGCACGCCGCTGAGCAGCAGCGGCAGGGCGACGTTCTCCGCAGCGGTGAGCTCGGGGACGAGCTGGCCGAACTGGAACACGAAGCCGAAGCGGTCGCGGCGCAGACCGCTGCGCGCGGTCTCGTCCATGGTGTCGACCCGGGCTCCGTCGAAGAGGATCTCGCCGGAGTTGGGCACGAGAATGCCGGCAAGACAGTGCAGCAGGGTGGACTTGCCCGAGCCGCTCGGGCCCATGATGGCGAGGATCTCGCCCGCGTCCACGGCGATGCTGGCGCCTCGCAGTGCGGCCGTCCGGCCGAAGGAGAACTCCACATCGCGTGCTTCGATCACGACGCTCATGGCCGCACCGCCTTCCTCAGGGCGTCCAGCCGGGCGCCGGTCATCTCGATCCATCGGAGGTCCGCCTCCAGGTGGTACAGACCGTGGTCGGCGAGCAACGCGTCGACGAGGCTGCCGGCGCGCTTGATCTCGGTGAGCTCGCGCATCCGCTGCAGGTGCGCGCCGCGCTGGGTGTCGAGGTATTCGTCGGCGGGACGGTCCAGCATCAGCGCGAGCACGACCTTGGCGAAGAGCACCGTCTGCAGGTGCGGCTCCGGCTCGACCGGCTGGACCAGCCACTGCTCGACGTCGGTCGCGCCCAGGTCGGTGATGATGTAGCGCTTGCGGTCGGGGCCGGAGCCGGGGGCGACGTCGCTGATCACCACCTTGCCGTCCCGGGCCAGACGGCTGAGGGTGGAGTAGACCTGGCCGAACGGCAGCGGCTTGCCCCGCCCGAAGAAGGCGTCGTAGTCGCGTTTCAGGTCGTACCCGTGGCTGGGCTCCCGTTCGAGGAGGCCGAGAAGGGTCAGTGGCACGCTCATGAGGGGAGATTACCCCGAGGGTATACCCCGCGTATATACCCTCGGGGTGTTCTGGGCAGCCCCCTGGTCAGGGCGCGTTCGGGTCAGCCCGTCAGGGCGCGGGCCAGGGCGTAGCCGACGGTGGCGGCGACGAGCCCGGCGGCGACGCTGCCCACCACGTTGGCCAACGCGAGGAGGCGATGGCCGCCCTGCGTCAGCCGCAGCGTCTCGTAACTGAACGTGGAGTAGGTGGTCAGCGCGCCGCAGAACCCGGTGCCGAGCAACGCGCTGACCGCCGGCTCGGTCGGCCACCCGACCAGGACACCGAGCAGCAGCGACCCGACCACGTTGACGGTGAGCGTGCCCCAGGGAAACGCCGAGCCGTGCCGGGACTGCACGGCCCGGTCGGTGAGGTAGCGCAGGGGCGCGCCCACGGCCGCGCCCAGGGCGATGAGCAGGACGGTCATCGGGGCGCCCACCGTCGCAGCAGCCCGGCGGTGCTGGCGTCGCCCAACCCGACCGCGACCAGTGCCCCGAGCACCGTGGCGGCCAGGTACGCCAGCGCGGTGCCCGGGGCGCCCGCGACGAGCGCCTGCTGAACGTCCACCGCGTAGGTGGAGAAGGTGGTGAACCC
This sequence comes from Micromonospora sp. NPDC005413, assembly GCF_040606435.1. Lineage (NCBI taxonomy): Bacteria > Bacillati > Actinomycetota > Actinomycetes > Micromonosporales > Micromonosporaceae > Micromonospora > Micromonospora sp. NPDC005413. The sequence continues at coordinate 61,137 of NZ_JBEXEV010000021.1, forward strand.
GCCGAGCACGCCGACCCCGAGGAACGGGCGGACCAGCGGGCGCCCACCGCCGAGGTGCCCGAGCACCGCCATCAGCACGCCGATCAACAGACAGCCGGACAGGTTGATGCCGAATGTCGCCCAGGGGAAACCCGTCGGCGGGTGCGGGGCGGCGTGTTGCAGGCCGGCCCGGGCCAGCGCACCGATCATCCCGCCGGCCGCGATGGTGGCGAGAATCCTTGCGGGGCGCGCGGTCAGCTCGCCCCGGTCGGCGGGGACGTGGAGGTCGACGTCGGGGTCGGTACGCGGCTCGAACGGCTCTGACACGGGTCCTTAGCGTACTGCTGCCACGGCGGCGTCCGGGCCGCCCCGCCACACAGTGCCGACCTCGGTGAACCCGGCGGTGGTGAGCGCGGCGAGGTGCCAGGAGGCCGGCGGGTTCCACTCGGGGCTGTGCCCGGTGGGGTAGATCGTGCGGCGCTGGGCGACCAGCGGGGCGAGTACGGGGTCGGCGCCGGCCCGCTCCCACCAGTCCGACCAGGACAGCACCGAGCCGGCGGCGTACCGGGCGTTGCGTCGGTCGCGTGCCCGGTCCAGCAGGCGCTTGGTGAGCTCCGGCAGGGTGTCGTCCGGCATGTGGTCGGCGTTGACGAAGACCCCGCCCGGTCGCAGCACGTCGCGCAGCTCGGCGTAGAGCTGGCTGAGCCGGTCGGCCGGCAGCCAGTGCAGGGCGGTGGCGGTGAGCACGGCGTCGTACTCGCGGTGGGGGAGCGCGGAGCGCCACTCGGGGGTGTCGAGGTTGGCCGTGACGATGGTGGCCCGGTCGGCCAGCGAGGCGCCGGCGATGGCGAGCAATGCCGGGTCGAGGTCGAGCAGGGTCACCTCGGCGCCGGGGAAGCGCGCCAGGGTCCGCAGCGAGATGGTGCCGGTGCCGCCGGCCAGATCGAGCAGGCGCGGCGGCCGACCGTCGAGGACCGCGTCGACGGTGTCGAGCATGGCGGTGAACCGGTGTTCCCGGTCCGGCATGAAGGCCTCCTGCTGGCGGTCCCAGCTCTCCTGCCAGGCCCACGGATCCACGATGTAAGGACTCATAGCGATCAGGCTAGTTACAACGAGAGCGCGTTGTCCAGACCTTGTTGCACATAACTTGCAACTGCGAGAAGATGGCAAAGCGATGATCGGGGTGACGCCGGGTCGGGCATCCACCCGGCCCGGCGTCCTCATGCCAGCCCGGGGTCAGATCGCCGTGTCGACCAGGTCCACCTCGGCCTTCGTCGGCTCGCCGCGGCGGGCCAGTCGCAGTGCTCCGAGCAGGACGCCCAGTCCGGCCAGGGTGAGCGCGGCGCCGGCCCAGATCGGCGAGGTGTAGCCGAGCCCGGCGGCGATGGTCACGCCGCCGATCCAGGCGCCCAGCGCGTTGCCGAGGTTGAACGCCGCGATGTTCGCCCCGGACGCCAGGGTTGGCGCCTGGTGCGCGTAACGCATGATCCGCATCTGCAGCGGCGGCACGGTGGCGAAGCCGAACCCGCCCATCAGCACCAGCGAGACGATGGTCAGCACCGGGTTCGTCGCGGTCAGCGCGAACCCGACGAGCACCACGGTGAGCACCGCCAGGACGACGACCAGGGTGCGCGACAGCGACCTGTCCGCCGCCCGGCCGCCGAGCAGGTTGCCGGCGAAGAGACCCAACCCGAAGAGGACGAGCAGCCACGGTACGGTGCTGGTCGCGAAGCCGCTGACCTCGGTGAGCGTGTACGCGATGTAGGTGAACGCGCCGAACATTCCGCCGAAGCCCAGGACCGTGATCACCAGGGAGAGCCAGACCTGCGAGTGGGTGAAGGCGCGCAACTCGGCGCGCAGCCCAGCGGCCGGGCGGTCGGCGTCGGCGGTGTCGCGACCCGGGACGAGCAGGGCCAGTCCGATCAGCGCGACCACTCCGATCGCGGTGATCGCCCAGAACGTCGACCGCCAGCCGAAGTGCTGCCCGAGGAACGTGCCGAAGGGAACGCCGAGCACGTTCGCGATGGTCAGGCCGGCGAACATCATGGCGATGGCGCCCGCCCGACGTGCCGGTGCGACCAGGCCGGCGGCCACCACGGCGCCGATGCCGAAGAACGCGCCGTGGCAGAGCGCGGCGACGATCCGGCCGGCCATCATCACGGCGTACTCACCAGCGACCGCGGAGAGCAGGTTGCCGATGATGAAGAGCACCATCAGGCCGAGCAGCACCGGCTTGCGGGGCAGTCTGGTGACCGCCGCGGTGAGGGCAACCCCGCCCACGGCGACGCTGAGCGCGTAGCCGGAGATCAGCCAGCCGGCCACGGGCTCGGTGACCGCGAAGTCGGCCGCCACCTCCGGCAGTAGCCCCATGATCACGAATTCGGTGAGCCCGATGCCGAAGGCGCCGATGGCCAGCGCGATCAGGCCGGGCGGCAGGGACTTTTGGCGTACGGACATGGTCTTCCCATCGGGGAGGGGGCAGATATGCGGCGCGTGCAACTACGCGCGCCGACAAACAGATACTTGCACGCGCGTTATATCGGCGCAAGCGTGGTAGCCTTTGCCGTCCAGATCACACCCGAGGGGGCCGGCATGGGCATCGGCGACGACGCGGTCGAGATCCGTTCGCAGGGATGGCGCACCCTCGCTGCCCTGCACGGGCTGATCGAGACGTCTCTGGAGCGGGCGTTGCAGGCTGGCCACGACCTGTCCGTCGTCGAATACACGGTGCTCGACGCGCTCTCCCGTCAGGACGGCTGGCACATGCGGATGAGCCAGCTCGCCCGGGCCGCCGCGCTCTCCGGCAGCGCCACCACCCGCCTGGTCACCCGGCTCGAGCAGCGTGGCCTGCTCACCCGCATCCTCTGCGCCGACGACCGGCGCGGCATCTACACCGAGCTGACCCCGGCCGGCTCCGAGCTGCTCGCCCAGGCCAGACCCACCCACGACCGGGTGCTCAGCGACGCGCTCGCCGAGGCGGCGGCCACCCCCGAGCTGGCTCCGCTGGTCGACGCCCTGCACCGGCTGCCGACCGCCCGCTGACCCGCCCGGCCCCTTCGCCGGGGCGGCGCGCTGCGGCGTACGGCCCCTTCGCGGGCGGCGCGCTGCCCCGCCCGGCCCCTTCGCGGGGGGCGCGCTGCCCCGCCCGGCCCCTTCGCGGGGCGGCGCGCTGCCCCGCCCGGCCCTGTCGCGGGGCGGCGCGCTGCGGCGTACGGTACCGGCAGCCGCGCCCGGGGCCGTCGCGAGAAGGAGGCAGGCGATGCAGGACCGCACCCCTCGTCCGGAGGAGCTGGAGCCGATCGAGCGCGCCGGCACCGACGAGCTGCGCGCCCTGCAACTCGAACGGTTGCGCTGGTCGCTGCGGCACGCGTACGACAACGTGCCGCACTACCGCCGGGCGTTCGACGCGGCGGGGGTGCACCCCGACGACTGCCGGGATCTCGACGACCTGGCCCGCTTCCCGTTCACCGGCAAGGCGGAGCTGCGGGAGAACTACCCGTTCGGCATGTTCGCCGTACCCCGGGACCGGGTCGCTCGTCTGCATGCCTCCTCCGGCACCACGGGCCGACCGACCGTGGTCGGCTACACCCGCGACGACCTGCGGACCTGGGCCCGACTGATGGCCCGGTCCATCCGCGCCTCCGGCGGTCGTCCCGGCGATCGGGTGCACATCGCGTACGGCTACGGGCTCTTCACCGGCGGGCTCGGCGCGCACTACGGGGCCGAGGAGCTGGGCTGCACGGTCATCCCGGTCTCCGGGGGCATGACCGAACGTCAGGTCATGCTGATCCGCGACTTCGAACCCGAGGTCATCATGGTCACGCCCAGCTACATGCTCGCCATCGTGGACGAGATGCAGCGCCAGGGTCTCGACCCGCGCGCCACCTCACTGCGGGTGGGCATCTTCGGGGCGGAGCCGTGGACCGAGGACATGCGTCGGGAGATGGAACACCGGCTGGACATCCACGCGGTCGACATCTACGGGCTCTCCGAGGTGATGGGCCCCGGCGTGGCCACCGAGTGTGTCGAGACCAAGGACGGGCTGCACCTCTGGGAGGACCACTTCTATCCGGAGATCATCGACCCGGTCACCGGGGTGGTGCTGCCCGACGGTGAACAGGGCGAGCTGGTGCTCACCTCGCTGACCAAGGAGGCGATGCCGGTCGTGCGCTACCGCACCCGCGATCTGACCCGGCTGCTGCCCGGCACCGCCCGCCCGATGCGCCGGATCGAGAAGATCACCGGTCGGACCGACGACATGATGATCGTGCGTGGGGTGAACGTCTTCCCCACCCAGATCGAGGAGCTGATTCTGCGCACCCCGCAGCTGTCGCCGCACTTCCAGTGCGTCCTCGACCGGCAGGGCCGGCTGGACACCCTGACGGTGCGGGTGGAGCGGCGCGTCGGGGTCGCCGTGGACGAAGCCGAGCGGGCCGGCACGACCCTGGTCGAGCTGGTGAAGAACACCATCGGGGTGAGCGTGGCCGTCGACGTCCTCGCACCGGACGCGGTGGAGCGGTCGATGGGCAAGATGCGCCGCATCGTCGACCAGCGACCGGCCGCCTGACCGACCGGCCCCGATCGCTGGCAGCTCAGCAGGGCTCCACCCGGCGTGTCGAGTCGCTCAGCTGCCAACGATCATCGGCCACCCCCGCATCGTCGCGGGTCGTCGGCCGGCCGTACCGCGTGGCCACACCGGAACGACGCTCGGCTGCGGCAGGATGACCTGATGCGACACGTCGTGCTGTTCCACTCCGTGTACGGGCTGCGGCCCGCCGTGCGCGCCGCCGCCGACCGGATGCGCGCCGCCGGGCACCGGGTCACCACCCCCGACCTGTACGGCGTCCCGGCCACCGACACCGTCGAGGACGGCTTCGCGCTGCTCGACAAGATCGGCCACGAGGTGGTGCTCGACCGGGCCCGGGCAGCGCTGCGCGACCTGCCACCGGAGACAGTGCTCGCCGGCTTCTCGATGGGCGCCGGTGTGGCCGGAGCGCTGCTGGCCGAGCGCCCCGACTCTGCCGGTCTGCTCCTGCTGCACGGCACCGGTGGCGCACCGGACGCCGTCCGCGCCGGGCTGCCGGTGCAGCTGCACCTCGCCGACCCGGACCCGTACGACGCGCCGGACGAGGTCGACGAATGGCAGCAGACGATGACCGACGCCGGTGCCGACCTGACAGTCTTCCGCTATCCCGGTGTGGGGCACCTGTTCACCGACCCGGACCTGCCCGAGTACGCCCCGGACGCCGCCGCGGCGGCGTGGCCGCGGGTGCTGGCCTTCCTGGCCGCCCGCTGACCGTCTGAGCTGCCCGTTGATCCGCGAACAGCCGCGCTGCCCACTGCGGCGCTGCTGGCCTCGGCGTCCGTGCCGTAGAGCGGCGGGGCGGCCCGGCCCGCAAGGGTGTGGGGCACCCCGTCAACAATGTGCGGCATGGAGTTCCTGTGCTACCACCGCGACCGGCCCGGCTCGGCGGCGCTGCGCGACGAGCTGCTGGAAGAGCACTGGTCCTACATGGACCGGTACGCGGCGGAAATGATCGCCCGCGGCCCCACCTTCGTCGACGACACGCCTACCGGCAGCGTGCACATCATCGACGTGCCCGATCCTGCCGCTGCTCGGACGTTCGCCTTCGATGAGCCCAACTACCAGGCCGGCGCGTACCGGGATGTGCTGCTGCGCCGGTGGCGCAACACGCTCGGCCGCACGATGTGGGACTTCCCGGGTGGCCGGACTGGCGGCAACCGGTACCTGGTGCTCGGCCTCGGCCTGGGGCAGCCCGCCGACCTGGACGTGCCGCCCGACTCGGACGAGCTGATCGCGTACGGGCCCCTGCTGTCCGACGACGGCGCCACGTGGCTCGGTACCGCCGCGCTGGTCCGAGCGCCGAACCCGGACGCGGCGCGCGCCATCCTGACCCGGGACCGGTACGCCGACATCGAAGTGCACAACTGGCAGTTCGGCGGGCGGCCGTCCTGACCCGCTGCGATGGCAGTCTCGCTCACCTCGTACAGCTCGGGCGAACCGGAACGACGTACTGTGCCGGCGGCGCCCGGCCGGCCTGCCGCATCCGCCGGTGGATCCTCAGGCGGCGGCGGCCAGACCGTCCGTCCGGCACATCAACGGCGGGCGGGGTGCGGTGAGCGCCATGCCGGGCGGAGCGCCGACGCCGGACAGCGGGCGGCGTCCGGCCGACCCCGGCACGCCAGGCAGCGAGCCGCGTCCGGCTGACCTCGGCAAGCCAGGCAACGGGCCGCGTCCGGCTGACCTCGGCACGCCAGGCTGCGTGCGACTCGACGCTGGGGTTCTATCGACGCGCGGGCGCCAGTGAGCGCCCGCGTTGGTCGGCGGCACGCCCGCGTTGGTCGGCGGCGTGCCTGCGTTGGTCGGCGGCACGTCACCGGCCGACGCGACGGCTCGGAGCCGGTGGGAGGCGGGTGGACGGCTGACCCCGGGAGTCGGTGCGGCCTGTCGGGTGGCCATCGTCGGGATGGGGACGCGTTGGCGCAGCGGCAGTGGGCCGGTGGGACCGGTCGGCCGTGCCGGGGCCAGCGGTGCGAGGACGGCGTCGAAGCGGCCGGCCCGGGAGCGAACGGAGTCGAGGCGCACAACCCCGGTGCGCCTCGCGGCCGGGCCGACACCCGCGTGGAAGGCGGCAGCACGAACGGCATCAGCACGAATGGCATCAGCGCGGTCGTCGCGTAGGACGGCATCGAGGCGTGGAGTGTGGGCGGCCCGGCGGGTGAAGACGGCCCGCAGCGCGCGGGGCAACCGCTCGGCGGCGACCTGGCGCAGCGCGGGCGCGGCGAACACGTAGCCGCCGGCGCGGTGGGGGAGCAGCAGCCCGGCAACGACCAGCCCGCGTAGGGCCGGTGCCGACCGGCCGGCTGTCCAGCCGAGCGCCCTGTCGACGGCCGCGCCGGAGATCATGCCGTCGAGGGTGCCGGAGGCCATCAGCACCGCCCGCCGCTCACCGTCGAGGTGGTCCAGTTCCGCGCCGACGGTCCGACGTACCGCCTCGGGCAGCGGGAGCGCCACCGGGTCGGCACCGTCCACGACCGACGCGACGTACGCCGCCGCGTGCCCGGGGCGACCCCCCACCAGCGGCAGCAGCCGGTCGACCAGGGCCACCGGCTGCCCGGCCCGGGTCAGCAGGTGGCGCAGCAGTCGCCCGGACTGCACCGTGGCCAGCGGTCCGATCGTCAGCCTCCGGGCCGGACCGGGCCGGGTGTCGGCCCACTGCGGTTGGTGCAGGGTGACCACGGCCAGCGGCAGCCCGCGCGACGTCGCCGCGCTGAACAGCGCGTGCAGGAACCGGCTCACCGCGGGCGCGGCCCGGTCCACGTCGTCGACGGCGACGATCAGCGGCTGGTGGGCGGCCAGGCGCAGCAGGACGTCCCGGAAGACCGCCGCGCCCGCCAGCGCCGCGGTCGAGTCGTCCGGGGTGGTCAGCAACCGCTGCAGCGCCGCAACCGCCGCCGTGACACGGGCCGGCGGAAACAGCGGCGTCAGGGCGGCGACCAGCCGGTCGCGGACCGCCGCCGGGCCGTCACCGTGGCGGGTGCCGGCGAGGCTGCGGAGCAGCTCCGCGACCGGTGCCAACACCTGATCGGGGTACGGCTGACAGGTCGCCACGCACCAGCACACCGGCAACTCGTCCACCGTGGTCAGCCCACGGGTCAACTCGTGCAGCAGCCGGCTGCGGCCACTGCCGGTGGGGCCGACCAGGGAGACCCAGCGCGGGTTCTTCTCCCGGATGGCCAAGCTCAGCTGCTCGCGGATGGTGGCCAGTTCGCGGCGGCGACCGATCAGCGGGCCGTCGTGCCGGTCGGCGCCGGGGCGCACCGGACCGACGGCGTGCCAGACCGGCACCGGCGGCACCCGGCCGGCGACCGACACCGGCGTCAGCTGACGCTGGGTGATCAGGCCCGCGGTGGCTCGCGCGGTGGCCGCGCAGAGTGCGACGGCGCCGGGTGGGGCGTACTCCTGCAGGCGGGCCGCGGTAGTGATCACCGCGCCGCTGGCCACGCCGTGGCCGCCGCTGACGGCGCTGCCCACGTCGACCATCACCTCGCCGGTGGCGACACCGACCCGTACCCGCAGCTTGGCACCCCCGACCGTGGGGCGGCGGTCCAGCGCGGCCTGGATCTCCAGGCCGGCGCGGACCGCGCGGTACGCGTCGAAGCCGTCGGAGTGCCGCGCGCCGAAGAGCGCCATCACCGCGTCGCCGACGTACTTCTCGACCACGCCCTGCCAGCGGTGCAGCACGCCGGCGACCGTGTCGAAGTAGGCCCGCTGCAACGCTCGGACGTCCTCCGGATCGAGCCGGTCCACCAGCGCCGTGGAGCCGACGATGTCGGCGAAGAGCACGGTGACGGTGCGTCTCTCCTCCGGCACCGGCCAGTGCGGGTGTGCGGTCCGCTGCACGTCGACGACGATGGTGGTCATGGGTATCCCACCGGCCCTTCTCCCCGCTGATGCCTGATGACCTCCGGAGATTGGCACCACTGGGCCGACGGGGGATCTGCCGAACGACGTATGTCGGCCACCCGCAACCTTTAGTCGCAAAGTCGACGCGAGGAGTACCACAAGCGGGCGGTGGCCGTAGAACGGTGAGGGGCCCTGTGATTAGGCTGCGTGCCATGGCCAGCGATGTGGACACCGCGCCGCTCGTCGGCCGGGCCGAGCTGATGCAGACGGTTCGGTCCGCTCTGCTCGGTGACGCCGCGCACGGGCAGACCGCCGCCGTCTTCCTGACCGGCGAGAGCGGCGTGGGCAAGACCCGCCTGTTGGGTGAGATCGGCGACCGGCTGCGCGATCAGGGTGCCGTGGTGCTCACCGGCAGCTGCCTGGACATCGGCGACGCCTCTCCGCTGCACCCGCTGTTGCAGGCACTGCGCCGCTTCGACGCCGATGTCTCCACGCAGCACGCGCGCGCCTCCTCGGCGGTGCGTGGGCTGTTGCAGATGTTCGCCGACGAGACCGCCGGTCCGGACGGCGCGGGCGCGTTGCTGGAGCGGGTCTCCCGCGGGTTGCACCTGATCGCCGAGGGCAGACCGCTGGTGTTGATCCTCGACGACCTGCAGTGGGTCGACCGGAGCACCCGGCAGCTGCTGCTCTACCTGTTGGCCGGGCTCGGTGACCTCCAGCTCTCGGTGTTGGCCGCGGTGCGCGCCGAGTCGTTGCAGGGCGCCCACCCGCTGCGCCGGGTGCTCACCGAGCTGCGTCGGCTACGGACGGTGCGGGTGCTCGACCTGGCAACACTGGGCCGGGCCGACACCGACAAGCTCGCCGCCGCGGTGGTCGGCCGGACGCTGTCCGTCGACGCCGCCGAGCAGGTGTGGCAGCGCAGCGGCGGCAACCCGTTCGTCATCGAGGAACTGGCCCGCGACCTGCGCGACGGCCGCGACGGCCTGTCCGAGACGCTGCGGGAGATCTTCCTGGACCGGGTCGACGCGCTGCCCCAGCACGCGCACGCGGTGGTGCACGCGGTGGCCGCCGGCGTCGAGCCGGTGCAGCACTGGCTGCTGGCCCAGGTGCTGCGGTTGCCGGAGGACGAGCTGATCGACGCGGCCCGCGCCGCGGTGGCGCACCGGCTGCTGGTCGGCGCCGACGACGGTTACCGGCTACGGCACCGCCTCGTCGCCGAGGTGCTGGCGCACGAGCTGCTGCCCGCTGAGCGCTCCGGGCTGCACCGCCGCTACGCCGAGGCGCTGACCGCGGCGCCGGGTGAGCTGCACCAGGCCCGGCTGGCGCACCACTGGCGGCTGGCCGGTGAGCCGGCGCGCGCGTTGCCGGCGGCGGTGGCCGCCGCGCAGGAGGCCGAGCGGCTGCACGGTTACGCCGAGGCGCACCGGCACTGGTCGGCGGCGTTGCAGTTGGCCGCCGACCCCGGCCCGCTGACGGTGGACCGGGTTGAGCTGCTCGAGAACGCCGCCGAGGCGGCCCACCACTGTGGAGAGCACGCCCGCGCGCTGGCCCTGCTGGAAGAGCTGGCCGAGCTGCGGGGCGGCGAGCCGAGCTGCGCGCTGCACATCCGCCGGGCCCGTTACCTGGCCGCCGCCGGTCGCTCGGCGCTGGCCGAGGAGGAATACCAGCGGGCCCTGGAGGCGGCGGACTGCTCCCCGCGTGACCGGGCCGCCGCCGCCGCGCGCCTGGCCGAGCTGCTGCTGCACCTGGGCCGGTACGCCGACGCCGGTCAGCGGGCCCGGGAGGCGTTGTCGCTGGCCGAGAACGTGGAGGGTTCCGCCACCGAGGTCGTGTTGGCCAGCTCGGCGCTGGGCTTCAGCGACGCCTGTCTGGAAGACCCGGACGCCGGCCTGGCGGTCATGCGCGACGCCCTCGACACCGCCGAGCGCGCCGGCCAGCCCGAGGACGTGGCCTGCGCGTACCTGCACCTCGCGGAGCTGCTGACCGGGCCCCTGAACATCCTCGAAGAGGGCGTGGTGGTGGCCCGGCGGGGTGCCGACCGGGTGACCGAGCTGGGGCTGGGCCGCACCTGGGGCACCCGACTGCTGGCCGTCGCCATCAACGGGCTGTTCCGGGTGGGTCAGTGGGCCGAGGCGGAGAAGGTGGTCGCCGCCGCCCTTCGGCACCGACCGTCCGGTGCGGACGCCGTCGAGTTGCTGCTCGCCCGGTGTCGGCTCTCGGTGGGCTACGGCGACATCGAGGCCGCCAGTCGGGACCTCGACGCGGTGGCGACCCTGCTCGCCGGCGGCGGGGCGCGACACGTCATTCCGCTGCTCACCCTGCGCTCCGGGCTGGCCATGTGGGAGGGCCGGCACGACGTGGCACGGCTGGCGGTGCAGCGCGGCCTCACCGAGAGCCGCTCCGACGACGTGATGATCCTGTCCGCTCTGGTCTGGCACGGCCTGCGCGCCGAGGCGGAGGCGCACGCCAGCCGCACCGTGGCCGTGGACCCGACGGCGGTACGACGGCTGCGGGACGTCGCCGAGCGGGTGTCCCGCAAGAGCGCCGGTGCGGCCCGACCGGTGCGGTCGGTGGTCGAGGGCTTCCTGGCACTCTGCGCCGCCGAGGTGAGCCGCCTCGACGGCAGCGACCCGGAGCTGTGGGCCGCGTCGGTCGCCGAGTGGGATCGACGTCACCACCCGTACCCGGCGGCGTACTCGCGACTGCGGCAGGCCGAGGCGCTGCTGGCTCGTCGCAGCCGGGTGGCCACCGCCGGCAAGCTGCTGCGTGAGGCGTACCGGGTGGCGCAGGGGTTGGGTGCGGTGCCGTTGACCTCGGAGATCCGCGAGCTCGCCGGGCGGGCCCGGGTGTCGCTGGACGAGCTCGAGACCACCGGCGGTACGCGGGGTGCACCCGCCGAGGCGGCCGACGACGAGTTGACGGCGCTCACCGCACGGGAGCGGGAAGTGCTTGCGCTGGTCGCCGAGGGGCTGACCAACAAGGAAATCGGGCAGCGGCTGTTCATCAGCGAGCGGACCATCGGGGTCCACGTGTCGCACATCTTCGACAAGCTCCAGGTCCGTACCCGGGTCCAGGCCAGCGCTATCCAGTTGCGCAACCAGCGCGGCTGACCGGCCGCTCCGTCCGCCGGCGCGTGTGCGCGCCGGGATACGTCGTTCTACTGATCCGCCGAGCGGGTGTCGGCTGAGAGGCTGAGCCGCGTCGACGACGGCACGGGGGATGCCGCCGACCACCATGGAGGAGAGATGACCGAACCGGTCTGGGGGCCCGTGCACCGGGACATCGTCGACCTGCTCGCCGACCATCCCGCGGACGTGCCAGCCGTGGTCGATCACCTCACCAAACTCCAGGACCTGCTGGTGCGGCTGCCTCCGTTGGAGGACAGTTGCCCCCTCGCTGACTTCAACAGGCTCTACCTGACCATCACCAGCAGTGTGCTCGACGGGCTGTACGACGACCGGTTCGTCGACCCGGCCTTCCTCTCGCGGCTCGACGTCGAGTTCGCCGCAAGGTATTTCGACGCGATGCGCCTGTGGACCGACTCCAGCCCGGGCACACCGAAGGCGTGGTCGTGTCTCTTCGAGCGAATGCGGGGGCCGGACGCCCGTCCGCTGCCCTCCGCGGCGGCCGGGGTGAACGCGCACATCAACTTCGACCTGCCGTTCGCGTTGGTGACCACGTTCGACCACCTGGAGTCGGAGCCGGTCGACGGCAGCGACCAGCACCACGACTACCTCGAGATCAACAAGATCTTCGCGGACAAGATCCCGGGCCTGCGCCGCGGCTACCTGGAGCGGTGGCAGCTGCTCATCGACATGCTCAACGGTGACATCGACGACTGGTACCAGGGGGAACTGGTCGAGTACACCCGCGATGTCGCCTGGCGTAACGCACAGAAGATCTGGCGGTGCCGGCACGACCCGGACGCCCGCGAGTGTGAGCGTACGCGGCTGGACGACAACGCCGCGGCGCTCGGCCGGCTGCTGCTCTCGCCCCTGGGGGCGTTCCTGCAGTAGCCGGGACGGGGGGTCCCCGCGCTCCGCCCCGTGGGGGGCGGCGGAGCGCGGGGGCGCGTCCCACCAGTTCCGCCCACCCCGTGTGGTCCGAGGTTCGGTCGGCCCCGGGGGGGTACAGCCGGTCGGCCCCGGGGGGTGTCGACCGTCTGCCACCGTCGGTCGGCCCGGGGGGTGCCGGCCGGCGGTGGGGGAGGGCGTCGAGGCCCTGCCGAGGATGAGGCGTTTCGGGGGTGTCGGCGGGCTCGTACGGGGTACGCCCGCGCCATGACCGTCCTGGCCCGGCGCCGGCCCGCCTCCCGCCCCCGGCCCGCGCGGCCCGGTCCACTGCGGCCGGGTGGCCCGGTGCCGCGACCCACCGTCCGGCCCGGTGCGCGATGACCGGCGCCGCGACGCGGTTCCCGTTCCGCTTCGACCCGGTGTTCCGCCCGATGTTGGCGCTGCTGGGGGTCCGCCCGACGACGGCCTGGGTCGCCGTGACCGACCGGGATCTGCTGATCCGGTACGGGCCGTGGCGGCTGCGGACCGACCGGGACAACGTGTCCGCCGTCGAGCTGAGCGGCCCGTACCGCTGGTGGCGGGTGATCGGGCCACACCTGTCGCTGGCCGACAGCGGCGCGAGCTTCGGCAGCAGCACCGCCGGCGGGATCTGCCTGCGCTTCGGCGTACCGGTGCCGGCCGTGGTGCCCGGCGGGCGGCCACGACACCCGGCGGTCACGGTGACCGTCGCCGATCCGCCCGGCCTGGCCCGGTTGCTCGCCGTTCCGGACCTGTCCTGAGCAGCCCGTCCACGTGCCCGGTTCCGCCGGCCGGGCCCCTGACCACCGCCTACCGTCGGATCAGGACCTGTGAGGGTGGGACTGGCGATGGGTGACGAGCACCGGGCGAAATCACGACGCTGGAGCGGTCGCCGCCACGTGCCGACCGGGCCGGACCCGGCGCTGCGGGCAGCCCGCGACCCGGCCCGCCCGCACCGGGGCGGCCGGCAGGGTGTCGTGGTGCCCGAACGCGTGGCCACCCCGGCCCGGTCGGCGCCGCCAGCCAGCCCACTGCGCCGCTGGCTCTTCCAGCACCAGGTGCAGCCGCCCGGCCCGGAGGCGACCGAGGGGCAGAACCGCAGGCACGCCTGGTGGCAGGTGATGTGCCTGACCGGCGTGGACTACTTCTCCACCCTGTCGTACCTGCCGGGCATCGCGGCGGTGGCGGCCGGCGTGCTCTCCCCGCTGGCGACTCTGTTGATCGTCGCGCTCACCCTGTTCGGCATGCTGCCGATGTACCGGCGGGTGGCCCATGAGAGCCCGCACGGGCAGGGCTCGGTGGCGATGCTGGAGAGGCTGTTGCCGTTCTGGCGGGGCAAGATCTTCGTACTCGTGCTGCTCGGCTTCGTGGCCACCTCCTGGATCATCACGATCACCCTCTCCTCGGCCGACGCCACCGTGCACCTGATGGAGAACCCGTACGTGCCGGACGCCCTGCACCGCCCCCTGGTCCCGGTCCTGGCCACCGTGGTGCTGCTGCTCATCCTCGGCGGGGTGTTCCTGCTCGGCTTCCGCGAGGCGGTGGTCGTGGCCATCCCACTGGTCGCGGTCTTCCTGGTGCTCAACGCGGTGATCGTCGTGGTCGCGGTGGCCCGGATCGCCGACGACCCGGGCATCGTGTCGGACTGGACCGCCGCGTTGACCAGGACCGGCGGCGGGCCGGGCCACGTGTTGCTCACCGCCGTGCTGGCGTTCCCGCTGCTGGTGCTGGGGCTGTCCGGTTTCGAGACCGGGGTCAGCATGATGCCCCTGGTCGCGGCCGACGGGCCGGACAAAGAGGCCCGGCTCGCCGCCCGGATCCGCAACACGCGTCGGCTGCTCACCACCGCCGCGCTGATCATGTCGGTGTACCTGATCTCGACGACCTTCGTCACGACGGTGCTCATCCCGCCGGAGGAGTTCCGACCGGGCGGCGCCGCGAACGGTCGGGCGCTGGCGTTCCTGGCGCACACCTACCTGGGCGAGGTGTTCGGCAGCGTCTACGACGTGAGCAGCGTGCTCATCCTCTGGTTCGCCGGCGCCTCGGCGATGGCCGGGCTGATCAACATCGTGCCGCGCTATCTGCCCTCGTACGGCATGGCCCCGGAGTGGGCGCGGGCGGTGCGCCCAGTCGTGATCGTCTACACCGTGGTCAGCGTCGCCATCACGATCGCCTTCCGGGCCGACGTCAACGCTCAGGCCGGGGCGTACGCCACCGGCATCCTGGCGATGATGGTCTCCGGTGCGGTGGCGGTGACGATCTCCGCGGCCCGCCGCCACCGGCGCGCCGCCGCGATCGGCTTCACCGTGCTGACCCTGGTGCTGCTGTACGCGCTGCTGGAGAACGTCATCGAGCAGCCGGACGGGATCACCATCTCCGCGCTGTTCATCCTCGGCATCATCGTGGTGTCGTTGGTCTCCCGGGTCACCCGGACCACCGAGTTGCGTGCCGAGCGGATCGAGTTCGACGAGCCGGCCCGTCGGTTCATCACCGAGTCGCTGGCCCACGACGGGCAGCTGCACCTGATCGCGAACAAGCGGCAGAACGGCTCGGTGAAGGAGTACACGCTCAAGGAGCGGGCGCAGCGTGGGATGAATCCGGTGCCCGGGGCCGCGGACGTGCTGTTCCTGGAGATCGAGGTGGTCGACCCGTCGGAATTCAGTCAGGTGCTGCGAGTGCACGGGATCGAGGTGGGCGGCTTCCGGGTGCTGCGGGCCAGCAGCCCGGCCGTGCCCAACGCGATCGCCGCGATCCTGCTGGCACTGCGTGACGCCACCGGGGTCCGGCCGCACGCGCATTTCGAGTGGTCGGAGGGGAGCCCGATCGCGCACCTGGCGCGCTATCTCATCCTCGGTCGCGGAGACACCCCGCCGGTGGTACGGGAGATCATCCGCCGGACCGAGCGGGACCCGCTGCGTCGTCCCGGGATCCACGTCGGGGGGTGATCGGACCCTGATTGATCAGCTTTGAAGATGAATAGGGGCACTATTCACGTTCACGCCTTCCTGTCCGTATTACGGACTTATCGTGACGTTTGGTGGCCGACGGTACGTCGAGCCCCCCGCGCCCGGATCGGCGCGCGGTCACGTCAGGCAGGAAGGTAGGCACCTTTGATGTCCACGCACCGAGGGGGAGACCGCGCGACCCGACCCAGACGGCGTTCCCGTTGGGTCTTAGCCGGCGGCCTCCTGGCCGGGAGCCTGGTCGTGGGGGCGGCCGGAGCGGCTGGCGTCGCTGCCGCCGCCGACCGTGACCTCTCTCTCCCAGGCCTGGGCCGGCTGACCGCGGCGGCCCAGAGTGACGACGACCGGCGAACCGACGATCAGCGTGCGGCGGAGCAGGACCAGGGCGGCGCCGAGCGGGCCCGTCCGGCTACCCCGGGCACCGGCAAGCCGGGCGTGGTGTCGGTGCCCTGCGACGCCGCGAAGCTGGTGGCGGCGCTGGTGACTGCCAACGCCGAGGGCGGCGCGGAACTCCGGCTCGCGCCCAAGTGCCGCTACACCCTCACCGAGGCGTTCCACGAGACCGACCAGTATGACGGCGGGATCCGGGACGCACGGGAGACGGCCGACGCCGCGGAGACCCCCGGTGACGCCGACGCGCCCCCGCACAACCCGGCCGACGACACCGCCGGCCTGCCGGTGATCTACCAGCCCATCACGATCGACGGCGCGGGCGCCACCATCGCCCGGGACGCCCAGGCCGCCGCGTTCCGCTTCTTCACCGTCCGTGACGGTGGCGAGCTGACCCTGCGGGACGTGGAACTGCACAACGGCCGCTCGGCCATCGAGGGCGGCAGCGTGCACGTGGTGCATGGGGCGACAGCTGTGGTGGAGCGGGTCACCGTCACCCAGAGCACCTCGCTGTCCCCCGAGGGCGGCGGTGGTGGGATCTTCAACGACGGCAACATGGTCGTCACCGACTCCACGTTCATCGGCAACAGCGCCTCCGGCGCCGCGGGCAAGGGCGGGGGCCTGCTCAACGGTGGTGTGCTGACGCTGAAGCGCTCCGAGTTCCACCACAACAGCGCCAACGGGTACGGCGGCGGCCTCGGCAACTACCGTGGCGCGGCCGACGTGGAGAGCGTCTCCTTCACCCAGAACAGCGCCGGCCAGGGCGGCGGGCTGGCCAGCTTCTCGGCCCGGACGAAGGTCTCCGACACCGAGTTGCTGAACAACACCGCTCAGGTCGGCGGCGGTGCCGCGAACTCCGACGCGGTGCTGGTGATGCGCAAGATGACCATCCGTGGCAACACGTCCACCGTCAGCGGTGGCGGCATCTCGACCGTGAAGGGCCTGACGCCGCTCGACGACAGCGTGGTCGACGGCAACACCACCCACGGCATTGGCGGCGGCATCTACGCCGAGAAGGCGAACCTGCTGGTGCGCGGCAGCGACGTGACCGGTAACGAGGCTGTCGGCGCCGCGTCCAAGGGTGGCGGCATCTACGCCACCGCGGGCTCGGTGGCGCTCTACACCAGCAAGGTCACCCACAACGCGTCGACGGTGAAGCCCGGCGGCATCTTCGCCTCGCACGCCCAGGTCAAGATCGACGACGAGAGCGTGGTCGTCGAGAACGAGTCGACCAACTGCGAGGGCAGCGCGGTACCGATCGCGCACTGCTTCCGCTGAGCAGACCCGCGCACCCATCCCGGGCGCGCAGCGAGCCGCCCCGACGATCAGTCGAGGCGGCTCGCCGCGCTCTGCCCTGGTCACTTGATCCTCATCGTCTCAACGGCCGGCATCAGCCCATCGCGCGGAGGCGGCCGGAAAGGTCCCCGGCGAAGAAGTCGAGGAAGCCGTCCGGGTCGGGGCCGGCGTTCTGGAGGACGACGTGGTCGAAGCCGGCCTCGATGTACGACCGAACCTTGGCCACGTGCGGCTCCGGGTCGGGACCGACGGAGAAGAGGTGGCGGATGTGCTTCTCCTCGACGTACGAGCTGGCCGCGTCGAAGTTGACCGGGTTCGGCAGCTCGCTCATCACCTTCCAGCCGGTGACCATCCACCGGCTGGTCTGCAACACCGCCTGCACCGCCTGTTGCTCGTCGGTGGCCCAGGCCAGCGGAACCTCCGCGTAGCGCGGGCCCGAACCGTGGGCGTGCCGGTAGTGCTCGACGATCGACGCCTCCGGCTCGGTGGCGAACAGGCCGTCGCCCAACTCGGCGGCGAGCCGGGCCGACGCCTCGCCGCTGGCCGCCACCGCGATCACCGGCGGGGTGTCCGGCAGGTCGAAGACCCGGGCGTCCTCCAGTTGCAGGTGCCGGCCCTCGTACGACTGGTAGCCACCCTGCCAGAGCAGTCGGATGATCTCCAGCGCCTCGCGTAGTCGCTCGTGCCGGCCCCGCACGCTGGGGAAGCCCTGCCCGATCACGTGCTCGTTGAGTCGCTCGCCGGCCCCCACCCCGAGGGTGAACCGCCCGTCGGAGATCAGCGCCATGGTCGCCGCGGCCTGCGCGATGATCGCCGGGTGGTAGCGGACGGTCGGGCACGTGACGCCGGTGGCGAGGCGCAGGGTGCTGGTCTTGGCCGCGATGGCGCCGGGTCGGTTCCCGACCTCGGCACCGACAAACGCCGCCGAGACAGGCAAGGCAGCCTCCTAGGATGCCCTGCGGGGTGTGAGGTGTCGGTGCCATCCCTACCTGCACACACCGGCCCGTGTCCCCGATCAGGGGGCACGGGCCGGTGGACGTTCCTCCTACTTGGAGGGCTCGGGCAGCTTGCAGTCGACCTTGGGGTTGGCGCCGATGTAGTTCAAGGGCCCGGCCACGATGGTGACCAGGATGGTGCCGGCCTCGGCACAGTTGGTGTCGTCCCCGCTGTAATAGCCGCGCTGGCCGGCCGCGACCGCGCCGATTACCAACCAGATCACGACGATGACTCCGAGTATCGAGGTGCCGCGCATCGCTGCCTCCTGAGGAATGTGGTGAGTGTGAGGTGCAGGCGTTGTACCCAATCGGGTCGCGCCGCTAACGGCTGGGCGCCACACCCCTCCCGGATCCTCCATCCGGCCGATGCCGTCCGCCGTTGAGTACCGTCCGGGCATCGGCCGCCCGCACCGGGTAGCCCGAGTCGGCTATCGGATCGACGACCGACCTCGCCGTCGTACGGGTCGGCGGACGTAGAACTGCCTCACGCCCCCGCCGAGGAGGACTCATGGACGCCCCGATACCGCCCCTGTACATCGACCGCCCCGAGGACGTGGCGGTCGCGGCCCGCGCGCTGGCCGGCGGCGCGGTCGTCGCGGCGGCGTTCGCCAACTTCTACGCCATCGTCACGCGTCCCGACGCCGCCACCGTACGCCGGGTCAACCTGGCCAAGGGTCGTCCGGTCCACCAGGTCGGCAGCACCACCACCGCGATCGGCCGGATCCCCGGAATGTTCGACTGGACGCGGATCTCGCCGCGGTTGCCGGTCGGTCGGGTGCGGGCGCTGATGGACGCCCTCTACGGAGCCGGGCCCTTCGGCTTCCGCGGGCCGGCGGCGGAGCGGTTGCCCGAGCACCTCACCCAGGTCGACCAGGGGTTGCGGACCACTCAGGTGATCGCGCCGGGCCTGACCTGCCCGTCCAACGCCTTCTTCGAGCGAGCGCTCGCCGAGACCGGGTCGGATCACCTCTACATCACCTCGGCGAACCGGTCCCGGCATCTCACTGGCGCAGCCGAGGAACCGGCGCACTGGAAGGCCGGGGCCCTCGCCGCCGACTTCGCCCACCTCGACGACCTGGTGGTCCTCGTCCACCGCGACGAGGCGGCGTCCCGGGCCGCGTACCCGGGCTACCTCACCACCTCGGTCACCCTGCTCTCCTTCCACGCACCGGAAGGTGAGATCGAGGAGCCGCCGGTGCTCACCGTGGACCGGCACGGATCGCTGCACCTGGACGACGTCCGCCGCGCCGCCGCGCCGCTTGGCCTGCAGGTGCGCCTGGGCGGCACCGCCGGGCAGCGGTTACAGGTCCGGGGGTACGCCGGGGCGCTGGTGTGAGCGGCGACTGCGCCAGGTGACCTCCGACGAGTTGGCCCGGATGAACCGCTCCGTTCTCCGGTTCTCCGCCTGCGTGCAGCTTCCGTCGTTGGCGGCGGTGCCGCAGGTGGAGGTCCGCCTCGGCCGTCCGGTGCTCACCGCGGCCACCGCGACCGTGCACCAACTGCTCACCGGTCTGGATGTCGAGCCGTACGTGCCGAACGCCGGCCGGCTGCTGGCCGGCTCGACGCCAGGCTGAGCGGGCCGGCACCGACCGGTCGGCTCAGTGCGGTGGGGTGGGGACCTCGGGCGGTTTGCCGTGGCTACGCCGGAAGTCCGCGTAGGCCACGCCGGCCAGCACCAGCAGGGCACCGAGGGAGGCGAACGCCGGCGGCAGGAACACCACGCCGGGCGCGATGCTCAACAGCGCCAGCACGCCGCCCGGTCGGGACCACGAGACCCGGCTGAACACCTCGTACTCGAAGGAGGCCCGGCCGGCCAGGAACAGTGCCGGGCCGCCGAGAATCACCGCCAGCCAGGCCGGCGGCGTCCGCCCGGTCGGTTCGTGCAGCATCAGGTGGAAGCCGGACGCGGTGGTCACCACGCCGGAAATCATCAACAGATGGGTGTACGGCGCGGTGACCAGGAACTTGCTCGGTGACCGGGCCGCCTGGATGGCGATTGGCAGCAGCTCACCGGACTTGTGCACGTAGATTCGCCAGAGCACGAGGGTGGTCAGGAACGCCACCGCGAACGTCCCGATGTTCTCGCCCTCGGAGTGCTCCATGCTGAACGTACTGCCGATCGTCAGAATCGCATCGCCGAGGGCGATGATGAAGAACTGCTGGTAGCGCTCGGAGAGGTGCTCCGCCGTGACGTTGCGCTGCTGCTCCGGCACCACCCCGAGCCCGGGCACCGGGTACGCGAGCCGGAAACCGATGTAGTCGATGGCGAGCGCGAGGGCCCACCACGCCATCCGGGCGTCGTCGCTGACGAACGCGCCGATGATCCACGGGATCGCCGACACGGCGAACCAGATGAAGATGCGTGCCGCGCGGCGCTGGGTCTGTGGTTCGCGGCGTACTGCCGGCATCAGGAACAGCCCGCGTCCCAGGTGGATCGCCACGTAGGTGGCGGCGAAGATGAGCCCTCGGTCGTTGAACGCGTCCGGGATCGCCGTGGTCATCAGCAGCGCGCCGAACATCACGGCGCTGATCAGCAGCTTGATCTCGGTTCGTTCCGGGTTGTACAGGTCGGTGACCAGGGTGGTGATCGTCCAGGTCCACCAGACGGCGGCCAGCAGGATCAGTGCCTGGCCGGCCCGGCGCCAGTCGAGCTGTTCCACCATTGCTCGGGAGATGAGCGTGAGCGCGACCACGTACACCAAGTCGAAGAAGAGCTCAAGAAGCGTCACCCGGCGGGGGCCCTCCGGGTCGCGCAACGGTGGGCGGCGGGTCCACGGGGACCCGGGCTCCGGCGCGGCGAGGTGCACGGGCTACTCCTGCGGAACCGGTCGACTCGACGGGCCCGTCCAGCCCACCTCAGCGGACGGTATCGATCGGCGCACCGTGGGCTCCCCGGATTCGCCTGGCCTTCCCCCGACCGGGGGCATGATCCACTCCATATCGGCGACATCGGGGCATCAAGGGGCCGCGATACCCCCACATCGGCGATACGGAGTCGACCATGATCGTGGGACCGACGGTCCGCCCTCTGAACGGCCGAGCCCCCGGCCCACCGTCGCGTCGGACGGCCGCCGGGGGCTCGATGTCACCGCGTCAGGCCTGGCTGCCGCCCGGCAGCACGGCGGCCATCTCGTCGGCGGCACCGGCGAGCACGCGGGCCTGCTGCGGCCAACTGGCCAGCCCGGGTGCGGCACGCAGGCCGGCGGCCCGGATCAGGTCGCGCAGCCCCGCCTCGTCCAGCTCGCCGAGCTGGCCGTAGGTGCGCACGCCGGCGTCCTGCAACGCCGCCGCCATCTTCGGCCCGACCCCCTGGATCCGACGGAAGTCGTCGGCCGGGCCCGTCGGGTCGGCTTCCGCGCTGCTGACCGTGGTGTCGGCGGCCGAAAGGACCGGCGGGGTCGCGGTGTCGGTCGGCCGGACCGGAGGCGCGGCCACCACCGGCCGCGCCAGCTCGGCGTCGGCGTCGGCAGTCACCGGGTCAGCGTCTACCGGGCCGGCGGTCACGGGCGTCTCCACCAGCGCCGGGTCGACAACCGTGGCCTCGGTCTTCGCGGTTTCGGCCGGGGTGGTGTCGAGCGGCGCAGCGTCGACCGGGGTGGTGTCCACCGGGGTGGTGTCGAGCGGCATCGCGTCGACCGGCGCAGCGTCGACCGGGGTGGCGTCGACCGGGGTGGTGTCGGCGGGCGGGAGGTCGTCCGCGGGCTGGCGGGGGGCGATCACGGCCGCCGGGGCGGGCTGCTCGTCGACCGCGACCGGCTCGGGGGCCGATTCCACGGTGGGCTCGGGCCGCAGCTCAGCCGCGTCAGGCTGCTCGGCGGCCGGTACGGGCGGCGGGGCCTCGGTCAGCGCCATGTCCGCCGGGTCGACAGTGCTCGGGGCATCCGTCGGGGCATCGGTCGGGGTGGAACCGTCCGGCTCGGTCATCGCGGCTGGCGCGCTGACCGTGTCCACCGGCACCGGCTCGTCGGCGACCGCGGTCGGGGCCGGGTCGACGGTGGCCGCCGCCCGGGCCTCGTCGGTGGTGGCCGCTGGCGTCGGTGTGGCGATCACGGCAAGGCCGGCGACGGGATCACCGTCCACGATCGACCGACCCTGTCCGGTGCCCTCTGCGCCCCGCCGGCCGCGCAGCAGCCACCCGGCGGCCAGGCCCAGCAACAGTGCCAGTATCACTATCAGCGAGTGTCCGATAGACCACGCCACGGCGAACCTCCCTCTCACATCGTCGGAAAAGTCACGAGAAAAACTCGCGGGCAGCTTCGCACACACGTGTTTCCGACGACAGACAGGATCGGTCGAGGACGTTGCGGGTGGGACGGCCAGCTCAGCGGGTGCCTGTCGAGTGACACAGAGTCGCGCCGAGCACGACGTGAAGCAGGGCGGCACGAAACCCGGACGTGACGAGACCCGGGCCCGGCGGGGGACGCCGGACCCGGGTGGACGGGACGGTGCCCGGCTCAGTCCCGGTCGCCCTCGTAGGTGTGAAAGTCGTCGACGAACCGGCGACGGAGCCGCGGCACCCGGCTGGTCACTCCGAAGTAGCCGCGCGCGCCGAGCAGCGCGAGTCGACCCACCACCGGCCGGTACATCCGGTCGTCGCCGCTGGTGCCGCTGCGATTCAACGATTCGGCGACCCGCGCGAAGCCGTACGGCGCCATCACGGCCTCGTAGTCCGCCACCGCCTGTAGCAGCGTCTTGTCGCCGGTGGTGGCGCGGCTGAGCTGCTCGCAGAGCAGGCGGGCGTCGCGCAGCGCGGTGTTCGCGCCCACACCCCGACCCGGGGTCATGGTGTGGATGGCGTCGCCGAGCATGGTGACGGTGCTGCTCTTCCAGGGCGGCACCGGTTCGGACGTGGACACGTTGATCGGTAGGGCGCTGGCCGGATCAGCGTGGGTCAGCAGCTCCCGCAGGTGCGGGTGCCAGTTCGGGGTGAGGTCCAGGGCGACCCGCACCAGGTCCTCGCCGCGGCGCTCCATGACGTCGGTCGGGAACCGGCGGGCCGTGCTCCAGATGATCAGGTTGATGTTGTCCGTCGTGGTGCCGTGGGACAGGCCGGGCCAGTCCCGCAGCAGAGCGGCGTCGGCGTCGCTGACACCGGGCTTGATCGCCCGCTCGGCGTCCCACTTGAACTCCATGACGTGCAGCACGCCCATCATCCCGCCGACCCCGAAGATCAGCGAGATGCCCTGACGGACCCGCTCCGGGACGAGGCCGCGGGTGTGCGCGGTCAGCGGGATCCGGGTGGCGATGTTGATGGTGCCGGCGTCGCGGGTGACGGCGTGCGGCAGGTACTGGCGGCGCACTGCCGAGTGGGTGCCGTCCGCCGCCACCAGCAGGTCGCCGGTGGCACTGGTGCCGTCCGCGAAGTACGCGGTGACCGTGCCGTCGTCGCGCTGCTCGTACCGGGTGAAGGTCTTGTCGAAGTGCACCACGTCGTCGAGGCCGGTCAGCAGCACCTGGCGCAACACCATCCGCGCCACCGAGTGTTCGGTGTGCGCGGGGCCGGCGTCCGGCCGCAGCGCGAACGACGCGGTCTGGCGTAGCCCCTGGGTGACCACGTTGAAGTAGTGCGGCGGCCGTGCGCAGGTGGCCAGGAAGGTGGCGAACAGCTCCGGGGGCAGGCACTCGCGCAGCGCCCGACTGCCGGTGGGGCCGATGCCCACCCGGTAGCCGAGCAGCCCCTCGGCGCGATGGCGGTGCCGTTCGTAGACGGCGACGCTGATCCCGGCGCGGCGCAGGCCGTGTGCCAGGCACAACCCGCCCGTGCCGGCGCCGATGATCAGGACGTGCGGTGGCGCGGTGGACATGTCAGCCCTGCGCCACGGGCGCGTCGGCGGCGTCCCACCGGTAGAAGCAGCCGGCGATCGCGTCCCGGGGAGAGCGCCAGGTCGGCAGGTACGGCGACGTGTGCGCGGAGAGCCGCTCGTTGACCTGCTGGAAGAGCGGGTGGTTGCGGGCTGCCGCGAGCGCGTCCGGGTCGACCTCCGAGGTCTCCAGCACGTGGACGTACAGGTCGTGCAGGCAGTACAGGGACCGGTGCGTGACGCCGGTCAGACCGGGCAGTTCGGTGGCGTCGGATTCGGCGAAGATCTGCGCGACCCGCCCCTCCGCGCCCGGGATGATCCGGCTGACGATCAGTAGACGACTCATGGGACCCCTTCCGCCGGTGGTTCCGATCCTTGGATCGGCGCCACGTGCTCTGTACGCCCACCGTGCCGCAGCGCCTGTCACATCACCGTCACGTACGCCGGCCGGCCGGTGACGGGCGGTCGGTCACGGCTTCCCGGCTGGCCTCGCGGATCGGGGCGAGCGTGTCGTCGAGCAGGGCGCTCATCGCGGGGCTGGGCTCCAGGCGCAACTCTCTGCGCAGCAGGTCCCGGTAGACGTAGAAGGCGTGCACGGCTTCGAAGGCGTTGCCCTCGGCCAGGTGGATGCGGACCACCAGCCGGTGTGGCGTCTCCCGTAACGGCTCGGCGGCCATCGCCTCCAGTGCGGCTTCGAGGGCCTCGCCGTGCCGCCCTGCGGTCAGGTGGTGTCCGGCCACCTGTTCCAGCATGTGCAGGCGTAGTTGGCGCAGTCTCTCCCGGTCCAGCAGCACCCAGTCGTCGTACCAACCGGGTAGGAGGTCGTGCCGGCCGGCGGCGAGTGCCCCGGCCGCGGTGCGTGGGTCGTCGCCGTCGCGGACCCGGGCCGCGGTGCCGACCAGGTCGTCCACGTCGAGCCGGACCGCCGGGCCGAGCCGTACGGTGTCGCTGGCCACGGTCATCGGGCAGCACGGGTCCTGCCGCAGTCGCCAGAGTGCGGTGCGCAGTGAGGACAGCGCCCGTTCCTCGGACGCGTCCGGCCAGAGCAGCCCCGCGAGCTGGCTGCGGGTGGCGCCGGGGCGCAGCCCGATCAGCGCGATCACCCGTTGCAGCCCGCGCGGCACCACGACCGGCACCGCCTCGCGAAGCAGGCGGAAGCCGCCGAGCAGGTGTAGCGAGACACCCTCCTCGGGCGAGTCTCCGGCGGTCGGAACGGACGGATCAGCGGCCACGGCGGCACCCCCTGCGGAACGCTCGTCCCGACTGTCTGCTGTGTCCCGGATCGGTTGCCCGTAACGCCACTGTCGACCCCGCCGGCGGAGGCGCGACCACGACTGCCGGGCGCGGCCCCGCCCGCTGAGTCCGCCGGGCTGACCACGGTGAAGATTATCAATAGCGGTCACGGTGAGTCAACGGTGGCGTGGACCTTCTATTGGCGACAGTCAACCTGAGATCGGTTCTGAACTGCCCAAACATTCGCTCGTTCCGTCGCTGGGGGTGCAGCGGACGCATAGCTGATACACAGATTGCGTCAACGCAGCGTCACCGCCTTGCGTCGCTGACCGGCCCTGCCCGGTGACGCCGTCGTGACGAGGGCTGCCGCATCGTGTCGACAGTCGTCCAGCGCGTCCGGGGGCCACCCGTCGCCGGCCGGACGCCGTGGGGGGAGGCCCAGTATGGACCGGTCGCTGATCATCGCGAAGGTGGATCCGACTGCCGAGGAGCGGGTCGCCGCGATCTTCGCCGAGTCGGACGCGTCGGAGCTGCCGCGCCTGGTCGGCGTTCGGCACCGCTCGCTGTACCGGCTGCACGACCTCTATGTGCACCTGCTCGAGACCGAGCAGCCGGCGGGGGGCGCGGTGGAGGCCGCCCGTGGCCACCCCGAGTTCATCCGGGTCAGCGACCGCCTGCGCCCGTACGTCTCGCCGTACCTCTCGACGTGGCGCTCGCCGCGCGACGCGATGGCGCAGTGCTTCTACCGGTTCGACTCCCCGGACATTGGGCGGCGGTCGTGACGGCCACCGCACCGCGTGAGGAGCAGGCATGGTCCCGCTGCGCCGGCTGCGCCAGCCTGCTCTACCGCAAACGGCTGCGCCGCAACCTGGACGTCTGCCCGGAGTGCGGGGAGCACGCGCGACTCAGCGCCCCGGAACGCCTGCGCCAACTCGTCGACCCGGGATCGCTGCGTCCACTGCCCGACCTGCTTCCCGAGGCGGACCCGATCGACTTCGTCGACGTGCTGCCGTACCCGCACCGGCTCACCGCCGCGCGGGCCAGCACGGGCCTGGCCGAGGCGGTCGTCTGCGGCACCGCCACCATCGGTGGGCACCCGGCAGCGTTGGCGGTGATGGACTTCCGCTTCCTCGGCGGCAGCCTGGGCTGCGCGGTGGGTGAGCTGATCACCCGGGCCGCCGAACGGGCGCTGGACGACCGCACCCCGCTCATCCTGGTCACCGCCTCCGGCGGGGCGCGGATGCAGGAGGGCGCGCTGTCGTTGATGCAGATGGCCACCGTCAGCCAGGCCATCGCCGCGCTGCGCGAGGCGGGTCTGCTCACCGTGAGCGTCCTCACCGACCCGACCTACGGCGGGGTGGCCGCGTCGTTCGCCACCAACACCGACCTGGTGCTCGCCGAGAGCGGCGCGCGGATGGGCTTCGCCGGCCCCCGGGTGATCCGCCAGGTCACCGGCCGGGCACTGCCGGAGGGCTTCCAGACCGCCGATTTCCTGCTCCGACACGGCCAGGTCGACATGGTGGTACAGCGCCGGTCACTGCGCGGGCGACTGGTGGCGCTGCTCGCCGCAGCCCGCGCCGCCTGTCCGACCCGCGCCGACCGTCCGACCGGTACCGACGGCCCGACCGCCGCCGATCGTCCCGCCCGTCCGCCCGTACCCCGGCAGGAGCCCGCGCCGCACCGCGAGCGCCTCGCCGACGACGGCTCGGCTCTGGTGCGGCCGGCGGTCCCGGCAGATGCCGTGGCGCCGCCGACGACCCCGGGGGCGAGTGACACCCCGGCGGTACGCGACGCGTGGGACACCGTCCGGATGGCCCGCCATCCTGGTCGACCCACCACACTGGACTATCTGGACACCGTCTTCGACGGGTTCGTGGAGCTGCACGGCGACCGGCTCGGCGGGGACTGCCCGGCCATCGTGGGTGGCGTGGCCCGGCTGGCCGGCCGACATGTGATGGTCATCGGCCACCAGAAGGGGCACACCACCGCCGAGTTGGTGGCCCGTAACTTCGGCATGGCCAGCCCGTCCGGGCACCGCAAGGCGCTGCGGCTGATGCGCCTGGCCGCCCGGCTCGGCCTGCCCGTGGTCACCCTCGTGGACACCCCCGGCGCCGACCCCGGGGTGGGTGCCGAGGAGCAGGGCCAGGCCGCGGCCATCGCGGAGAACATCCTCACCCTCACCGTGTTGCCCACCCCCGTGCTCACCGTGATCACCGGAGAGGGCGGCAGCGGCGGCGCACTGGCACTGGCGGTCGCCGACCGGGTGCTGATGCTGGAGAACGCCGTCTACTCGGTGATCAGCCCCGAGGGCTGTGCGGCCATCCTCTGGCCCGACCGGTCCGCGGCGCCGCAGGCCGCCCGCGCGCTGCGACTGACCGCGCCCGACCTGTGCCGGCTCGGTGTGGTCGACGAGATCGTGCCGGAGCCGGCGACCGCCGCGCACGACGACCCGGCGGAGACCGCCCACCGGCTGCGCGCCGCCCTGCTGACCAATTTGTTGCCGCTGCTGGACGTGCCGCCCACCACCCTGGTTCGTCTGCGCCGGCAGCGTTTCCGGCGGTTCGGCGCGACCCGTGCCGGTGCCCGGGCGGGTGCCCGGTGACCGCGGCCGACGGGGCGGTGTCGACCGTCGACGCGCCCGACGACGCCGGGGTGGGCGGCGAGGAGGCGCTGGCCGGGTTGCGCCGGCAGGCGCAGCACCTGATCGCCGAGCTGGCCGGGCCGGTGCGCCGGATCCGGCTGCGCAGTGGGCCGGCGGTGCTCGAGGTCGAGTGGCACCCCGACGACGCGACGCGACCGGACGCACCCCCACCGCCGGCCGAGGTGGCGCCGCCGGTCGCGCCGGCACCCGGCCCACCGACGGCGGCGAGCCGGCCGCAGGTGCCCGGGCGGGTCGCGGTGCGGGCACCGATCGTCGGCACCTTCTACCGGGCGCCGGAGCCCGGCGCGGGACCGTTCGTCGCCGTGGGCGACCTGGTCCGCCCGGGCCAGCCGGTCGCCATCGTCGAGGCCATGAAGCTGATGAACGAGGTGACCGCCGACCGCGCTGGTCGGGTGGTCGCGATCCTCGTCGAGGACGGCCAGCCGGTCGAGTACGACCAGCCGCTGGTCGAGCTGGACCCGGCGTGACGGCGCGAGGTGGTTGACCATGTTCGAGACCGTGTTGATCGCCAACCGTGGCGAGATCGCGCTGCGGGTGCTGCGCGCCTGCAAGGAGCTCGGCGTACGGACGGCGGTGGTCTACTCCGCCCCGGACGCCGACTCGGCGGCGGTCCGCCTCGCCGACCAGGCCGTCCGGATCGGGCCCGCGTCGAGCCGGCGCAGCTACCTCAACGCCGCCGCCATCGTGGAGGCGGCCCGACAGGTCGGCGCGCAGGCCGTGCACCCCGGCTACGGCTTCCTCTCCGAGGACGCCGACTTCGCCGAGATCTGCGCGGACAACGGGCTGACGTTCATCGGCCCGCCGCCGGCGGTGATGGCCGCGCTGGCCGACAAGTCCTCGGCGCGGGGCCTCATGAGCCGCGCCGGCCTTCCGCTGTCGCCGGGCAGCGTCGCGCCGGTGCCGACCGCCGCCGCGGCGGCCGAGGTGGCCGAGGCCGTCGGCTATCCGGTGATCGTGAAGGCCGCGGCCGGGGGCGGCGGCCGGGGGATGACCGTGGTGCACACCCCGGGCGAGCTGCGCCGGGCGTACGGCCGCACCCGGGCCGCCGCGCAGGCCGCCTTCGGCGACGACCGGGTGTACGTCGAGCGCTACCTCACCGAGGCCCGGCACGTCGAGGTGCAGGTGCTCTGCGACTCCCACGGAAACGGGGTGCACCTGGGCACCCGCGACTGCTCGGTGCAGCGCCGGCATCAGAAGCTGGTCGAGGAGGCGCCCGCCCCGGCGCTGCCCGCCGCCACCCTCGACGCCATCGCGGACACCGCGCTGCGGGGCGCGTTGGAGGTCGGCTTCGTCGGCGCCGGCACGCTGGAGTTCCTGGTCGACACCGAAGAACGGTTCCACTTCCTGGAGATCAACTGCCGGATCCAGGTGGAGCACCCGGTCACCGAGATGGTCACCGGCATCGACCTGGTGCACGAGCAACTGCACATCGCCGCCGGGGTGCCGTTGCGCTGGCGGCAGGAGGAAATCCGACTGCACGGTGTCGCCGTGGAGTGTCGGGTCAACACCGAGGACCCCGAGCGCGGGTTCGCCCCCGCCCCCGGCCGGTTGGAGCGCTTCACCCCACCCGGCGGCCCGTTCACCCGGGTCGACACCCACGCCAGCGCCGGCTACCTGGTCGGCCCCTGGTACGACTCCCTGCTGGCCAAGGTGATCGTCTGGGCGCCCGACCGGGAGTTGGCCCTCAACCGGTTGGAGCGCGCCCTGGACGAGTTCGACATCGCCGGGCCCGGCGTACACACCACCATCCCGTTCGTCCGGCGGGTTCTCGATGACGCCGCATTCCGCAAGGGCCGCTACACCACCGGCCTGGTCGACCGTCTGCTCGCGGCGCCCGCGAAGCGGCCGACGGCCACCCCCGCACCGCGCCCCGCGCCCGCCGCGGAGCCCGACGTAACCCACAGGAGGACCCGATGACCGTCACCCATGGTCGCCCGATGACCGCCGAGATCACCGACATCCTGGTGGCGCACTGCGGGCTGGACGCCGACGCCGCGGCCCGGGCGCCCGCCGCGTCGTTGGAGGAGCTGGGCATGGACTCGCTCGCCCTGCTGGAGCTCTCCGCGGTCGTCGCCGACCGGTGGCAGGTGAGCATCCCCGAGCAGGCCGGGCAACTGAGCATCCCGGCGGTGGCCGACCTGGTCACCCGTCGTGCCGACCCGCCCGGACACACCGAGAACGGCATCGTCATCGACGCGCCGCTGGCGCTGGTCTGGGAGGTCACGAACGACGTCGCGAACTGGACCGAGCTGTTCACCGAGTACGCCGTGGTGGACATCCTGCACCGCGACGGGCACACCGTGCGGTTCCGGCTCACCATGTACCCCGACGAGAACGGGACGGCCTGGAGCTGGGTCAGTGAGCGCACCGTCGACCCGGTGAGCCGGCAGGTCCGGGCGTACCGGGTGGAGACCGGGCCGTTCGAGTACATGCGGATCCACTGGCGCTACACCGAGGAGACCGGCGGCACCCGGATGACCTGGACGCAGGACTTCGCGATGAAGCCGACCGCGCCGGTCGACAACGCCGCGATGACCGAGCGGATCAACACCAACAGCGTCATTCAACTGACCGTGATCAAGGACCGGGTGGAGCGGATCGCCCGGCAGCGCGCCGAGCAGGGCAGCCCGGCGGCCGGCGACGAGTCGACGGAGGCCGACGATGAGTGACCTGAGCACCCGGCCGATCGCCGCTCGGGACGTACCGGCCGACCGGCGGCGCGGCGGTGAGCTGCGGGTCCTGCTGGGCCCCCGCACGGTCGGCAGCACCTCGGGCTTCCTCGGGGTGGCCGCGCTCGCGCCGGGGGAGCGGATCGCGGAGCACTACCACCCGTACAGCGAGGAGTTCCTGTACGTGGCGCGCGGCGCGATCACCGTCGACCTGAACGACCAGCCGATGCTCCTGGCCGCCGGCGAGGCCCTGTTTGTGCCGATCAACGTGCGGCACCGCCTGCGTAACACCGGCGTCGAACCGGCCGAGGTGGTCTTCCACCTGGGCCCGCTGGCCCCCCGCCCCGAGTTGGGGCACGTCGACACCGAGTTCGCCGAGCAGCGGGGCGGGTCATGAGCGGGCGCCGCACGGTGGTGACCGGCGTCGGGGTGGTCGCCCCCGGCGGCGCCAGCCGGGACCGCTTCTGGAAGACCATCACCGAGGGGCGGACCGCCACCCGGCGGATCAGCTTCTTCGACCCGTCGGCGTTCCGCTCCCAGATCGCCGCGGAGTGCGACTTCGACCCGATCGCCGCAGGCCTCACCGAGGCCGAACGACGCCGGGCCGACCGGTACGTGCAGTTCGCACTCGCCTGCTCCGCCGAGGCCGTCGCCGACGCCGGGCTGGTGCTCACCGACGCCGAGCGGGACCGGGCCGGGGTGGTGCTCGGCACCGCCGTGGGCGGCACGATGGCCCTGGAACAGGAGTACGTCACCGTCAGCGAGCACGGCCAGCGCTGGCTGGTCGACGCGGCCCGTGGCGGCCCGTACCTCTATCAGGCGCTGGTGCCCAGCAGCCTGGCCGCCGACGTGGCCTGCCGGCACGGGCTGCACGGCCCGGCGCAGGTCGTCTCCACCGGCTGCACCTCCGGCATCGACGCCATCGGCTACGCCCATCAGATGATCGTGGACGGTGAGGCGGACGTGATGCTGGCCGGTGCGGCGGACTCGCCGATCTCGCCGGTCACCGTCGCGTCGTTCGACGCGATCAAGGCGACCAGCCCGGACAACGACGACCCCGCGCACGCCTCCCGCCCGTTCGACGCCGACCGGCACGGGTTCGTGCTGGCCGAGGGTGGGGCGGTGCTGGTTCTGGAGGAGGCCGGGCACGCCCGGCGGCGGGGGGCGCACATCTACTGCGAGGTGGCCGGCTATGCCAGCCGCAGCAACGGCTACCACATGACCGGGCTGCGCCCGGACGGGCTGGAGATGAGCCTCGCGGTCACCGACGCGCTGAAGCAGGGACGGATCCTCCCTGAGAAGGTCTCCTACATCAGCGCGCACGGCTCGGGCACCCGACAGAACGACCGGCACGAGACGGCCGCGTTCAAGCGGGCGCTGGGTCAGGCCGCGTACGGGGTGCCGATCAGCTCGATCAAGTCGATGGTCGGGCACTCGCTCGGTGCGATCGGGTCGATCGAGATGGCCGCGTGCGCCCTCGCGATCGAGTTCGGCGTGGTGCCGCCGACGGCCAACTGGAGCACCCGGGACCCGGAATGCGACCTGGACTACGTACCGAACGAGGCGCGGGAGGTCCCGGTGGACGTCGCCCTCTCGGTGGGCAGTGGGTTCGGAGGCTTCCAGTCGGCGATGGTGTTCCGCCGGCTGCCCGGGGCGGTGGCGGCGTGAGCAGCCCTCCGGCCCGGGCGGTGGTGACCGGCATCGGTGTGGTCGCGCCCAGCGGCATCGGCGCGGACGCGCACTGGCGCACGGTGCTGGCCGGCACCCGCCGGACCGGGCCGATCACGTTGTTCGACCCGGCCGGCTACCCGACCCGCTACGGCGGGGAGGTGCCGGGCTTCGCCGCCGACTCCTACGCCGACAGCCGACAGTTGGTGCAGACCGACAGGTGGACGCACCTCGGCTTCGCCGCGACCCGGCTGGCGCTGACCGACGCCGGCCTGCCCGACCGGGCCCCCGACCCGTACGGCTACGCGGTGACCCTGGCCAGCTCGTCCGGGGGCAACCTGTTCGGCCAGCGGGAGCTGCAACGGCTCTGGGGCGGGTCGTCGCGCACGGTCGGGGCGTACCAGTCGATCGCCTGGTTCTATGCGGCCAGCGTCGGGCAGCTCTCGATCCACCACCAGTTCAAGGGCCCGAGCGGGGTGCTGGTCGCCGAGGCGGCCGGAGGGCTGGACAGTCTGGCGCATGCTGCCCGCGCGGTGCGCCGGGGCACCCCGGTCGTGATCGCCGGGGCCACCGAGTGCCCGCTGAGCCCGTACGCGCTGGCCTGCCAGCTGCGCTCCGGGCTGCTCAGCGATGTCGCCGACCCCGAGCGGGCGTACCGGCCGTTCGACGCCACCGCCAGCGGCTACCTGCCGGCGGAGGGGGGAGCGGTGTTCGTGGTGGAGGAGTTGGGGCACGCCCTGTCCCGGGGCGCCCGGGTCTACGGCGAGGTGAGCGGTTGGGGCTCCACCCACGACGCCGCGCACACCACGGCGGACAGTGCCGGCGACCCGGCCCAGTACGCGCGGGCGATGCGTCTGGCCCTGGACCGGGCCGGCGTCGCGGCGGCCGGGATCGACGTGGTGCTGCCCGACGCGCTCGGTGTGCCCCGCTACGACCGCAGTGAGGCCGAGGCGCTGCGCGCCGTGTTCGCCGACCGGCCACCCCCGGTGACCACGCAGAAACCGCTGACCGGGCGGGCGTACCAGGGTGGGTCGGCGTTGGACGTGGCCACCGCGCTGCTCGCCTTCGCGCACGACACGTTGCCCGCGTCGGCCGCTCCGGACGAGGTGGCCGACGGGTGCGAGCTGGACTTCCTGCGCGAGCACCGTCGGCCACGCAGCCGGCTCGCCCTGGTCTGCGCACGGGGCTTCGACGGGTTCAACAGCGCGCTGGTCCTGCGTGGGGCCGCACCGATGAGAGGAGTGACGTCATGAGCGAGCAGCGGGCCCGGGTGGTCTTCCTGGTGCGGGTGCCGGCACCGCGTACCGAGCAGTTCCTCGCCGCGTACGAGGAGGTGCGGCATCTGGTCGCCAGCGGGGTGCCGGGGCATCTGGTCGACCAGGTCTGTCGATCGTCGACGGACCCGGAGCAGTGGCTGATCACCAGCGAGTGGGCGAGCCTGGCCGACTTCGAGACCTGGGAACGTAGCCCGGAACACCGGGATCTGGTGCGGCCGATGCGGGAGTGCTTCACCGACGCCCGCTCGCTGCGCTTCCACATCCACGCCGAGACGCCTACGCGGATCTTGGACGGGGGCAGGGCCCGGTAGGGGACGAGCTGTTCGGCTCGGTCGAGCAGACCCCGGCGGCCGTCGGCGGGCGCGGTCATGTCAGTTAGCCGTGAGCGGCACTGCCGGGTAGCCCTGCTGGACGCACAGGGTCATCCGCGGATACCGGGCGGTGAACTTCGCTGCGTCGCGCTGCGGATGCTCGACCTCGATGTCTACGCACTCGCCGATCGTGGTGCTGGTGCCGTAGAGGGTGATGCCTCGGCGTCGCCAGGAGGATTCGTCGGCGCGGACCTGCTCCACCCACGTGTCCAGGGTCCGCGCGGAGTGCTTCGCGTCGACGAAGCGGACCGTGACGGCCGGGACCATGGCGCGCACGGCGGCGTCGAGTCCGGGGGTGGGGATGCGGTGTACCAGCAGCGTGCGGGCCGGTAGATCGACGCTCACCCCGGCGTACGCGTCGGGCCAGCGGGGCGCGGAGGCGTCCTCAACGGTTGTGGCGGCGTCCGACACGTCCTCTTGGCCGGGCCAGTAGGACTGCCCGGGATCGGGTGTGTTACTCGGGGGTGGGGGCTGCGGCGGCGCGGGTGAGGCCGATGCGGTGGTGCAGGCGGCGGGTAGGGCCAGCAGCAGCGGTAGGGCGAGCAGCATGGTTATTCGTCGGCGCATGGTGGGACCTCCTCGGCGGCGGCACGGGCCACCAATCCGGACACTAAGGGTATAACGGTCCGGCCACGGGTGAGACGTGCGCTCACCCCGGCCGGTTCCCCTCGCGTTGAGGTCAGGGAAGGCGGCTGCCACTCTCTGGACCGACGGCGTCAGTTGAAGATCCGCCAGCCCGCCGCGCGGCGGGCTGGTCCTTTTCGGCCGGCCGTACGGATCGGCCAGGCAGTCGGCGGAACAACACCCACGCACCGTTCGAGTCGACCAGCGCAGACACCTCGGGTCGAGTACCTGAGCAACGGCCGGTCGGGCCTTTCTAATCCTCCCGCCCGCACCCGCCTCCGTCACCCGTCAGCCCCTTCCTGTTGGAAATATCGACCTCAGCGCCGCTGGGCACGCCCTGGCCGACGCTGACGCCATCGCGCCCGCCAAGGTCCGCTGTCGGCCTGCCGCTCGTACCCTCATCGCCGAGATTGCCCACAGCGGCCGCGCAGCCGCCGACGTGGCCCGGCTCGCGACCCTCGTCGGGCTCACCCGGTGACCGCGACGCCATCGGCCGTCCGGCTGGGGTCGCGCGACGGTTGTACGAGGCGTCATCCTGCGGTGACGCTCTGCCGGCGCACTCGCCCGATCCTGCCCGCCGAACCGGCTGTCGGCAATCCGGCTGGCCGCCTCTTTTGATCCATCCATTCGCATCTAGCAATGGTCCGGTGGGCGTCGTATGGTTCCCCGCAACACCCCGACAAGCGTACGTGATGGGCATATTTGCCCTCTTTGATGCTGGGCGGTGAACAGCAGTGACGGCAGAAGATCCTACGGCGACAGACCCCGGTTGGGTGGACGAAGTCCTGTTTGCCGGCCGATCGACCGACGTTTGTCTCCGTCTGCCCGAGCCCATCGACCGGGCCACCCTGCACCGACTGGTCACCGCCGCGCAGGACCGGCTCACCGCGGCCGGACTGCGCCCCGGTGGCGCCGCCGCGCTGCGGCTGCCGCCCTCGTTGGCGTACGTGGTGAACCTGCTGGCGACCTGGCGCACCGGTGCGCAGGCGATCCTGCTCGACCACCGGCTGACCGACCACGAGGTGGACCGGGCGCTGGTCCGGCTCACCCCACAGGTGGTGGTCGCGCCGCTGCGTACCGGCGGCGGCGCGTTGAAGATCTTCGTCGACGTCACCGAGAACGTCACCCGGTACGCGGACCGTCCGGCGGTCAGCGGCCACGCCGTCATCCAGCTCAGCTCCGGCTCCACCGGCCCGTCCAAGGTGATCGGCCGCACCGCCGCAGACCTGGTCGCCGAGGTGCACCGCTACACCCGGATCGACGGTGTGGCGCTGCCCGGCGAGCGGATCATCCTGTTGCCCTCGATGGTGCACGTGCTCGGCCTGGTCGGCGGCCTGCTCTACGGCCTGCACGCCGGGGTCGAGCTGGTTGCGCCGGAGCGGCTCAGCGGGGACGCCGTACTGGCCGCGATCACCGCCGGCGCGACGCCCGCCACCGTGCTGGGCGTGCCGTTCCACATCGGACTGCTCGCCTCCACCCGGCCCGCCGGTCCACTGCCGCAGCTCAAGCGGATGACCACCGGCGGTGAGCTGGTGCCGGCCGCGGTGGCCCGGGCGTTCACCGACCGGTACGGCGTGCCGCTGGGCAACATGTACGGGATGACCGAGGTCGGGGTGATCGGCACCGACCTGCACGGGTCGCACCGACCGTCGATCGCCCCGGCACCTGGAATCGAGGTCCGCGAGTCCGGCGGTGAGCTGTGGGTGTCCTGCCCGGCGTCGCCGTACGTCGGGCTGAGCGACCTGACCCGCTGGGCCGACGGCTGGCTGCACACCCGCGACGCCGGCACGGTCGATCCCGACACCGGCCTGGTCACCGTGCGCGGCAGACTCGACTCACAGGTCTCCGTGGGCGGCATGAAGGTCGACCTGACCGAGGTGGAGGCCACCGTCGCCGAACTGCCCGGGGTGGCCGCCGCGGTGGTGGTGTGGGACCAGGGCATCACCGCGTACGTCCAACCGGACGGGCCGCTGTCGGAGGAGACGCTGGACAAGCTCCTCATCGAACGGTTGGCCGGCTACAAACGGCCCCGGGTGCTGCACCTGCTCGACCGGTTGCCCCGCACCACCACGGGCAAGCTGGTCCGCTCGACCGACGCGCTGCGCTCGGCGGCCACGCCGTGACGGGCCCGCTACATCACCTCGACGTCGACGTGGGTC
Source organism: Micromonospora sp. NPDC005413 (assembly GCF_040606435.1). Classification (NCBI taxonomy): domain Bacteria; kingdom Bacillati; phylum Actinomycetota; class Actinomycetes; order Micromonosporales; family Micromonosporaceae; genus Micromonospora; species Micromonospora sp. NPDC005413. The sequence goes on from NZ_JBEXEV010000021.1 coordinate 97,683, forward strand.
GTCGCGTGCACCGCGACCGCCAGGACGAGATCCCCGCCCAACTCCGGATGGCCGACCCGCACGGCCGAGCAGCACACTGCCCACCCACCGCAGCAGCCCAACGGCGGGATCCGGCTGACCGCCGGTATCCCGACCGACCCACACGTAGACGGTGTCCCGACCGGACACCGTCAGCTGGCCCACGCAGAGAGGTAACCATGAGAGCCGAGGTACGCGCCTTCGTCGTCGAGCAGCTCGCCGACATGAACTACGACGTCGAGGGGCTTGACGACGACACCACGCTCGGCCCCTCCGGCGTCGACCTGGAGTCACTCGCCCTGGCCGACCTGTCCGTCCGCGTCGAGGACCGGTACGGCCTGACGTTCGCCGACGACGAATCGGAGCGGTTGGCCCTGATGACGGTCGGCGAGTTCACCACCATGGTCGCCAACCGCGTCACCGAGGCGACGAGCGACAGAGCCTGATGAGCGGTCAGCCCGATCTGGGGCGAGCTGACCTGCTGACCATGCTCGCCGAACTCACCGCGAAACCGGCCGCCGAGGTGCCTGACCGGATCGGCTCGATGGAGCTCGCCTGGCTGGTACATCTCGTGGAGCAGCGCTACGAGCGGCGGCTCGACCTCACCGACGACGAACTGGCCGGCATTCGTACCATCGATGACGCCCTGGCGGTGTTCCGGGCGTCGCTGACAGCCCCCGCAGATGGCTGAGCCGCGCGTCATCCAGCTCACCGGCGTACACGCGGTCAGCGCCCTGGGTCGGGGTGCGGAGGCGCAGCTCGCCGGCGTGCTGGCCGGTGTGCCGGCGTTCGGTCCGGTACGCCGCTTCGACACCGCCGCCCGCCGGGTCACCGTGGCGGCCACCCTGCCCGACGTCGGTACGCTCCCCGACGAACTGGCCGCCGCGATCGACGCGGCCTGCCGGGCGGCCGGTCTGGACCGCGCGCAGCGGACGCGGTGCGCGTTGCTGCTCGCCATGCATGGTGGACCGGCGCCGGGTGCGGGCCCGGACCCGGCCGCGCTCGCCGGCCAGCTCACCCTCCGATGTGGGCTCTCCGCTCACACCCGGGTCTACACGAGCGCCTGCGTGTCGGCGAGCACGGCGGTGGCCGACGCGGCGACCCTGATCAGCCGGGGTGACGTCGACCGGGTGGTGGTCGCCGCCGGGTACCTGGTGGAGCCGGACCAGTTCGCGCTCTTCGACGCCGGTCGAGCCCTCGCGGTCGACGGGGCGGTACGCCCGTTCAGCACCGGCCGCCGGGGACTGCTGCTCGGCGACGGCGTGGCCGCTGTGGTCCTCGAAGCCAGCACCGGGCGTCGACGCGGCGCCGAGCCGCTGGCCACCGTGGCCGGCTGGGGGAGGGCCGGGGACGCGTTCCACCCGTGCCAGCCGGATCCCACCGGCGCCGGGCTGGCCCGCGCGGTCGAGGGTGCGCTGCGCCGTGCCGGGCTGCCACCGCGGGTCGTCGGGTACGTCAACGCCAACGCCACCGGCACCACGCAGAGCGACGTCGCCGAGGCGGCGGCGCTGCGCCGGGCCCTCGGTGGTCACGCCGCAGAGGTCGCGGTCAGCTCCACGAAGTCGGTGCACGGGCATGCGCTGGAGGCGTCCGGGCTGCTCGAACTGGTAATCACCGCGCTCGCGCTGCGACACGGCGAGCTGCCGGTCAACGCCGGCTGGCTGGGCCCCGACGAGGCGTGCCCCCTGAACGTCATCACGGACCAACCCCACAGGACGACAGCGACCCACGCCCTGACCCTCAACGCCGCCTTCGGCGGCGCCAACACCGCCCTCCTGGTCGGAGTCCCGTGACCGCCCCCCACTCTCCGCGATCTTGCACTTTCCGCCCCGACGAATCCGACGAAGCACGCGAACCAGCGACCGAAACTGCAAGATCGCCGGAGGAAGAGGCGGGGGTGAGGGCGCGGGCGCGGTGGCCTGAGGACGGGGACGGGGTTGCGCCGGGGGTTCCGGGTTTTGTGGGCTCGGGGTTCGCGCCGGTGGTGGTGGCGGTTGCCGAGCGGTGTCTGCGGCGGGGGTACGGGGTGGCGCCGGTGCCTGCCGGGGTGCGGACCGCGGTCGTGCTGGTCAGCGCCAGTGGCGATCTCGTCAGCGCGGAGCACGTACGGGCCACCGTGGAGGCCGGCGGGCGGATCGGTCCGCTGTTCTTCTTCCAGTCCGTGCCCAACAGCGTCGCCGGGCACATCGCTGCCCGCTGGGGTCTGCACGGACCGGTGGTCTGCCTGAGCCCGACCGGTGACCCGTACGCCGACGGCACCGCCGAGGCGGACCTGCTGCTTTACGACGGCGACGCCGACGAGGTGTTGCTGATCCTGATCGAACAGGCACCCGACACGTCCACCGAGGCGGTCGCGGTGCTGCTGGGGGGAGGAGCACGGCCATGAGGACCAGAGGACTGCGCGGCGCGTTGGCCGCCGACACCGAGGTGGGAGCGGGCAACGTCCTGGCCCGGGTGCTGGCGCACGGCGCCGACCCGGACGGACCCGGGTTGACCTTCGACACCGCCGTCGACGGGCACCCGGCCGAGGCGCCGCTCACGCTGGGTCGGCTCGACGAGCGGGTCGCCGCCCGCGCCGCCTGGCTGCACGAGCGCGGGGTCCGCCCCCGTGACCCGGTCGCCGTGTGGGCCACCGCCGCCGCCGACATGGTGCTCAGTTTCCTGGCGCTGGCCCGGCTCGGGGCAATTCCGGCGCTGATGAACGGCAAGCTCCGCCCCGAGATCGCGGCCGAGTACATCCGCCGGCTGCGGGGCGTGGGTGTGCTCGCCGACGACGCGCACACCGCGCTGCTGGCCGGGCACGACCTGGGCGTACCGCTGCTCGGCACGCCCACGCAGGCCGGCACGGGTGACCCGGCCGCCGCCCCGGCGCACTACCGGCACCACCCGGACGATCCGATCGTGATCACCCACACCTCCGGGACCACCGGGGTGCCCAAGGCGGTGCTGCATTCGCACGCCAGCCTCTTCGCCGCCACCCGGCATTTGCTCACCATGCCGCAGGCGCAGGGCACCAGCCGGATCCTCAACGCGCTGCCCGCCCCGCACACCGCCACGGTGCTGATGGTCAACCAGGCGCTGGGCAACCGCGCGGAGATGCTTCTGCTGTCCGAGCAGGGCGGCGAACGGGTGCTGGACGCGATCCAACGCTGGCGCCCCGACGGGGTGTTCGGCTTCTCGGTCACCTGGGCCGAGCTGGCCCGCTTCGACCTGTCCGGGTACGACCTGGACTCGGTGCGGCTGTGGTTCAACACCGGCGACTGCTCGCACGAGCCACACATCCGCCGGCTCGTCGCGGTCGGCTCACGGGACACGGTCACCCGCGAGGGGGTGGTGCGGGTGCCCGGCTCGGTCTTCATCGACGGGCTGGGCTCCAGCGAGATGGGGCACTCGATGTTCCACATCACCCATCGCGCCGACACCGACCGGTACGGCCGCTGTATCGGCCGGCCGTACCAGTTCACCCGGGTCGCGGTGCTCGACGCCGAGGGCGAGCCGGTGCCGACCGGTGAGGTGGGTTTCCTGGGCATCGATTCGCCGTCGCTGTTCCGCGGCTACTGGAACGACTCGGTCACCACGTACCGGTTCCGCCAGCGCGGCTGGTACCTCACCGGCGACCTGGTCCGCGCCGACGCCGACGGCCGCTACTACCACCTGGACCGGGCGGTGGACTCGGTCGACGCCGACGACGGGCGTCGCTTCTACACCGCGTTGTCCGAGGAGCGGATCCTCGCCGCCTGCCCGGACGTCACCGACTGCACGGTGGTGATCGTCGCCGAGGCCGGCGGGGCGGTCACCGACGTGCTGCTGGAGTTGGCGGCCGGCGCCGACGAGGCCGAGGACCGCACCGAGCGGGTCCGCGCGGCACTCGGCCCGGAGGTCGGCGCCACGCTGCGCCGGGTCGTGCCGGTGCGCTCCGCAGACCTCCCGGTCACCGTGACCGGCAAGGTCCGCAAGGTGGCCCTGCGCGAGCGCTACCTCACCGAGGCGACATCATGACCGCCCTGATCACCGGGATGGGTCTGTTCACCCCCGTCGGGCGAGGCGTCGAGGAGACCTTCGACGCGCTGACCACCGGCCGTTCCGGGCTGACCCGCCCACCCGAGGGCCACCCGGTCCGGGAGTCGCTCGACGTCGCCGGCCTGCTGCCCGACATCGACCCGCGCAGCGTCACGTCCGGGCCGGAGACCCGCGTGCTGGACCGGATCGTGGTGCTCGCACTGCTCGCCGCCGCCGACGCGTTGGCCGACGCCGGCATCGAGGTGGGCCGTGACGTCGAGCCCGACCGGATCGGCGTGATCGTCGGTGGTGTCGGCGGGATGGCCACCCTGGAGTCACAGGTGCTGGTGCGGGCCGCCCGGGGTCGGGCAGCGGTCAGCCCGTACCTGCTGACCGGGATCCTGCCGAACATGCCGGCGGCGCGGATCGCCATCGCGCACGGCATCAGGGGCTACAGCTCGTCGGTGGGTACCGCCTGCGCCTCCGGTGCCCAGGCGGTCGCCGACGCGGTCCGGCTGATCTCGACCGGGGAGGCCGACGTGGTGCTCTGCGGGGCCAGCGAGGCACCGCTCTTCCCGACCTTCGCCGACACCTTCGGCAACGCGCGGGCGCTGGCGCGAGCCGGCTCCGACCCGGCCCGGGCGAGCCGGCCGTTCGACACCTCCCGTACCGGGTTCGTGCTGGCCGAGGGTGCCGCGCTGCTGGTGTTGGAACGCGCCGAGCACGCCGCCGCGCGTGGTGTCGTCGGGTACGCCGAGGTGGCCGGCTTCGGGGCGACCACCGACGCGTACCACCTGACCGCGCCCCGCCCGGACGGAGCCGGCGCGGCGGCCTGCATCCGCCGTGCGCTGCGCAGCGCGGGTGTGCCCGCGGCGGCGGTCGGTTACGTCAACGCGCACGGCACCGGCACGAAGCTCGGTGACATCGCGGAGACCACGGCGCTGGCCGACGTCTTCGGCGTCGGCGGTGTGCCGGTCAGCTCCACCAAGGCGCTCACCGGTCACCTGCTCGGTGCCTCCGGGGTGTTGGAGGCGGCGGCCACCGCGTTGGCGCTCGGTCGGGGGCTGCTGCCGCCGACATACCACCTCGACGACCCGGACCCGGCCTGCCCGGCGGACCACATCCGTGGCACGCCCCGCAAGGCCGACCCGGAGTACGGGGTGACCAACTCGTTCGGGTTCGGCGGTCAGAACGTGAGCCTGCTGCTCGCGCGTGTCGCCGAGCCGAGGAGGTGATTGACGCGGCATCCCGGGCGGGGGCGTCCGGACGGCAACAGGGGGGAACCGTGGGAAGGGGTTTCAGGGGACATGGACATCCGTGGTATCGACCACATCGAACTCTACGTGGGGGACGCCCGGCAGGCGGCTTTCTACTTCAGCACCGCCGTCGGTTTCGAGATCTGTGGCCAGGGTGGCCCGGAGACCGGGCTGACGGGGCAGCGGTCGCTGCTGCTCTGCCACGGCGACATCCGGTTGCTGCTCACCTCCGGGCTGAGCGCCGAGCATCCGGCGGCGAGGTACGTGCAGCGGCACGGTGACGGCATCGCGGTCGTCGCGGTCGAGGTCGACGACGTCGCGGCCGCGTACGCCGAGCTGGTGGGTCGGGGCGCGACTCCGGTGACGCCACCGACCACCGTCACCGGCGCGGACGCCGAAGTGGTGACCGCCGAGGTGGACGGCTTCGCCGACGTGCGGCACCGGCTGGTGCAGCGCCGTGGCGACCGGGCCGAATTCCTGCCCGGCGCCATCACACCGGTCGCGTCCACGATGGATGACCACCCGCCGGTCCTCGCCGAGATCGATCACCTGGCGGTCTGCGTGCCACCCGGGCAGCTCGACGAGACGGTCCGGCACTTCGAGGGGCTCTTCGACTTCGCGCAGATCTTCGAGGAGCACATCGAGGTCGACGGGCAGGCGATGAACTCCAAGGTGGTGCAGAGCCCGTCCGGGCGGGTCACCGTGGTGCTGCTGGAGCCCGATCGCACCCGGCGGCCGGGGCAGATCGACGCGTTCCTCGACCAGCACGCCGGGGGCGGAGTGCAGCACCTGGGGTTGCGCACCGACGACATCATCGGCGCGGTGGAGGCGCTGGGTCGGCGCGGGGTGCGCTTCGCGGGGACCCCCGGCAGCTACTACGACTCCCTGGAGGCGCGGGTCGGTCGGGTGGACGCGCCACTGGACCGGCTGCGCGAGCTGGGCGTGCTGGTCGACTCCGACCATGACGGCCAGCTGCTACAGATCTTCGCGGAGTCGATGCACGTGCGCCGCACGCTCTTCCTGGAGCTGATCGAGCGGCGCGGGGCGCGGGGCTTCGGCAGCGGCAACATCAAGGCCCTCTACGAGGCCAAGGAACGGGAACTGGCGGCCACACCGCAGGGGGTGGGGGCATGACCGCGACGGGGTACGAACCGACGCTGACCGCCGAGGAGCGGGCACTGCTGCCGTCCGACGACGACGTGCGGCACTACGCCGAGCACGGCTGGTACCTGTCGAAGAAGCTGTTCACCGACGACGAGGTCGACGGCCTCGCCGCCGCCGCGCAGCGCTACTACGACGGGGAGCGGGACCGCCGGCTGCCGGGGCGCCCGCCGAAGCTGGCCTACTGGGACCCGTCGAAGGGGCCGGTGCAGCGGCACAACGACTACGTCCACCACGAACACGACGGGCTCGGCGCGATCCTGCGCAAGCCGCTGATCGGCGCGGTCGCCGCCCGGCTGGCCGAGGCCGACGAGATCCGCGTCTTCCAGTCCACCCTCATCCACAAGCCGCCGATCGACGGTGAGCCGAGCAACGTCGTGCCCTGGCACTTCGACAAGCACTACTGGGCGTCGTCGTCCTCGGAGAAGATGCTCACCGCGTTCATCCCCTTCCACGACTGCGGGGAGGAGATGGGCACCATCACGATGGTCGACGGCTCGCACCGGTGGCGGGAGATCGGCGCCGACGACACCGTGGTGCGGCACTTCGCCGACCGGGACCGCAGCCAGCTGGAGGAGATGCTGGCCGAGAACGCGGCGCACAACGGCGCCGAGATCCGCAAGATCCCCATGGCGATCCCCAAGGGACACGTGAGTTTCCACCACTGCCGCACCTACCACGGCAGCGGCCCGAACGTCAGCGGTCGCCCACGACAGGCGATCTCGCTGCACCTGCAGGACGGCGACAACGCCTGGCGGGAGTATCCGCTCTCCGACGGCACGCTCGCCGCGTACAACCACGACGTGCTGGTCCGCCGCACCCACGACGGGCGGCCGGACTACGCGGACCCCGACTACTGCCCGGTCATCTGGCGCCACCGCGCCCAGCAGGGAGGCTGACATGTCACGGTACGACTGGGGTAAGACGCACCCGGGGATCGAACGGTTGGAGCAGGCGGTGACCGACCGACGCGACGCCGTGGTCAAGCACCCGCTCTACGCCAACCTGGACACCCACGAGGCACTGGTCACCTTCATGGAGCACCACGTCTTCGCGGTCTGGGACTTCATGTCCCTGCTGACGTCGTTGCAGCGGCAGCTCACCTGCGTCACCGTGCCGTGGATTCCCACCGGCCCGACCGGCAGCCGCCGCCTCATCAACGACATCGTGATGGTGGAGGAGAGCGACGAGCTGGGCGGGGGCTACATCAGCCACTTCGAGCTGTACGTGCAGGGCATGCGGGAGGCCGGCGCGGACACCACCGCCGTGGACTCCCTCGTCGACCTGCTGCGCGCTGGCCGGCCGGTGCGCGACGCGCTCGCCGAGGCCGGGGTGCCGGCGCCGTCCGCCGCGTTCGCCGCCACCACCTGGCAGATCATCGAGTCCACCCCGGTGCACTGCCAGGCGGCAGCCTTCGCGTTCGGCCGGGAGGACCTGATCCCGGACATGTTCACTCAGGTCGTCTCGGTCAACGAGCGCAGCAACCGGCTGCACACGTTCGTCGACTACCTGGAGCGGCACATCGAGGTCGACGGCGAGCAGCACACCCCGATGGCGATGCAGATGCTCGCCGACCTGTGCGGCGACGACGACACCAAGTGGCAGGAGTGCGCCGACACGGTCAACACCGCGCTGGCCGCCCGCGCCCGGCTCTGGGACGACATCCTGACCGCCATCAAGGGGCCGGCGTGACCGACGCCGACCCGGTCCGGCTCTACCGCACGGTCCGGCTGATCCGCCGGTTCGAACAACGGGCGGTGGAGCTGGTCCACGGCGGGCAGATCGTCGGCGGCATCCACCCGTACCTCGGTCAGGAGGGCATCGCCGCCGGCGTCTGCGCCGCCCTGGGTGCCGACGACGTGCTCGCCGGGACCCACCGCGGACACGGGCACGTGCTGGCGCGAGGCGCCGACCCCGCCCGGATGCTCGCCGAGCTGTGCGGCCGGGTCACCGGCCTCAACGCCGGGCGGGGCGGCTCGATGCACGCCGCCGATTTCAGCCTCGGCGTGCTCGGCGCCAACGCGATCGTCGGCGCCTCCGGGGCGATCATCACGGGCGCGGTCTGGGCCCACCGCCGCCGGGGGCGCGACACCGTCGGAGTGAGCTTCTTCGGTGACGGCGCGGTCAACGAGGGGATGCTGCTGGAGGCGTTCAACCTGGCCGCGCTGTGGCGGGTGCCGGTGCTGTTCGTCTGCGAGAACAACGGCTACGCCACCACCATGCCGGTCGCCGGCGCGGTGGCCGGCAGCATCGGAGGCCGGGCCGCCGCGTTCGGCATCCCGGCCGTCCAGGTCGACGGCCAGGACCCCGAGGGGGTACGCGTCGCCGCGGCCGCCGCCGTCGACCGGATGCGCGCCGGCGGTGGCCCCGAGCTGATCGAGGCCCGGACCTATCGCTTCGACGTCCACCACACCTTCGAACACGCGGTACGCCTCGACTACCGCCCGCCCGACGAGGTGACCCGCGGCCGGGCCCGGGACCCGGTGCGCATCCAGGGCGAACGCCTCACCGACACCGACCGTGCCGCCGTGGACGCCGAGGTCGAGGAAACCCTCGACGAGGCGGTGCGGTTCGCCCTGGCCAGCCCGGAACCCGACCCGGCCGACGCCCTCGCGTACCTGTACGCCAGCGGCATGACCGCCCGCACCGGAGGTGGCTAGGTGACCCGACTGTCGTACCGCCGGGCGTTGACCCGGGCGTTGGCCGACGAGCTGACCCGCGACGAGGCGGTGTTCCTGCTCGGCGAGGACGTCCAGGTCGGCGCGTCACTGGTGACCACCGGCCTGGCCAAGCGGTTCGGAACCGACCGGGTGCGTGACACCCCGTTGTCGGAGCAGGCGTTCACCAGCTTCGCCACCGGGGCGGCGCTGGCCGGGCTGCGGCCGGTGATCGAGTTCCAGATCCCGTCGCTGCTGTTCCTGGTCTTCGAGCAGATCGTCAACCACGCGCACAAGTTCCCGCTGATGACCGGCGGGCAGTGCGCGGTGCCGGTCACCTACCTGGTGCCCGGCTCCGGCTCGCGTACCGGCTGGGCCGGGCAGCACTCCGACCACCCGTACAGCCTCTTCGCCCATGTCGGTGTGGTCACCGTCGTGCCGGCCACCCCCGCCGACGCGTACGGGCTACTGGTCACGGCGATCCGGCACGACGACCCGGTGGTGGTGTTCGCCCCGGCGGCCGCGATGGACGTGCGGGCGGACATCGACGTCGCCGCGCTGGCACCGGTGCCGCTGGGCCGGGGCCGGATCCACCGCTTCGGCGACGACGTCACCGTGGTCGCGGTCGGGCACCTGGTGCACGACGCGCTCGCGGTGGCCGAGGAACTGGCCGACCAGGTCTCGGTGGAGGTGTTCGACCCACGCACGCTCTACCCGTTCGACATCGACGGGTTGACCGAGTCGGTGGCCCGCACCGGGCGGCTCGTGGTCATCGACGACGCCAACCGCTCCTGCGGTATCGCCGCCGAGATCATCGCCTCGGTGGTGGAACGGGTCCGACTGGTCGCGCCACCGCGCCGGGTCACCCGGCCGGACGGGGCGGTGCTGCCGTTCGCACCGGCGCTGGACCGGGCCGTGCAGCCCGGTCGGGACCAGCTCGCCACCGCCATCCACCTGACCATGAAGGACGGATCATGATCGACCCGAACTACGTGTGGCCGGCGGCCGACCGGGCCTGGACCGAGCTGCCGGAGCCGGCCCGCCAAGCCATGGTGGTCAGCGGTGCGGCGGCCTGGGAACAGGTGTTCCACGGCCGGGCCACCTACAACAAGCAGTGGCGGTTGGCCCGCCCCCCGGTGCTCACCGCCGACACCTGGCGGGAACTGAACGAGGTCTGCGACCGGCTCGCCCAACTGATCCTCGACGCCTGCCACCGCCGGGCGGGCACCGCCGGTGAGCTACGCCGGCTGCTCGGCGTACCGGCGGGGGAGACCCGGCTGCTGGACGAGTCGGAGCCGCTGACCGAGGCGCTGCTCGCCGCGTACCGCCCGGACGTGATCTTCTCGGCCGGGGTGCCGAAGTTCGTCGAGTATAACATCGACAGCAGCCTCGGCGGCGGGTTCGACGCCGACACCGTCATCCAGCGGTACGCGCGGCTCTACCAGGAGCAGGGCATCCTGGACGGTCTGCCGGTGCGGGCCGCGCCGTCGCTGCTGGACCAGCGGTTCGTGGCGATCCGTGAGGAGCTGCGGCTGCCCGACGGCGCCCGGGTGGCGCTGCTGATGGACTTCGACGCGGACTACCCGGGCCTGGACGATCCGGCGACGTTCATCCGGATCCTCGCCCCGCTCGCCGTACGGGCCCGGGACTTCGGGATCGACCTGGTCATCGCCCCGGTGTCCACCGCCACCCTGGACGCCGAGCGGCGGCTGGTGGTCGACGGTGCGCCGGTCGACGCGCTGTTCCGGCTGTTCGTGCCCAACCGGGTCACACCGACCGCCGGCCTGGACGCGGTGGCCGGGGCCCTCGCAGCCGGCACACTGCCGATGTTCGTGTCGGCGGCGGCCTGGCTGCTCGGCAACAAGATCACCTTCGCCTGGCTGTGGGAGGACGTGGACGCGTTGCCCGCCGACGACCAGTCGCTGATCCGGCGGCATGTGCCGTACACGGTGCCGTTGACCGCCGCGGTGCTCGACCGGGCGATCGCCGAGCAGGCCGACCTGGTGGCGAAACCGGCCGACGGCTCGGCCGGACACGGCGTGCTGCTCGGCCCGGAGCTGAGCCCAGCGGACTGGGCCGACGGCCTACGCGCCGCCGTCGACCAGGGCGGGGCGATCCTGCAGGAATACCTGCCGACCGACCGGGTGACAATGGACTTCGTGCAGATTGAGACGGGCGAGACGGTCACGGCCGACGTCCCGTACTCTCTCGCGCCCTACCTGTTCGGCAGGCACGCCTCCGGCGCCCTGGCCCGCGTGGGTTACCCCGGCTGCGACGGCATCCTCAACATGGCCCACGGCGTCCTCCTCACCGGAATCCTCCTCCACGACTGACCCCCACCCCACCCCACCCCCACCCCCGCCAAGCCCGGGTTGATCAAGAGGTTTGCGTCATCCCGCGGGCGATTTCTGACGCAAACCTCTTGATCAACACCGGGCAGGGGTGGGGGTGGGGGTGGGGGGTGGGGGTGGGGGGTGGGGGTGGGGG
>NZ_JBEXEV010000022.1:0-108098 GCF_040606435.1 Micromonospora sp. NPDC005413
GGTGGGTGGGGGGTGGGGTGGGGGGTGGGGGGGTTAGTGGAGGACTGTGGGGGGTTCGGCTAGGCGGGGGGTTAGAGGGGTTTTCGGGGTTAGCCAGCTTGCTGTGGGGGACTGGTCGGGGTTTACCTGCCAGTCGCGGGACACCCGGTCTACCGCGATCGGGTAGACGGTCAGCGTCCCGTCCGGGTCGATGCGCAGCCGCAGGAACACTTTGGAGTCTTCGATGCCCTGGCCGGCGAAGAGTTCGTTGACGTTCACCCCGAACGAGCTCGCCACCAGCAGATACGCCGCCACCAACTGGCTGGCGACCAGGCCGATCACCGGGCCGTAGACCACCGCCGCGGCGACCGCCGGCAGCGGCCACGGCCACTGGTAGAACGGCAGCGCCAACCACGCCCAGGTGCCGGCCGCGGCGAGGGCCACATGTGCCACGCCGTGGCCGACGCCGAGGATCCAGTGCCGTGTGTGCCGCTTACCGCTCGCGCTGGGCGGCTTGGCGAACAGAGCCGCCGCCAGCACCGTCACGAGCACCATCAGCGCCAGCGGGACGCTGAACAGCCGCTGGCTGGTGCTGTCGGCCCAGTTCGCCGTCGCACCCGCCATGGCCAGCATCAGCAGGGTGTGCAGAATGCCGAGCAGTGTGGCGAAGCCGGGATTGCGGAACGGCAGCCGGGAGAACGCGCCCCAGCCGTAGCGACGGGATCGGGCTGCGTCCGGATAGCGGGCCACCAGGTCGTACGGCCGGGCGGAGCTGGCCCGCCGGGCCAGCGTGTCTCGCGGCGGCACCTCGATGCGCTCCGGCAGTTTGTGGGTGGGGTAGAGGTACGCGCCGCCGCCGCCGCACGTGATCAGTTGCCGGTCCGGCCCGGAATAGCGGGCGTAGTGGTGCAGGTCGCCGGAGAGCAGCAGCCGCACCTGCGCCCCGGTCGGGTCGATGATCGTCCGGATGAAGTAGTCGATCGAGTCGTACGCCGTCGGGTTGTCGGCAGCCTTGACCCAGGTCGGAGCCGGCGCTGCAATGATCACCTTCGACTCCGGGCCGAGCCGCCGGGCCACCTCGTCGAAGTAGGCCAGTTGTGGGTCGTCCAGGTACGAGCCGGACTGGTCATCCACGCCGAGCAGCCACCAGCCGGCCGGCAGCTCCACCGCGAAGTACGACCGTGACTGCCCGGTGCCCCACCCGGCGAAGTGCCGGTCCCGGGAGCGGACGAACAGCCGCAGGAATGCCGTCAGGCCGTCGTACCAGTCGTGGTTGCCCGGCACCGCGAAGAGCGTGGGCTTCTCGGGCGGTGCCACCGGCAGCGCGGCCTGGTAGGGGCCCTTGCACCGGTTCTCGTACTCCTCGTAGGCCGCCGACGGGTAGACCTGGTCGCCGCCCATCACCAGGGTCTGCGCCCGGGGCAGCCGGTGCCCGTCCACCGACAGCTCTGGCTGCGCCAGCAGGTACGCCACCGAGTACGTGGCGTTGAAGCCGTCACCCAGGTCGGCCACGTAGTCGAGCCACAGCCCGCCGTCCGGTCCGACCTGGCGGAAGACGTCGTCGCCGAACGCGTTCTGCAACTCGCGCTTGTCAAGGTACGCACCGAACAGCACCGCGAGCAGCGTCCGGATGCCGGTGCTGATCAGCAGGAACGGGGCCAGCCACGGCACCGGCTTGCGTGGCGTGAAGCCCAACTCCAGCGGGTCGGTGCTGCGCGGGCGGTGGGCGGCGCGTTCGCCGCCCGGCGGGCGGGCAGGACGCTCCGGGTGGGGGGAATCGTCGCGTTCGTCGCTCACCCGCCGCAGCGTAGTCCCGCCCCCGATCACCCGCTGTCCGGTAAACGGCTGGATGGCAGCCGATGTCCGGTTGGCCACGGCCCGACTGGTCGGGGTATCCCGTTCGAGCGGTGGGCGGGTGGTGCCGTACACTTGCTGATCGTTGCCGCCTTAGCTCAGTCGGCTAGAGCGACGCACTCGTAATGCGTAGGTCGACGGTTCGATTCCGTCAGGCGGCTCGGCACGGAAGCCCAGGTCATCGACCTGGGCTTCGCCGTTTCCCAGGGTCAATCAGGTTGCTCGACCAAGTCGGAGATGCTCCCGTTGGTCATCACTCACGACCGAGGGGCGTTGGTCGGCAGCCGCTACCGCGCCGCCGTGGACGTCACCGTCAACGGAACGCCAGGCCCGTGGTGCCCGGCCAGGAGATTCGCCGGCGCCAACTGAGCTTTCCGCAGCACACCGGTGGAGCCGTTGGGCGCGCCCGGCCCGACGAAGCGTCGAGCCGGGCGCGATCAGGTGCCTATGCCACGAAGTGGGAACGGCGTCGGCGTGCGATCAGGTAGCCCCCGCCGCCGAGGAGCAGAAGCGCACCGCCAATGCCGGCCAGGGTCGTGGTGTCGGCACCGGTCACCGGCAACCCACCGCCCTCGCCGCCCGGAGCGCCGGGGGTGGTGGAGGAAGTGGAGGTCGGTGCGACGGTCGTCGTGGCGCTGGGCGTGGCGCTCGGTGTCGTCGTGGGCTGAGACGTCGGCGTCGGCGTGGGCTGAGACGCGCAGTCAAGCGCACGGGCGGCGTACAGGCCGTCGTTCAGGTAAGCCAGGTAGGCATCGACGGCCTCCTCATCGAGCACCTTCTGCGCGGCCGCCTTCACGTTGGTGCCAGCGCCCGTCATGGTCCGGCCCACCGAAATCCGTAGATCCGTCAACCAGACCTTCTGCACCTCGGTCTTGAGGAATGCGCGGAGCTCATCCGAACTGCCGTCCAGCCGCTCCTGGATGACGTCAGGCAGAACGGGCAACGAGTCGGCGTTTGCCGCAGTCAGGATCTGGGCGGTCAACACCCGAAGTTCCACAGTGGTGGCGGTATCCAGGTCGATGGTGATCAGCTTGCGGATGTCCGTGTACGACTTGCGTTCGACGGTCTGGCAGGCATCGATTGGCCCGGGCGATTCGATTTGAGCCATCGCCGGTGCCGCCGGAATCAAAAAGGCCAGTGCCATTAGGGCACCGGCTGGGACCTTCCATCGCATGTGGATCTTCCTCCCCGTTGCAGATCAGAACATGGAGATGCTATCGACAGCGGGTGGAAAAGCAAGAGGGATGGACGTTCTTCAGCGCGCAATCGGCAACTCGGATGCATTTGCTCAGGGCGACGGTATTTTGACCGACACTTCCGCCATTGCCGCTCCTTCGGTCGCGCCCGCCGAAACCGTTCCCTCATGGGCAGCTTACGAGTGGCTGGTGGCAAGTGCGGCAGCCACACGTGGCGCCTCGCGTCGACCCTGGTCTCGAGCGGCGGCGACCAGCGCGGGCACGACGGACCTGTCCATCACGTTCGTTCCCTGCGCTCGTCTGGACGCGGGATCCCGCAGGAGCAGCTCCACCCGGCGATGCCCGCCCAGGCGTCCTTTCCTGTCCGGCAGTCGTTGGTCGGCCGGCTTCGCACAGCATCAAGGAGCGGTGTTGCCGGCCGCCACGTCTTATCGTGACTCCGCGAGCCGGGCCCGGAGCGGTCATTGCGCGACGGTGCCCGTCCGACGATCTGGAGGATTCCGCCCATGACCTTCGTACCGATGACCGTCAGCCTGCCCATCGCCGACCGTGCCACCTCATACCGCTTCTACCGCGACGGTCTCGGCCTCGACGCCGTCGGCGAGCTGGCCGACGACGGCCTCCCTGAGCCGTTGCAGTTCGTCGTCAACGACGGTCTGCGGCTGATGCTGATCCCGACTGGGGGCTTCGGTTGGTTGATCGGCCAGCACGAGGTCGCCACACGGGGGCAGAGCGAGTGCGTGCTCAGCCTCGGCGTCGCCTCGCCCGCCGACGCGGATGCGATCGTCGAGCGGGCGCGCGCTGCCGGCGGCGAGGTGATCACCGAGCCGAAAGCCCAACCCTGGGGGTACGCGGCTGTCTTCGCCGATCCCGACGGTCACCTGTGGATGGTGTCGACCGCCCCGGAGTGAGCCCGACCCAGGCGACGGAAGTGTCGGTGGTGGTCGATACGGTCCGGCGGTGACCATGACCACCGATGCCGCACCGACGATGCCCACCCCTGCCGACGAGGCCCGACTGTGGTCGCTCATCGAGTCGGCGTGGGCCGAGTTGGGCCCCGAGCCCCTGGCGCTGCGGCAGGCCCTCGTCGAGCGCGACCCCGCCGACGAGGACGATGGCCCGTCCTTCGCGATCGGCGACTGGCTGGACCCGTTCCTGGACCGTCTCGGTCACCTGAGTGCCGAGCTGACCGGGCCCGAGCTGACCGACCTCGACCGGGTGGTGGAGCGCAAGCTGCACGACATCGATCGGGAGGACATCCACGAGGTGACCGACGGGTCCGACGACGGTTTCCTCTATTGCCGGGGGTTCATCGTCGCTCTCGGCCGGGCATACTACGAGGCCGTCTGCGCCAACCCCGCCATGGCTCTGCTGGATGCCGACTGCGAGGAGATGTGCTACTTCTTCTCCCACCTGCACAACGAGCGGTTCGGTTCCTGGCCGGAGACCGGCTCCGGCATCTCTCGCGAGTCGTTCGGCAATCCCGCTGGCTGGTCGGCCTGACGGCGGCACCGTCGACAGTGGTCCGGGGGAGTCAGACGTAGATCTTCGTCGCGTACTCCGGGCCGTAGTGCCGTTCCAGGTCTTCGAGGCTCTCCACCGGCGCCTCGACCTCCTTGATCAGGCGTGCTCGCGACGGCAGCGCGTCGGGCTGCCAGGTTTCCGGCCGCCACAACGCGGACCGTAGGAACGCCTTCGCGCAGTGGTAGAAGATCTGTTCGATCTCCACCACCACGGCGAGCACCGGCCGGTGCCCCTTGACCACCATGTCGTCGAACCACGGTGCGTCGCGGACCAGGCGGGCGCGCCCGTTGATTCGCAGGGTGTCGGTCCGCCCCGGGATCAGGAAGAGCAGCCCGACGTGCGGGTTGTCGAGGATGTTGCGATAGCCGTCGGCCCGCCTGTTGCCCGGCCGCTCGGGCAGCGCGATGGTCGTGTCGTCCAGCACCAGGGCGAACCCGGCCGGGTCACCCTTGGGGGAGACGTCGCAACTGCCGTCCGCGCCGGCCGTGGCCACCAGACAGAACGGTGCGGCGGCGAGCCAGTCCCGGTCCCGCTCGTGCAGGCGGGTGCGTTCCTTGTCGGCCGCCCGCGCGGTCGGCACCCCGAGCAGGTCGCGCAACTCCTCGTGCGAAGTGATCTCCACCGTCACGTTGATCCTCCCTCAGGCGTTGACCCGTTGGCGGGCGCCACCATTTGTCAGCCTAGGACGCCGTGACCAGCGCGAGGTTTGTGCCCGGTTGCCAGGGGTACGGCCCCATCCGACGCGCCCGCCGCACGAAGACCGTTCGCAGGACGCCGATCAGTGGAGGCCGGGAGATGGAGAGCCGACTCAAGGTGCTGGGTCACCCAGTCCATCCGATGCTGGTCATGTTCCCGGTCGCGTTGCTGGTCACCGCGGTGCTGTTCGACGTGGTGGACACCGTGGGCGGTCCCGACTTCCTCGGCGAGGTCGCGTACTGGAACATCACGGTCGGGCTGATCGGCGGCCTGCTCGCCGCGGCGGCCGGCTCGTTCGACCTGCTGGCGATTCCGACGGGCACCCGCGCCAAGCGGGTGGGCCTGCTGCACGCGGGCGCCAACGTCGCAGTGATTCTGCTCTTCGCCGCGATCTGGGTGGTCCGGCTCAACGCTGACTCCCGCGCCGCCGGCGGTGCGCTGCTCGTCGTCGAGGTGGTCGCGGTGGCGATCCTCGGCATCAGCGCCTGGCTCGGTGGTGAGCTGGTCGACCGGCTCGGTGTGGGCGTCGACCGCGATGCCGGCCTGGACGCGCCCAGCTCACTACGACCGTCGACGGCCAAGCAGCGGATCGGAGAGATGTGATGAGTGAGCAGCAGGCCAGCGGCTTCGGCCGTGGATGGCGGGGCAGCCGGCAGCAGGGCTGGGACCCGATGGGCGAGCTGCAGTCGCTGCGCGCCGAGCTGAGTCGCCTGGTCGGTGGTCGTGCCGGGGCGTCCGACGTCGAGCTGACCGAGACCTCGGACGGCTGGGAGGTCGTCGTCCGGCTGCCCGGTGTCGCGCCGGAGGAGGTGGCGGTCGAGCTGGACGACCGGGAGTTGTGCGTGCGGGCCCGCTCCGAGGCAGAGGTCAACGCCGACCAGGGCATCCCCGGCGGCTTCGAGACCCGCGGCTTCGAATACCGCATCAACCTGCCGTCCCGGGTCGACCCGGACGCCATCGACGCCGTGATGGACCATGGCCTGCTCCGGGTCCGGTTGCCCCGGGCGACACGGCCCACACCGCGCACCATCACCGTCGGTCGTACCGGGCCGCGCTCCGGCGACTACCCCACTGGTACGCCGATGCCGGCCGATCCCGCTGCGGACCGGGAGCTGCACCGGCCGGACACCGTCGACGAGATCGACCGGCCGTAGCGGGGCTGCGTGGTAACCCCGTCTCTGCTCGGCCCGACCGCCGAGCGTGTCCCCGACGTGCGGCGGATCGCCGTACTGCGCGCCAACGCGCTTGGCGACTTCATGTTTGCCCTGCCGGCGTTGGACGCCCTGCGTGCCGCGTACCCCTCGGCGGAGATCGTGCTGCTCGGCGCGCCGTGGCACGCGAAGCTCTGGCGCGACCGGCCCGGCCCGGTGGACCGGGTGCTGGTGGTGCCGCCGGCACCCGGTATCCGCACTCCGGAGGCGGGTGAGCCGGAGTCGTCGATGGACGACTTCCTGGCGGCTGCCACCGGTGAGGGCTTCGACCTGGCCGTGCAGATCCACGGTGGCGGTGCCAACTCCAACCCGCTGATCAGTCGTCTCGGCGCCCGGGTGACCGTCGGTCTGCGCGCCGAGGACGCGCCGCCGCTGGATCGATGGCTCCGCTACGTCTACTACCAGCACGAGGTGATCCGCTACCTGGAGGTGGTGGCGCTGGTGGGCGCGGCGGCGGCCACCATCATGCCGACGCTGGCGGTGACCGACGCCGACCGGACCGAGGCGTCGCAGGTGCTGGGCCCGGCGGGCCGACCCCGGGTGGCGTTGCATCCGGGTGCCACCGACACCCGCCGTCGCTGGCCCGCCGAGCGCTTCGCCGAGGTGGCGCGTGAGCTGCACGGCGGCGGGTACGAGGTGCTGGTCACCGGCACGCCCTCCGAGCAGGAGGTGGTGGACCGGGTGGTCGCTGCGGCGGGGGTGCCGGTCCGGCCGCAGGTGGGCACGCTCAGCCTCGGCGGGCTGGTGGGTTGCTACGCCGACTGCGCGCTGGTCGTCTCCAACGACACCGGCCCGCTGCACCTGGCCGCCGCGGTGGGCACCTCGACGGTGGGCATCTTCTGGGTCGGCAACCTGATCAATACGGCCAACCCGTTGCGGGGCCGGCACCGGCCGATCTGCTCCTGGACGGTGCACTGCCCGGTCTGCGGGGTGGACTGCACGCCGGGCATCTACCCGCACCGGCCCGGCGACGGAGAGTGCCCGCACCGGGATTCCTTCGTCACCGACATTCCGGTGATCGAGGTGCTGGAAGCCGCCCGGGAGTTGCTCGCACCGTAGAACGGCGCTCAGGCCGGCTGTGGGGTGTCCTCGTCGGCGAGGACGACCTCCCACGCCTCGACGTCCCGGTCGGTGACCGTGGTGGGGGACTCCAGGTGGTACGCGCCGCTGGGCAGGATGCCCGCCCCGCCGTGCCGGGCCAGCACCGCGAGCTGCGCGGCCACGTCCTCGCCCTGGTGCTTCTCCTGCACCCGCCGCCAGAAGTCGAAGCCACCGGCGTCGACGAGCTTGGCCCGGTCGTAGAGCACACACCCGCCGATCCAGGAGACCTTGTAGGCCCGCCACGCGCCCGGCGGCAACGCCAGGTGTGCGGTGATGTGCAGCAGGTTGGCCGCCGAGTGGATCCGGGCGCGGTTCCACTCCGGGGTGCCGGGTCGGATCCGCTCCGGTGTGGGTGGGCCGATCCACTCCTCGTAATGCCCGTGCGATTCTGGCCGCAGGTCGTCGGCGTACGAGAGCCCGTGCACGCCGTTGCCGACGAACCCGCAGCCCAGCTCACCGATCGCGGTGACCAGCCGGTGCAGCGCCCCCGGTTCCAGCCAGATGTCGTCGTCGAGGCTGAGGACGTACCGGGCGGCCGAGGCGGCCAGCAGGTACGCCCGGTGTTCGGCCAACCCTCGGCGGGGCAGCCTGCGGGTCAGCAGCACCGGGTGACCCCGGTGGCGCAGCGCCCGGACCATGGTGGCCGCGGCGGGATGCGCGTACGCCGGATCCCCGTCGGACTGGTCGCTGACGACCACCCCGAAGCCGGGCACCCCGTCCTGGGCGGCGAGCCCGCCCAGGGTGACCGCCAGTTCGGCGGGCCGGTTCCGGGTCGGAATCAGCACGTCGACCAGCCGGTCGCTGCGGAACTCCTCCGGGTCGCCGAGGTCGAGGGGGCGGTTCACGACGTCTGGGTGCGGGTGCTCAGCGACGGGTCGGGCTCCCGGTCCTTGCTGTGTGACCGGATCCGCTCGATGATCGCCGAGGTGGACCGGTCCGGCACGTACCCCAGGGTGCGCACCTGGCCGCCCAGCCGGCGTACCAGTGGCGCCTCCGGCACCAGCTCCGGCGGGTAGTCCCCGCCCTTGACGTAGATGTCCGGCCGGACCGCCTCGATCAGTGCGGCGGGTGAGTCCTCCTCGAAGACCACCACGTGGTCGACGCAGGCGAGCGCGGCGAGCAGGGCACCCCGGTCCTCGACCGGGTTGACCGGCCGGTCCGGGCCCTTCAGTCGGCGTACGCTGCCGTCCGAGTTGACCGCCACGATGAGCAGGTCGCCCAACGCGCGGGCCTGCTCCAGGTAGCGCACGTGCCCCCGGTGCAGCACGTCGAAGCAGCCGTTGGTGAACACCACCGATCGTCCCGCCTCACGGTACTCGGCGACGATCGCGTCCAGCTCGTCACTGCCGACCAGCGCGGGGTGGCTCGTGATCTCGCTCGGCTGGTTGAGCGCGGTGAGCAGATCCTCCCGCCGGCACACGCAGGTGCCGGTGTCGGACACGGTGATGGTTGCCGCCAACTGGGCGAGCTGGGCGGCGGTGGGCAGCGGCGCTTCGGCGGCCAGGGCCAACGTCATCGCCGCCAGGTACGCGTCGCCGGCGCCCACGGCGTGGCTCGCCGGGACCGGGGTGCTGTGGCTGCGTCGCGGCTCCCCGTCGGCGCCGCCGACCACCGCGCCCTCGGTGTCCAGGGTCACCGCGACCACGTCGGCGCCGGTGTGCGCCCGCAGCTCGGCCAGGCGTGACTCGGCCAGGACGGCCCGGTCGACTCCCTCCCCGGCCTGGGTGTTCACGGTGACGCCGGTGCCGGTCACGCTGAGCCCGTCGCCGGTGAGTGCCACCCGGCCCTCACCCGGGGTGGGTTCACCGACCGGCCCGGGGCGGTCGACCCGCGACGACTCCAGGGTCGGCTCGGCGGGGACACCGTCGGTGCGTGCCTCGCCCGGTGCGGCGCCCACGGTCATTTCGGACGGCCCGTCGGATGGGTCGCCGTCGGGGTGTTCCAGGTGCAGTTCCGTCCCGGCCGGTCGGGTCGTGCCGCCGGCCCGGGCCAGCAGCCGGGTCGCCTCGGCGAAGCTGGGGGTGACCACGGTGGGCGCGAGGCCCCGCCAGTCGGCCAGGTCGTGGGCGTCCAGCGCGACCGTGGCGTACCGCTCGCGTTGCTCGACCAGCCACGCGCGGACCGGCGCGGGCAGCGCGCCCAGGCCGTAGTCGCAGACCACCAGCGTCGGCGCCTCTCCACCGGCGGCGGCGCGCAGCTCCTCGGTGGCGCAGTTCAGGGCGGTGAGCAGCCGGGTCACACCCTCGGGGTCGAGTGCGTCGTCCGGGTCGCCGGAGTCCTCGCGCAGCAGGATCTGGTTGCCGGCCAGCATCCGCCGTTTCACCGGGGTGGGCCGACCGGGCTGGTTGACCGTGCGGTCCCAGACGCCAGCGCGGTCCAGACAGTCGTGCAGTTCGTCGCCGGCCACGTCGGCGCCGACCGGTGCCACCAGCACCGCCCGGCCGCCCAGGGTGGCGACGTTGACCGCGGTGTTCGCGGCTCCACCGGCGGCGGAGATGCGTCGACGCAGGGTGAGGACGGGGGCGGGCGCCTCCCGGCAGAGCCGGTCGGAGTCGGCGAACCGCCATTCGTCCAGCATGGCGTCGCCGACGATCAGGACTGGGCGTCCGAGCCAGCTCTCCACGACGGTGGCGAGCCTGCGCTGTTCCGCTGCTGCTCCTGCCATGCCTCCCCGGGTCCCCAGCACCCCCACGGCCAAACCTGCGCCACGCCGGGTCCAGGCGATCAACGGCCTACCCCCCAATTCCTGTTGATCAAGAGGTTTGCGTCACGGTGCGCGCGTGAACTGACGTAAACCTCTTGATCAACAAGAAGGGGTTTCCCGTTCGGGCGCATGTTCTGCGGCTCGCGGGATAGAAGGGCACATGACCACCGAAGCCTCCGCCGCGCCGGTGCTGAATCGTCAGCAGATCCGGCTGCTCATGATCGGTCTGATGACCGGCATGCTGCTGGCCGCCCTAGACCAGACCATCGTCGGTACGGCCCTGCCGACCATCGTGGGCGAGTTGGGCGGGATCAACCACTACTCGTGGGTGGTGACCGCGTACCTGCTCGCCTCGACCGCGTCGACGCCGCTGTACGGCAAGATGGCCGACCTGTACGGGCGTCGCCCGGTCTTCCTCTTCTCGATCGGCACGTTCCTGGTCGGGTCGTTGCTGGCCGGCCTGTCGCAGAACATGACCCAGCTGATCATCACCCGGGGTATCCAGGGCATCGGCGCGGGTGGCCTGTTGACGCTGGCGTTCACGATCATCTCGGACGTGGTGTCACCCCGGGAGCGTGGTCGCTACCAGGGGCTCTTCGGCGCCGTCTTCGGGATTTCGTCGGTGGCCGGGCCGCTGGTCGGTGGTTACTTCGCGGAGACCGACTGGCGGTGGATCTTCTACATCAACGTGCCGCTGGCGATCCTCGCCATCATCGTCTGCTACCACGTGATGCGGCTGATCCCGTTCGAGCGCCGGGACCACGCGATCGACTGGCTCGGCGCCGGCCTGCTGGTCGCCGGGGTGAGCTGCCTGCTGCTCGCGCTGAGCTGGGGTGGCAACCAGTACCCCTGGGGCTCCGGCGTGATCATCGGCCTCTTCGTCGCGGGCGCGGTGCTCGCCGTGCTCTTCGTGATCCAGGAGGCCCGGGTCGCCGAGCCCATCCTGCCGTTGCGGCTGTTCCGCAGCGCGACGTTCGCGCTCGCCAACTCGGCCGGCTTCGTGCTCGGTCTGGTGATGTTCGGGTCGATCATCTTCATCCCGCTGTACCTGCAGATCGTCAAGGGCGCATCGCCGACCCGAAGCGGTCTGCTGATGCTGCCGATGATGGCCGGCATCATCGTCACCTCGATCCTCACCGGGCGGGCAATGAGCCGGATCGGCCGGTACAAGTGGTTCCCGGTGGCCGGGTCGGTGACCCTGGTGGTGGGCATGCTGCTCTTCACCCAACTGCGCGTGAACACGTCGCTCTGGCTGGCGTTCGGCTTCATGGTGGTGATCGGCGTCGGCCTGGGTCTGTGCATGCAATCGCTGATCCTCGGCGTGCAGAATGCGGTCTCCGTCCGTGACCTGGGCGCCGGCACCTCCTCGGCGACGTTCTTCCGGTCGCTGGGTGGTTCGTTCGGGGTGGCGATCCTCGGTACGGTGCTCTCCTCGCGGCTCAATTCGCAGCTCGCCGACCGGCTGCCCGGCGCGATCGCCCAACTGCCACCGGACCAGCGGGCCGCCGTCGCGGCCAGCGGCGGCACGAACATCTCGATCAACGACCCGGCGACCATCCTGGCCCTGCCCGGTGCGGTCCGGGGCGCCATCCAGGCGTCCTTCGTGGAGTCGCTGCACCTGGTCTTCCTGACCACCGGTCTGATCGCCATCGTGGCGGTGCTGGTCACCCTGGCGATGCCCAACGCTCAGCTGCGGGGCGCCGGCCCGGAGGGTGCCACCGGCGGCGCCGACCCGCTCGGCGGTGAGGCGCCGGCGCCGGGCGGCAAGCCGCTGCCCCGCGAATCCAAGGAGGAGGCGGCCGCCGACATGGAGGCCAAGTCCCAGACGATGATCTGATCGCGTCCACGTCGGCCGCCCCGGACTGGTCGGGGCGGCCGATGGTGGCGGTCGGGGCTCAGGCGGGGTGGCGGTCCGGCCTACTTCAGGATGAGCCGGTTGGTCTGCTCGAAGACGTCCAGGTCGGCCAGGGTCTCGTTGACCGAGGCGGAGAGCGGGGTGGGGAACCGGTCGCGGGGGAAGAAGCCGGAGTCGGTGGTCTCGTCGGTGACCCGGGCCAGCTGCCCGTCCCACTCCTCCACCTTGAACGCCGTGGTGAAGACCTGGTACGTGTGCCCGTACATGTTGGTGCTCGTCCGGTCCGGGCCGGTGTAGAGGGCGAACGCGCAGACCCGCAGCGCGCGCAGCCCGGTCTCCTCGCGGACCTCGCGGACGGCGCAGTCGGCGATCGACTCGCCCAGCTCCATTGCCCCGGCCGGCATGGCCCACTGGCCGTTGTCCGAGCGTTGGATCAGCAGGATGCGTCCGGCGTTGTCGCTGACCACGGCACGGGCGCCGACGAACATCAGCGTCCGGTCCCCGGCGAGTGCGCGTAACTGCCCCACGTACGAGTCGGCCCAGGAGATGCTCACCTGCGACAACTTACGGGGGTTCCCAACGTGTGACCGGCGACACTAGCTTGTTACCCATGCGTAGCACGATGATGGACGCCCCTCTGCAGATCTCCCGGATCCTCGACCACGGGGCAGGAGTGCACGGCACGGCCGAGGTGGTCACCTGGACCGGCGCGGAACCCCGACGGATGACGTACGCCGAGGTGGGCCGGGCCGCCGCCCAGCTGGCACACGCGCTGCGCGACGAGTGCGGTGTGACCGGCGACGAGCGGGTCGCCACCTTCATGTGGAACAACAACGAGCATCTGGTGGCCTACTTCGCGGTGCCGAGCATGGGTGCGGTGCTGCACACGCTCAACATCCGGCTCTTTCCCGACCAGGTCGTCTACATCGCCAACCACGCCGAGGACCGGGTGGTGCTGGTCGACACCACGCTCATCCCGCTGCTGGCCCGGGTGATCGGTGAGCTGACCACGGTGCGGCACGTGGTGGTGGTCGGTGGCGGTGACCCGGCGCCGCTGGCGGCCGCGGCCGGCGACCGGATCACCGTGCACCACTGGGACGCGCTGCTCGCCGACCGGCCCGAGGTGTACGACTGGCCCGAGGTGGACGAGCGCGACGCCGCGGCGCTCTGCTACACCTCGGGCACCACCGGCAACCCGAAGGGCGTGGCCTACTCGCACCGGTCGATCTACCTGCACTCGTTGCAGGTCTGCATGCCCGAGGGTTTCGGTCTCGGGCCGACCGACCGGGAGCTGGCCATCGTGCCGATGTTCCACGCCATGTCGTGGGGTCTGCCGTACGCGGCCTTCCTCTCCGGCGCGTCGCTGATCATGCCGGACCGGTTCCTCCAGGCCGCGCCGATCGCCGAGATGATCGCCGCCGAGCGGCCCACCCTGGCCGGCGCGGTGCCGACCATCTGGACCGATCTGCTGGCCTACCTGGACACCCACGACGTGGACACCTCCTCGCTCACCGAGGTGATCGTCGGTGGCTCGGCCTGCCCGCCGGCATTGATGCACGCGTTCGACGAGCGGCACGGGATCGACGTCATCCACGCCTGGGGGATGACCGAGATGTCCCCGCTGGGGTCGGTCTCGCGTCCGCCCGCCGGCGCGACCGGCGAGCAGGCGTGGCGCTACCGTTACACCCAGGGGCGGGTGCCGGCGGGCGTGGAGGCGCGGATCGTCGGCCCGTCGGGCGAGCCGTTCGCCGCCGACGGCAAGGCCGTGGGCGAGCTGGAGGTCCGTGGGCCGTGGGTGACCGCCCGGTACGTCGGTGACGACGCCCCGGACGAGGAGAAGTTCCGCGACGGCTGGCTGCGCACCGGCGACGTGGGCACCCTCTCGGCGGACGGGTACATCACGCTGACCGACCGCGCCAAGGACGTGATCAAGTCCGGGGGTGAGTGGATTTCGTCGGTGGAGCTGGAGAACGCGCTGATGGCGCACCCGGCGGTGCTGGAGGCGTGTGTGGTGGGTGTGCCGGACGAGCGATGGGACGAGCGGCCCCTGGCCACGGTGGTGGTCCGGGAGGGCGCCTCGGTGACCGCGGAGGAGCTGCGGGACTTCCTGGCCGGCTCGGTGGCCCGCTGGCAGTTGCCCGAGCGCTGGGCGTTCATCGATACGGTGCCGAAGACCAGCGTGGGCAAGTTCGACAAGAAGGTCGTCCGTTCGCGGTACGCCGAAGGCGAGCTGACTGTCCGGGAGCTGACAGCCCCGTAACGTTTTCCCCGGCACTGTCGCCTGTTGGGGCAGGGGTGCTTGTGAACATTCCTCCCCAGGAGCGGCCCCGGCGTTCGCACCGCGCCGGGGCCGCCCGTTCCATGCGGAGTGACCCGCACCGTCATTGTTGCGAAACTTGTTCGCCTCTGTCCTGATGACGGGGAAATCGAGTGGTCAGCGATCCGATCAGGCGTCGCTGGTGGTGACGAGCACCTTGCCCACCGTCGAGTCCTCCACCGCCTGATGTGCGGCGGCCGTCTCGGCCAGGGGGTAGGGGTGCAGCGGCAGGCCAGCGTCCGCGCCGACCCGGATGCCACCCTGGTTGGCAGCCGCCGCCACGTCCTTCACGCCCTGCGCCTTGGCCGCCTTCGGCTCCGTGTAGACCAGCACGAACTGCCAACGTGCGTTCGGCGCCATCATCGGCCGGATCGGGATGGCCACCTCACCCCCGCCGTCGTCGGCGTACATGCAGACCGCGCCGCCGTGCCGCAGCACCTGTACGTCGATCGCGGCGTTGCGGGCGGGGGAGACCTCGACGATCGTGTGGACCCCGTCGGGAACGATCTTGTGGACCTCCTCGACCACGTCCTCTTCCCGATAGTTGATGACGTAGGAGGCACCGGCCGCCGACGCGAGCTGTGCCTTCTCCGCACTGCTCACCGTGGCGATCACCGTGGCGTCGGCCCAGCGGGCAAGCTGGATCGCGGCGTTGCCGACCGCGCCCGCCCCGCCCTGCACCAGCACCGTGTGGTCAGCCAGCGCGCCGGGTCGCAGCGCGTCCGGCATGAACTCGCCGGCGGTCAGACAGCGGTGCGCGGTGAGGAACGGGATGCCCAGGGCGGCACCCACCTCGAACGAGGCGTCGCCGAGGCGGACCACCTGCCGGACCGGCACCAGCGTGTACTCCGCCGAAGTGCCCCACGGCCGCTGCCAGGCCGCCTCCCAGATCCAGACGCGCTCACCGATCAGCTCAGCGTCGACACCCTCGCCGACCGCCTCCACCACACCCGCGCCGTCCTGCCCGGGGATCTGCCACCCCTTCGGCGGGGAGCCCCGGCGCGACTTCCAGTCCGTCGGGTTGACCCCCGACACCGCCACCCGGACCAGGACCTCGCCCGCACCCGGCTCCGGCACCGGCCGGTCGACCAGCTTCAGCACCGAAGGGTCGCCGGTGCGCTCGTACACGATGGCTTTCATCCGTCGTCTCCTCAGCCGTCCGGCGCGCGGCACCCGGGTCGAGCACCGCAGGCTGCGGTACCCCGCTCAGTCCCCGTCATGCCGATCCCGCCGGCCCCCCGAAACCGTATAACCGTGCCCAGGTCGGCAGGGACCGGACGGCCGTGACGAGGCGCACGCCAGGCCGGGTCAGTCGGTGAGTTGGTCGATCGTCTCCGGGCTCAACTCATCGATCCGGCCCAGCGTCACCACGGCCAGCCCGGCGGCGTCCGGATCCAGCGGGTACGAGCCGTGTGGCACCGCCACCACCCGCATCCCCGCCGCGGCGGCCGACCGCACCCCGTTGGACGAGTCCTCCACCGCTACGCAGCGGGCCGGGTCGACGCCGAGGCGCCGCGCGACGGCCAGGTACACGTCGGGTGCGGGCTTGCCCCGCTCGGTCTCCTCGGTGGAGAGGGTCGCGCCGAACGCGTCGGTCAGGCCGGTGGCGGTCAGCGCCGCCTCGATCAGCCGGGTCGGCGACGAGCTGGCCAACCCCAGCGGCCACCGCGCGGCCAGCCTGCGCACGACCTGGTCGGCGCCGTCGATCAGCGGTACGTGGTCCCGGTAGCGTCGGGTCATCTCCTCGACGACCTCGTTGGCGACCTGTTGGGCGCTGCGGTCCACGCCCAGCTCGCCGCTGAGGTAGTGGGCCCACTCGCCGGTGCTCATGCCCATCAGCCGATGTTGCGTGTCCGGCTGCCACGTCCCGCCGTGCGCCGCCACGTACGCCCGGCGGACCTCCTCCCACACCGGCTCGGAATCCACGATCACGCCGTCCAGGTCGAAGACCACCGCATCCGCCACGGGCCTATCCTGCCCGACCGGTGGGTGCCCGGTCAGCCGGGCAGCGCGGGGAGCCCGATCGGGCTCCCCTCCGGGATCACCGTGTGGCAGGACCGGGCCATCGGCTCCAGCAACTCCCGCAGTCGATCCGTGTCGTCCTGGCCGAGCGCTTCCCACGGGTGCTCGGCGGCCCGGTCGGTGGCGTCCTCGACCGCCTGGAACGCGGCCTGGCTGTGGTCGGTGGCTGCGCCGTCGGGGGTCAGCCAGCCCCGCTGCACCAGCCGCTCGCGGGCGGCCCGCCACTGCTCCTCGGACCAGCCCCGGCCGAAAAGATTCACCGGCGACATGCCCTCGGCGACCCGCCAGGCCAGCGTCTCCACCGGGTCCAGGCCGGCGGCCACCAGTGCCGCCACGTGCCCGTCGCCCCGGTGCTCGCGCAGGGTGGTGGCGGCCTGCCAGAGCCGGGCCAGCGGGTATTCCCCGACCGGCAGAGCCGCGTTGGCCGCGCCGAGCACCCGGCCGGCGACCTGCACCGCCGAGGCGGCACGCTCCAGCAGATCGGCGGTCTCCGTCAGGTGCGTCTCGGGCAGCTCGTAGGTCAGCTCGGCGAGCGCCTGCACGGCACCGGTCAGCCGGGCGCGCAGCGCCTCCTGCGGCGTGGCCAACCGCCACACCGCCGGCAGGGCCCGGCTCACCATCGGCGGCGCGAAGCTGAAGAAGGCGGCGATCACCGGGGCAGCCTCGGTGGCGCCCAGTGGCGCGGCCCGGCCGGCGAAGTAACCCCGCCAGTAACCGCGCAACCCCACGGCCTCGTACGCGGCGCGGGCCCGGGGGTGGAAGTAGGTGACGGCGTGCACCGCCTCGAAGTGCGTCCACATCAACCGGGCGGTCCGCCCAGGCTCGTCCAGCGCCGTCACATGCACCTCCGCGTCCCGGTCCCGGATGCTCACCCCGGGCGGCTGACCGCCCGGGGTGACGCCGAACCTACTGCCGCAGGGTGACGGGCCGGAAGCCCCATGTGAACAAGTCCATCGCGTCCCGGCGACAACCGGGGCGATCCGGGCAGGTCACTGTGCGGCGAGCACGTCCACCACGAAGCGCAGCGGACCCTCCGGGGCGCCCTGGGACGCGGCGTCCTTGCCGTAGGCCAGCTCGGCCGGGATGTCGAGCTGCACCCGGCTGCCCACGGTCACGCCGACCAGGCCCTGATCCCAGCCGGGGATGACCCGGCCCACGCCGATCGGGAAGGAGGCCGGCTGCCCGGCCTTCCAGGAGGAGTCGAACTCCTTGCCGTCCTTGTAGAACACCCCCACGTAGTTCGTGGTGATGGTCTGCCCCTTCTGCACCGCCGGGCCCGTTCC
This sequence comes from Micromonospora sp. NPDC005413, assembly GCF_040606435.1. NCBI lineage: Bacteria > Bacillati > Actinomycetota > Actinomycetes > Micromonosporales > Micromonosporaceae > Micromonospora > Micromonospora sp. NPDC005413. The sequence continues at coordinate 17,743 of NZ_JBEXEV010000022.1, forward strand.
CTTGATCAGCGGGGTGACGGCGAGCTTCTTGAGGTCACCCGTGCCCGGCGTCACCGCCGGCTTGCTGCCCAGCGCCGGGTCGGCGCCCTCGGGCAGCTGCGGAGCGGGGGGTGCGCCGGCCGCGTCGGGGGCCGGGCCGGAGGCGGACGGGGTCGCGTCGGCCTGGGTCGCGGGCTTGTCGTTGCCGCCACCGATCCACACGAAGACGCCGATCAGCAGCGCGGCCACGGCGACGGCGGCGAGGCCACTGGCCCACGCGTTGCGCTTCCGCTTCGCGTCGGCCGCCTTCTTCTCCGCCAGCTGCGCGGCCAGCCGTCGCCCCGACTTGGTTGCCGGGCTCTGGTCCTGGTCTGCCGACCGGTTCTGCTGCGTCCGCTCGCTCACGTCGTCGACTCCCTGCTGCGAAGGTGGCCGGCACGCAGTGCCGGGGGGAAAGCCGACGCACACGGTACCCGCACCGACGCCCGCCGTGCCCGCCGCGGAAGCGTCGGATCGCCCAGCGAGGCAGTTCCGAGGTCTTCCCGGGCGGTTATTCCGGGACGACCATGAAGTCGGTCACGAACGAGGTCACCCGGCCGTCGGCGGTGCGTCCGATCCAGGTGCCGTAGCAGCCGTCACCCCAACCCGTGGAGACGGTGACGACGTTGGCGCCGGTCGCGTCGTCAAGGACCGCGGTGATCAGCCCTCGGACCGGTGACGTGGGCAGCTCGTCGGGGATGAAGACCTCCTCGACCTGCTCCTCGTCCCAGCCTTCCAGGACGCTGAGCGCCGTCGGGTCGGCGAGGGTGCCGGCGCCGGTGTCCACCCCGTACCCGAAGTAGTCGTCCGCGCCGAGCGTGGCGACGTCCTGATCGCCCGCGACGGCCGGCTCCCAGCGGGTGGTCGGCTCGTCGGAGACCACCAGCTCCAGTGCGGCCACCCGCCGGTCCACCTCGGCGTCCTCGCGGAGCACCACGGCCACCCAGGCACGGGCGGGATACCGCCCCGGTGGCACGGTCACCGTGAACGGCTCGGCCTCCGGGCAGACCAGCGGGTCACACCCGACCACCCGGCCGGTCGGCAACACGATGTCGCCCACCGGGTGGGTCTCGATCAGGTATGCGCCGTGCTCGTCGGTGAAGCGGGCGCCGGGCGTCAGCAACCGGTCCAGATCAGGGGTGTACGGCATGAGGGCTCCTCCGGTGGCCAGCGGCCGGCGGAGCGTACCCGGCCCGGGGGACACCGCCTTCGCTGCCGTACGGTCAGGCGCTCTTGCGGGGTGCGGTCTTGCGTGCGGCCGTCTTCTTCGCCGGCTCCGCCTTCTTCGCGGCGGTTTTCTTCGCGGCGGTCTTCTTCGCCGGCTCGGATGTCTTCTTCTCGGCTGTCTTCTTGGCGGCGGTCTTCTTCGCCGGTGCCTTGGCCGTCTTCTTCTCGGCCGCCTTCTGCGCCGAGCGGGCCGACGAGATGGGTGTCGGCTCACCGCCACCGCCACCACCACGGGCGGGTTGCTCGCCGCGGGCCGCCTTGGCGCGCTCCACCGACGCCTTCAACGCGGCCATCAGGTCCACCGCGGCGGCCGGCGCCTCCTCGACCTCCTCCGGCTGGACGACCTCCCGACCCTCCACCTTGGCGTCGATGACCTCCTGCAACGCCGCCCGGTAGTCGTCGGTGAAGACGTCCGGCTCGAACTCACCGGTCATCGAGTCGATCAGGGAACTGGCCATCGCCAGCTCCGGAGGACGCACCTTGAGGTCCTCGTCGAGGAAACCAAAATCCGGGGTACGGATCTCGTCCGGCCAGAGCATGGTGTTGAGCAGCAGCACACCCTCGCGGACCCGCAGCGTGGCGAGCTGCTCCCGTTGGCGCAGCGCCACCTTGACGATGGCCACCCGCTCCGAGTCGATCAGCGCGTCGCGCAGCAACACGTACGGCTTGGTCGCCGCGCCCTCCGGCTCAAGAAAATACGCCTTGTTGTAGAGGATCGGGTCGACCTGCTCGGCCGGAACGAACTCCAGCACGTCGATCGCACGCGAGCTGGTCAGTGGCAGGTCGGCGAAATCCTCGTCGGTGAGGATCACCATCTCGCCGCCGCCGATGTCGTAGCCCTTGGCGATGTCGTCGTAGGTGACCTCCTCGCCGCAGACCGAGCAGGTGCGCTTGTAGCGGATCCGACCGCCGTCCTCGCGGTGCACCTGGTGGAACCGAATGTCCTTCTCCTCGGTCGCGGAGTAGAGCTTCACCCCGATCGAGACGAGCCCGAACGACACGGCTCCCTTCCAGATGGCACGCATCCTGTGCTCCCTTCCCCGGTATCGACCATGCTCGCATCCGAAAGAACCTGACGCGAGGTGTTCGGCCTGCTACTACAGTCGGGTCGTGCCTGGCGCGCCGCTCAAGCCGATGCTCGCGATGACCGGGCCGCTCCCGGCGGGTGACGGCTGGGCGTACGAGTTCAAGTGGGACGGGGTCCGCGCGCTCGCCGACATCTCCGGCGGTGGTCAGCACCTGTACGCCCGTTCCGGCGTGGAGATCACCGCCGCGTACCCGGAGCTGGCCACCCTGCCCGAGCAGGTCGACGACGCGCTGCTCGACGGTGAGGTGGTGCTGCTCGGCGAGGGCGGGCAGCCGTCGTTCACGGCGCTGGCCGAGCGGATGCACGTACGGGACCGGAACAAGGCGGCCCGGTTGGCGGCGGTCATGCCGGTGACGTACATGATCTTCGACCTGCTCCGGTTGCACGGCGACGACCTGACCGGCTGGCCGTACGAGCGCCGCCGCGGGGCCCTGGAGGCGCTCGCGCTCGGCGGTGCCCGGTGGGCGGTGCCTCCGATGTTCGTCGACGGGCCGGCCACCTACGAGGCGGCCGGCGAGCACGGCCTGGAGGGCGTGATGGCCAAGCGGGTCGGTGCCGTCTACCGCCCGGGAGTGCGCTCGCCGGACTGGGTGAAGGTCAAGCTGGAGGTGACCGGCGACTTCGTCATCGGCGGCTGGCGACCGGGCGCACGTCGGATTGGCGGGCTGCTGGTCGGGGTGCCCGGCCCGGACGGCCGACTGATCTACCGGGGCCGGGTCGGCGGCGGGATCGGCGCCGCTATCGAACGGCAACTCCTCGCCGAGTTGGAGCCGCTGCGCTCCGGCGTGTCCCCGTTCGCCCCGGGCGTGCCGCGCGAGGATGCCCGAGGTGCCATCTGGGTAAAACCCCAGGTGGTGGTGGAGGTGAAGTACGGCCAGCGCACCCCCGACGGCCGGCTGCGCTTCCCCCGGGTGCTGCGGTTGCGCCCGGACAAGCCGCCGGAGGAGGTCGACGATGCCAGCTGAGCGGTTGCGGGTGGACGTCGAGGGCCGTCCACTGGAGCTGTCCAACCTGGACAAGGTCCTCTATCCGGCGGCTGGCTTCACCAAGGGTGAGGTGATCGACTACTACACCCGGATCTCCCCGGTGCTGCTGCCGCACCTGCGGGACCGACCGGTGACCCGGATCCGGTTCCCCAACGGGGTGGACGACAAGTCGTTCTTCGAGAAGAACACGCCAGCCGCGACTCCGGAGTGGGTGCGCGTGGAAAATCTGCCCGCGCCCGGGTCGACCAAGGGCCGCGAGACGATCGACTATGTGGTCGCCGACGACCTGCCCACCCTGGTCTGGCTGGCCAACCTGGCCGCCCTGGAGCTGCACACGCCGCAGTGGAAGGTCGGCGAGCACCCGGACATGATGGTGGTCGACCTGGACCCGGGGCCGCCGGCCGGGCTCGCCGAGTGCTGTCCGGTGGCGGTGCTGATGCGCGACCGGCTCGCTGCCGACGGGATCGAGTCGTACCCGAAGACGTCGGGCAAGAAGGGCATGCAACTCTGCTGCCCGATAGCCGGCACCCAGTCCTCCGATCTTGTCTCCGACTACGCCAGGGGGATCGCTCAGGAGCTGGAGAAGGCACATCCCAAGCTGATCGTGTCGAAGATGGCGAAGAACCTGCGCCCGGGCAAGGTCTTCATCGACTGGAGTCAGAACAACGCGGCGAAGACCACGGTGGCGCCGTACTCGCTGCGGGCCCAGTCGGTGCCATCGGTGTCGACGCCGTTGACCTGGGACGAGGTGGAGGCCGGCGCCGGTGGCCGGAAGCCGGCCGTCCGCCAGTTCACCGCCGCCGAGGTTCTGGACCGGGTCGAGGAGTACGGCGACCTGCTCGCCCCGCTGCTCGACGGCGGCCCGGAACTCCCGGCGCGCTGACGGGGAGAAGGCTTCGACGACCTTCCGTGACATCGCCACGTGGGTGGACCCGACACGGCTCATCCGGCCGGTGCCGGAGCGGGCGAAGCGCGGCGCAGCCGCCACCAGGCACCGCCGACCAGGGCGACGGTGATCACGGTGACCGCGACGTCGCCGGCCAGGGCCGCCTCCGGCGTGGCCGGGGAGTACGGCGGCACCAGGTACGCGAACGCGGCGGCGGTGAGCAGGCTCGCCGAGCCGGCGGCGAGCACGTGCCGTTGCCCCCAGGCGGCGCGCGACGACCAGTAGGCGATCAGCCCCCCGACGGTGGCCGCGAGCGCCAGCGCGATGCCCACCCCCGCCCAGCCGGGTGTCAGGTCGGTGCCGAAACGAACGAGGACGACCAGCAGACCCACCCAGAGCGGGTGCGGTGCCCGGCGTGCCGCGCCCCTTTGTCCGAGAGCCGCTGAGTCGGGAGCCGTCGAGCCGGGAGCCGTCGAGTCGGGAGCCGCTGAGGGGGCGCGTCGCGGTCGAGGGTGGCGCCAGCGGGGCAGCAGGGCCGTCGCGATGAGGGCGAGGACCACCACTGCGGCGAAGGTCAGCTGAAGCGGGCTGGCCAGGAAGCCCTTCCGGCTGTCCGAGAAGATCAGCAGGCTGCCGAGCAGGTAGAGCACGCCGACGACGGCCAGCCCGGGTCGGCCCAGCCACGGCCGGAGCCGGCGGTCCGCCCCGAGGAACGACTCGATGAGCACGATCGGCGCGCAGATGGTCAGCACGATGTGGTTGCCCACGTAGTCGAAGGCCTGCCGGAGGCTGAACTCGAGCCCCGGCACCAGCGTCGCCTCGGCGGCGGCACGGGTGTCGGCGTACTGCGTGTCGTTGAGGTAGTCGGGGTTGAACAGCGACTGGTCGACCAGGCCGGCCTGGAGTACGCCGAACGCGGTGGCGAGCAGCACGATCGTCGGCCATCCCGCGCCGAGGTGCCGGGCGGTCTCCCGGATCAGGATCGCCGCGCCGCCGTACATCGGGCCGAGGAAGATCAGCACCGGGAGGAAGTCGTCGATGGCGAAGCCACCCCACGAGCACTCGGCCGCCCAGGGCGCGAGCAGCAGTAACGCGATCACCGGCAGGAGCCGGCGGCGCAGCGGAAGACGGTCGGCGGTGGCAGGTTGGGCGGTGGCACGGTGGTCGGCGGTGGCGGGGTGGGGCTCGGCCGGCATGGGCGCTCCTCGGCGGCGCTTCGGGGTCACCTCGTACCGTGCGTGGGCCACCCGGGCAGCCGCTACGGCCATCAGCAGAGGACGGGCGCGACCAAAGTCGGTGAGTAGGGTGGGGCCGACGTCGCACTCGGGGAGCGTGGAGATGCAGCCAACCGTCACGGCCGACCTGGCGGCCCGACCCGCCGACGTCGAGCGTCCCCTGTTCAGCTACCGCGACGAGGCGACCGGCGAGCGCGTCGACCTGACGGCGTACCAGGTCGGTTCCTGGGCGGCGCGCAGCGCGAGTCTGTTGCGGGACGGCTGCGGGCTCGGCCCGGGCAGCCGCGTAGCGGTGCTGTTGCCGCCGCACTGGCGTACCGCCGCGGTGTTGTTGGGGGCCTGGGCCTCCGGCCTGGCGGTGTCGTTCCGGCCTCGCGCCACCGCGGGCCTGCCGGTGCTGGAGCCGGGCGGCGACCGGCCGTTCGACGCGGTCTTCGTGACCCCGGAGCGGCAGGACGACTGGCTGGAGGACGTGCCGGACGCCCCGCACCGCTACCTCGTCGGCACCGGGCCGGGGCGGCTGGCCGACGTGCCGTTGGGCTGGTTGGACTGGTCGGCGGAGGTGCTCCGCTTTCCGGACGTCACGCCCGACCACACCGCCATCCACCCGTCGGACCCGGCCAGCGCGGACGGCACCACCTACGGGCAGTGGGGCGCGCTCGCCCAGGGCATTGCCGAGATGCTGGACCTTCGTGCCGGTGACCGGCTGCTGGTCGACGCCGCCGAGCACGAGCAGCCGCTGAAGTGGCTGCTCGCGCCGCTCTCCGCTGGCGCGTCCGTGGTGATCAGCGCCAACCTCGACCCGGCGCGGCGGGACGCGCTGGTCGCCGCCGAGCAGGTCACTCGGGTCCTGTAGGCGGCCTCGTCTGCTTCACCTTTCCGGTGGAGTCGACGTATTCGGACATCCGCGACATTCGCCTGCTCATACGCTTCGCCGAAGGCACGTGCGCTGTCGGAGCGCCAGCCACTGTGCACGTTGGCGGAGGGAAAATGGCGTCGAGGCGTACACGTCGGACTGTGGTTTCGGCGGTGGCCGGAGGCCTGTTCGCCCTCGGTGTGGTCGCGCCCGGCCCGGCCGCCGCGCCGCTGCCCCGCGCGGCCCAGGCCGATGGCCCCACGGTCCCCGTTCCGCGGGAACCGCGCCCTCCGCAGCTCCCGGCGGACTTCCAGGGCACCGGCCGGTACATCGTCCGTGACCTCGGCATCGACGTGCCGTTCACCTGGCAGGGCAAAGATGGCAACAGCCAGATGATCGCCGGGGGCGCCGAGTATCCGATCTGGTTCACGAACCTGATCTACGAGAACACGCTCTACACGCTCACCTACAAGTGGCCGAACATCCCGCTGTTCCCGCCGCGCGCGTGCAGCAAGGTCCCGGGATTCTTCAACCGCCAGATCTTCAACGACAAGCTGAAAACCGCGCGCTTCGTGGGGCCGGAAATCCTGCAGGGCGAGAACGACCGGCACGTCGACCACTGGCGGGTCGGGGTCGTCGGGGGTTCCACCGTGCCGGGAGAGTTCTTCCGGTTCCCGCTCGCGCTCGGTGACATCTACGTCGACCAGCGCGACCCGAGCCGGTGGTGGCAGGTTCTGCAGTTCGGCCTGCAGAACCTCTTCGACCCGGAGTTGGACGAGTGGTTCACGATGGAGACGTTCGACCACCGCCCCGGCGTGGTCACCCTCCCCGACCGATGCCCACCGCCGACGTCCTGACGTCGCGCGCCTTGGCCCGGGTTGAGGCTGGACGCGAGTGATCGTGCTCGATCCTGGAAAGAGTGGCATCAGAGCCTGAGGACGCCACTACATCATGGATCGCGGCCCCCGGATCGCCTCCGCTGATGGTCGGCGTGCCCGGTCCAGGGTCGGGTGAGCCCGGACCGGGCGCGTCTCCCGTTCAGTCGAACGCGGCGGCGAACATACCCGGCTGGTACGAACCGCCGCGCTGGTGCACGATCACCGCGAGCCGGTTGGCCGCGTTGATCAGGGCGACCAGGGCGACCAGCGCCGCGATCTGGTCGTCGTCGTAGTGCTTGCGCACCTGAGCCCAGGTCTCGTCGGACACGCCCTGGTGGGCGTCGGCGAGCCGGGTGCCCTCCTCGGCGAGCGCCAGCGCGGCCTGCTCTGCCTCGGTGAAGACGGTCGACTCCCGCCAGGCGGCAACCAGGTTGAGCCGTACCGCGCTCTCACCGGCCGCCACGGCCTCCTTGGTGTGCATGTCGATGCACCAGCCGCAGCCGTTGATCTGGCTGGCCCGCAGCGACACCAGCTCCTGCGTTGACTGCGGCAGCGACGACCGCTGAATCACCTGGCCGGCGTTCGCGAACCGCTTGAAGAATTTCATGGCGGTCTCGTTGTCGAGCATGTTGAATCGGGCGTCCATGGTTCCGTCCTCCACTCGCGTTGTTCGATCGGACGACCATGAGATGCCGGCCCTCCCCGTTCTGTGACGGCGCGGCCGGGGTGACGACCCCCACAGGCCGCAGGTGTCACAGAACCGCCGGGTCCGGCATCTGATGGGCGACGCAGTCGAGAGCGAACAGGAGTCACCCATGGTGGGCACGCCGCAGACCGCCGCCGCCGACGACTGCCCGGACCGGGCCACCGAGGCGTTCCTCGCCCACCGCAACCTGCTCTTCACCGTCGCGTACGAAATGCTCGGCTCGGCCGCCGACGCGGAGGACGTACTCCAGGAGACCTGGCTGCGATGGGCAGGCGTCGACCTGGGCGCGGTTCACGACCAGCGCGCCTACCTGGTCCGCATCACCACCCGGCAGTCACTCGTGCGGCTGCGGACCCTCGGTCGCCGCAAGGAGTCCTACGTGGGCTCCTGGCTGCCCGAGCCGCTGCTCACCGCCCCCGACGTGGCCGAGGACATCGCGCTGGCCGACAGCGTCTCGATGGCCATGCTGCTGGTGTTGGAAACCCTCGCGCCGACCGAACGCGCGGTGTTCGTGCTGCGCGAGGTGTTCGACCTGGGGTACGACGAGATCGCCGAAGCCGTCGACAAGAGCCCCGCCGCCGTCCGCCAGATCACCCACCGCGCCCGCGCACACGTCGCCGCCCGCCGGCCCCGCCAGGTCGTGTCCGTGGCCGAGACCCGGAGCGCGCTCGACGCGTTCCAGCGGGCCGTCGAGACAGGTGACCTCCAGAGCCTGCTCGACATCCTCGCGCCGGACGTCGTCCTCCTCGGCGACGGCGGCGGCGTCAAGCAGGCCGTCCCGCGGCCCATCCTCGGCGCCGACAAGGTGGCCCGCCTGCTGGCCGGCGGGTGGGGCAAGGTCCCGGGCGTCACCTCGCTGCGGCCGGCGCAGGTCAACGGCTACCCGGCGCTGATCGTGCACCTCGACGGCGAGCTGGACACCGTCGTGGCCCTGCGCATCGACGACGGCCTCGTCACCGGGATCTACGCCGTGCGCAATCCCGCGAAGCTGTCACACATGGAGCGGGAGACCGTCCTGAGCCGCTGAACCCGCCGCGCCCCGCCTTGCCGGGCGCGTGCGCGTCCGCGTGGCTGTCTCCAGGTGAGTGACTATGGACCTGATGACGTAAACGATTCAGCGCCGCCGGGGCCACGGCGGGCGCGGCTCGCACGCTGAGGTGTGATCCACCGACAGCGCACACCGCCTGCGCCCGTGGGCCAGAGGCCGGTCGCAGAAAACCCAATGTCGTACGCCTTGCTGGTCCTCGGCCGAGACGGTCACCCCGCCCGGCTCGACGCGTGCGCTGAGCCGGGCCAGCACCCGGGCGGCGGCCCGGGCGAAGATCCGAGCCCGGAGCAGGTCGGGTGCGGTGACCGGCAGGTGGATCACCCAGCGCTCGGTCATCGGTAGCGGTGGTTCGACGACTGGGCGGTCTGCGCGACGGTGAGCTCGTCGGCCACCCGGTGCAGGAAGGTGCGGATCTCGGCGGGGTCGACGCCGCGCCGTCGGACGTTGAAGCACCGCTCGCGAATCTGCCACGGGCGCAGGCTCCGGGGTGCCTCTCGCGGTGGGAGTGGTTCCTCGTGCCGGCTCACCAGCCGGCGGATCAAGTTGCGCACGCGGTGACCGCCCTTCGTCGGGTCGCGTCAAGGTGGAAGGGGCGGCCTCCGCCGGTTGCGGACGGCGGAGACCGCCCCGCCCTGCCGCCGCAGCCTTGACCGGCGGTACGGCAACAGGGCCGCGCCGGGGGAGCGCGGAGGGTTGGGTCTCGGCGGCGATGCGAGACCAGTACGAGAGGCGCCAACCGACCGCAGCAGCACCGCATCACCGACAGCGACGCTATTGCCACTGAGTCACCTATGTCAAGCACGTCGGCGAGTCATCTACCCACCTATGTCATCAGTGCTACGTGCGTTGCCTGTACCGGAGGGGTTGATCAATACTGGGCGGGCCAACCGACTGCAAGGGGCCTGACGTGCCTATCCCGCCCACGATGGACGAGCTGCTCGATGATCTCCTGAGCAAGATCAAGAACGGGACCTATCCATCCGGCTCCCAGCTCCCCTCTGGGCGGGTGCTGGCAGACGAGTACGACGTCTCGCAGTCCACGATCAGCCGCGCGGTGGCGACGCTGCGAAAGCAGGGTGTGCTGGTGGGCCGCCCGGGTCGCGGCGTCTTCGTCGCTGAGTCGAAGAGGCGCTGACCTCACTGCGACGCGTTGCCGAACAGGTTGCCGGCCGGACTGCCGCCGTGTGCCCGCGACTTGTGTCGCGCCACCGCTTGAACGGCGCTGAACCGGATGACACGCGGTCACCGCGGACATGGTGGAACAGGCGTAGGTGTCGCAGCCGTTCGCTGCCGAGTCGAGGAAGCGCCGACGGCTGAGTCGTTGACGACATCAGGTCCAAAGCGAGCACGAGGGCAGTTGCCCCCGGCCCGGTCGCCGCGAAACTCGCGCTGATCGACTCCGTATCGGCGATGTGGCGGTGTCCGGGCACCCGGACACCGCCACATCGGGGACCTGGAGTGGATCAAGGCGGCGAAGCGTCAGTCGAAGGACGGCAGGGACGGGCCGAGGACGTCGTCGGCGTCGACGATCGTGTACGCGTACCCCTGCTCGGCGAGGAAGCGTTGCCGGTGTGCCGCGTACTCGGTGTCGATCGTGTCTCGGGAGACCACCGTGTAGAAGTGCGCCTGTCGGCCGTCGGCCTTGGGCCGCAGCACCCGTCCCAACCGCTGTGCCTCCTCCTGGCGTGACCCGAACGTCCCGGACACCTGGATCGCCACTGCCGCCTCGGGCAGGTCGATGGAGAAGTTCCCGACCTTGGAGATCACCAACGTGCGGATCTCTCCGGTGCGGAACGCGTCGAAGAGCCGCTCGCGTTCCTTGTTGGTGGTCGAGCCCTGGATGATCGGCGCTTCGAGGTATTCGCCGAGCTGGTGCAGCTGGTCGATGTACGCGCCGATCACCAGCACCTGGTCGTTCGGGTGCCGGTCGACCAGCGCCTTGACCACCGGCAGCTTGGTGCGCGCGGTCGCTGCCATCCGGTAGCGCTCCTCGGCCTCCGCCGTCGCGTACGACATGCGCTCCGCATCCGTCAGGGTCACCCGGACCTCGGTGCACTCGGCCGGGGCGATCCAGCCCTGCGACTCGATGTCCTTCCACGGCGCGTCGTACCGCTTGGGGCCGATCAGGCTGAACACGTCACCCTCGCGGCCGTCCTCGCGTACCAGAGTCGCGGTGAGGCCCAGCCGGCGGCGGGCCTGGAGGTCCGCGGTGAACCGGAAGATCGGCGCGGGCAGCAGGTGCACCTCGTCGTAGACGACCAGGCCCCAGTCGCGGGCCCCGAACAGGTCCAGGTGGGTGAACGCGCCGCCGCGCCGTGAGGTGAGCACCTGGTACGTGGCGATGGTGACCGGACGGATCTCCTTGCGTTCGCCGGAGTACTCCCCGATCTCCTCCTCGGTCAGCGAGGTGCGGGCGATCAGTTCCCGCTTCCACTGCCGGCCGGCGACCGTGTTGGTGACGAGGATCAGGGTGGTCGCCTTCGCCTCGGCCATCGCCGCCGCGCCGACCAGGGTCTTGCCCGCGCCGCAGGGCAGCACCACCACACCCGACCCGCCGGCCCAGAACGCCTCGACAGCTTCCCGCTGGTACGACCGCAGGGTCCACGGCTTGCGGCCGTCCTTACCGGCCTCGGCCAGCTCGATCGGGTGCGCCTCACCGTCGACGTAGCCGGCCAGGTCCTCCGCCGGCCAGCCCAGCTTGAGCAGCGCCTGCTTGAGCCGGCCACGCTCGGACGGGTGCACCCGGATCGTGTCGTCGTCGATCTTGTCGCCGAGCATGCCGGCGAGCTTCTTGCTCTTGGCCACCTCGATCAGCACCAACCGGTCCAGTGCGCGCAGCACCAGGCCCTCAGCCGGGTCGTTGGCGAGCTGGAGCCGGCCGTACCGGTCCATCGTGTCGGCGACGTCCACCAGCAGCGCGTGCGGCACGGGGTAGCGGGAGTACTTGATCAGCGAGTCGACCACACCCTCGGCGTCGTGCCCCGCCGCCCGGGCGTTCCACAGGCCCAGCGGGGTCAGCCGGTAGGTGTGCACGTGCTCCGGTGAGCGCTCCAGCTCGGCGAACGGCGCGATCGCCATCCGGCAGGCCTGCGCGTCGGGGTGGTCGATCTCCAGCAGCAGGGTCTTGTCCGACTGCACGATCAGTGGTCCACCGCTCACGCCAGCGTCCTCTCCTCGGTTGGCCGTCCGGCCGGAACGGGGGTCGCATACCCGCCGTCGGCCGACCATCCAGTGTTGCACGATGCGGGATGTTGAAAGAAAGATGCTCACCGGCCGCAACCGTGATGGCACTCACGAACGTCTAGTAAAGGGACGACTGTCAGGGAGGCTCCATGAAGCGTGTTCGGAACACTTCCCGGCTGGTCGCCCTGGTGGTGGTTGTGCTGGTCGGCGCCGGTGCGTGCGCGTTCGATCCGCAGTCCGGTGGGAGTGGTGGCGGGGGAGCCGCCCCAGCCGGTGCGGCGGAACAGGCAACGGGGGCGAGCGACACGCCCGGCCCGGACCAGCGCGGCCGGCCCACGCCGGCCGCGCCCGCCCCGACGCCGAAGGCGACCCGGCCACCGACGCCGAAGCCCACCCGCAGCGCGCCGCCGAAGCCGACCCCCAGCACCGGTACCGGTACGCCGACCGTCGCCGGCTGCCCGCAGGGCCAGCACCAGCGTGAGGTGGAGACCTACCTGGCCCGGCTGGGCGGGTTCGGGGCGGTGACCGTGGACGGCCGGCAGTCCGCCGCCGACTGCGCCGCGATCAAGAAGTTCCAGAAGAGGTACGGCATTCGCCCCCTCGAGGGTCGCGCCGGACCCACCACATTCGACGTGGCCCAGCGCCTCGCCACCACCGACCCGGCCCGCTGCAAGGCCGGCACGGGCACCACGTTCTGCGTGGACCTGACCCGGCAGACCGTCTGGGCGGTCCGGGGCGGCAAGGTGATCATGGAGCCGACGGTGACCCGCACCGGAATGTCCGGCTACCGCACCCCGGCCGGCACCTTCACCGTCAACTTCCGCAACCCGAAGGAGTGGTCCGACCCGTACGAGGTGTGGTTGCCGTACTGGCAGCACTTCACCCAGGGGATGGGCTTCCACGAGACCACCACCTACCTGCACGACAAGTCGATCGGCTCGCACGGCTGCGTCAACCTGTTGCACGCCGACGCGGTCCGGATGTGGGAGCTGGGGAAGGTCGGCACCCGGGTGGTGCTGATCGGCCGCCGTCCCGGCACCTGACCCGCACGGGGCGAATCACGGGTATAACCCCCTGTCCGACCGGTCTTTCGAGTGTCACCCTTGGGAGTCCAGGTCCGGACCGGGCGGGGAGGCTGGGTATGACGGTCGACCGTGACGTGATCGCAGAGCATGAGCAAGCACCACCCGACGAGGTGTCCCGCGCGACCGTGATCGCGTACGCCGTCGCGGCGATGCTCCTCGTCGGGTGGTTCCTCTTCGGCTGGCTGGTGCTGCAGCAGGGCTTCATCGACTCGGTCGGGGAGTCCGCCGGCACCGGCTTCGCCCTGCTGCTGATCATCTCGGTGGTCGGCACCGTACGCCGGAGCCGCCGCTGACCGACAGCGCACGGCGGCGCTGGGGTCAGTCCGCCACCACCGCCGCGGTGATCCGGTGCAGCGCGAACGTGTGCAGCATCTCGGTCCGTTCGTCCTCGGCGCGCAGATAGCCGGCGCCGATCGAGACCGGCTTGACCAGTCTGGACGCGGTCGCCCCGTGCGCGTCGACGTACCCGACCCAGACCAGCGCCTTGTCCCGGACAGCCTGCTGGAGCACGGCGAGGGCCTCGCTGTGCGTGTGCGCTGGCACCGGGCCGCCGCCCAGCCCCGCCGCACCGCCGCGCACCACCGCCGGTGCCCGTCGGGCCGCCCGCGCCGCCGCGTCACCCCGCCGGATGTGATCCACCACCCCGAGCAGCCGGGGCATGGGCAGCTTCGGAGCGGCCAGCGGATCGAGTGACCGGGTGGTCACCGACACCCGGGCCGGGGCCCGCCGGATCCGTGGTCGGGCCAGCACTGTGCTGCCGGTGCCGTCCTCCTGCACCGGGGCGTACCCGGCGTCGCGCAGCGTGCCCAGCAACCGACCGACCTGGTACTGCGTGCAGAGCACCGTCGGCGCGAGCCGGCGCAGCGCCAACGACTCCAGCCGCCTGTCGACCAGCACCTCGCTGATCAGCGTCTCGTCGTCGCTGCGCAGGTACGCCCCGGCCAGGCCGACCCGCAGCCCGCCGTGCTTACGGGCCACGTCGTCCACCAGGTAGGTGAGCCCCTGCGGCACCGGGGTACGCGACCGTCGCCGGAACACGTCGTGCAGGTCGCCGGCCGAGTAGCCGGAATCCAGTGCGCGCCGGACGCTCGCCGTGGTGACCCGGTGCACGCTGGCCCCGCCGGCCGACTCGAGTTCGGTCATCGCCTCCAACTCGGCGGCGAGCGCCGGTTCGGGCGGGCCGGGCACCACCACGGTCAGGTCGGCCTGCACCAGGAAGTGGTCGACCGGGGCGGGCAGCAGCGCGTCCAGCGCTCGGGCGGCGTTGGACGGGTCGCCGCTCTCGACGTCCGCGTGCAGGCCCAGCGGGTCATCGCCGCCCCGCTCGTCGGTCGACGTCAGGTCACCCAGCAGCAGCCGCCCGTACGAGGTGAGCGCCCCCAGGCCGGTGACGCCGAGCTGCGCCGCCTCGGCCAGCACCTCCCGGTGGGCGGCGTCCCGGCCCCGGCTGCGTCGCGGCGCCCGCCAGTCCAGCAGGTCCTGCACTTCCTCGGGGGTGGGCGCGGTCGCCGGCTCCAGGTCGGCGAGCACGCCGAGCACCGCCCGGCGGGTGGCCGGCACGCTGGCCCGCTCGGCCTCGGCGGAGAGCGCGGTGATCGGCCGGTCCCGGTCGTCACGGCGGCCGACCAGCCCGACCTGGCGGGTCATGGTCAGCCAGGCTCGGGCCAGCTGCTCCCAACGCTGGGCCAGCGAGGCCGCCCGCCACACCTCGTATCCGCCGGTCGGCAGCACCTGCTGATCCGCCCCGTACCGACTGGTGGTCGCGCCGGGCATCTCCAGCTCACCGGCGAGCCCTGCCGCGTACGCCACCTCCAGCAACAGTGCGGTGGTCGGTTCGTCCAGCCCGGCGGTACGCGCCAGCCGGCGCAGGTCCCGCACGCCGATGCCGCCCGAGCGCAGGACTGGCGCGGGCTCCTCGGCGAGTTGCTCCAGCAGCCCTTCGGTGTGCCGGACCACCTCCATGGTCTGCCCGGCGCCGGCCGAGTCGACCGCCTTCGGCTCGCGCGGCGCGGCGGCCACCGGTGGTGGGCTGGTGCGCAGCGGCCCGAGCGGGCCACTGTCGCGGCGCAGCAGCAGGCCGACCTCGCGGGGCAGTTCCACAGTGCCGCTGGTCGTCGACGAGCCGGTCGTCACGGGGACCAGCAGCCGGTTGTCGACGAGCCAACGCACCGGGGAGCCGGCCGGGGCGCCACCGTTGGTCGGGTCCGAGAGCACCGGGTCCTCCGCGCCGAGCGGCGGCGCCTGCAACGCGCCCGGGGGCACGCTGCCCACCGGCGGGCCGGCGGCCAGGCGGTCGAGGATCGCCCGCGCCGAGGGTGGGGCGGCGAGCAGCGTCCGTCGTAGCTTCGCCGGGTCCGCGCAGAGCGCGTCCGTCCGCGGGTCCAGCTCCGCGGCTGGCCGGCCGAGCCCAGCGGGGTACGGGGAGACTTCGTCGACGGCGGGCAGCACCTGCAGTGCGTGCTCCGGGCCGTACAGCAGAAAGAGCGCGCGCAGGCGGCCCACGGCGGCTCGGATGGCAGTCGGAGCCGGCGGCTGCGGCCCAGCCGTCGCCATGGCGAGCACGGCGTCGGTGGTCGTGGTGCCGTCGTCCGGGTTCCGGGTGAGGCGGGCGGCGTCGAGGATCTGGAGGGTGAACTGGTCCAGCCCGTCCAGCGCGCGGGCCACCGAGACCCGGGACTGGGCCCGGATGGCCAGGGCGGAGACGTCGGCCGGCACGGGCACGACGAGGTCGGGCCGCAGCTGGAGGAGCGCGGCCAGTGACTCGTCGGGCAGCGACCGCAGGTGGTCGGCGAGTGAGGTGGTCATCGTCTTTCCACGCTAGCCCGGCACCGGGCTATCGCGCCCCTCGGACGTCCGGCCAACCAAGAGTCCCCGGGTACGTTTCTCGACATGCCCGCACTGACCGTCGGATTCGACCTCGACATGACCCTGGTGGACTCCCGCCCCGGCATCGCCGCGACCTTCCGCGCGCTGACCGCGAGGACCGGCGTGCCAGTGGACGCCGAACTGGCGGTGTCCCGGCTCGGGCCGCCGCTGCGCACCGAGATCGCGCACTGGTTCCCGCCAGAGCAGGTCGAGTCGGCCGTACGCGTGTACCGCGAGCTCTACCCGGCGTACGCGATCACTCCGACGGTCCCGCTGGCCGGCGCGCGGGAGGCCATCGACGCGATTCGCGCACGGGGCGGCCGTGTGCTGGTCGTCACTGCCAAGATGGGCCGGCTGGCCCGGCTGCACCTGGACCACCTCGGCCTCACGGTCGACGAGTTGGCTGGTGACCTGTTCGCCGAGCAGAAGGCGACCGCCCTGCGGGAGCACGACGCCACCCACTACGTCGGTGACCATGTCGCGGACATGGTGGCTGCGGGGGCCGCCGGGGTGCCCGGCATCGGCGTCGCGACGGGCCCGTGCTCCCCTGACGAGCTGCGCGCGGCCGGGGCGGAAATGGTGCTGGACGAGCTCACCGAATTCCCAGCGGCGCTCGACGGCATGATCCAGCTAGCCTTGGAGCAGTAGCGGCTCAAGTGAAGCAGGGGTTTTCAGGTGCCTACGGGTCGAGTGAAGTGGTACGACACGGCCAAGGGATACGGCTTCGTCACCAGTGACGAGGGTGGCGATGTGTTCCTACCCAAGGGGGCGCTGCCGGCGGGTGTCACCGATCTCAAGGGTGGCCAGCGGGTCGACTTCAGCGTGGTGGACAGCCGCCGGGGCGCGCAGGCCATGGGAGTCAAGCTGCTGGACGCGCCGCCGTCGATGGCGGAGTTGCGCCGTCGGCCGGCCGAGGAGCTGCACGGCCTGGTCGAAGACATGATCAAGGTGCTGGAGGCGAAGGTCCAGCCGGACCTGCGCCGAGGCCGGTACCCGGACAAGAAGTCCGCGCAGAAGATCGCTCAGCTGGTCCACGCGGTCGCACGCGAGCTGGAGGTCTGAGGCACCAGGCCGGCGGTGGCGGCTCGATCGAGTAGTGCCGTCACCGCGGCGAAACCAGCCTCGCCCAGGTCTGCGGTGAACTCGTTCACGTAGAGGCCGATGTGCCGGTCCACCACGTCGAGTTCCATCTCCTGGGCATGCGCCAGCACGTACTCCCGGCTGGCCGCCGGGTCCGCCCAGGCCTGCCGGACCGACTCGCGGACCCAGCCGGCCGCGGCCTCCGGGTCCACCACGCCACGTCGGGCCAGGATCGCCCCGAGGGGGATGGGCAGGCCGGTGTCGGCCTCCCACCACTCGCCAAGGTCGACCAGGGCGCTCAGGCCGTGCCGGTGGTAGGTGAAGCGGGCCTCGTGGATGACCAGACCAGCGTCGTAGCGGCCAGCCGCGACGCCCGGCATGATCTCGTGGAACGGGACCACCTCGATCCGGGCCGGCGGTCGCCCGGCCGACCAGAGCCGGAACAGCAGGTACGCCGTGGTCCGGTCGCCCGGCACCGCCACCGTGGCGCCGGTCAGGTCGGTGCGGTCCGGCCCGCCTTCGCGGTCGCCCCGGGTGAGCACCAGCGGGCCGCACCCGCGACCGAGCGCGCCACCGCAGGGCAGCAAGTGGTAGTCGTCGAGCAGCCAGGGCAGCGCCGCGAAGCTCACCTTCACCAGGTCGAACGCGCCCTGCTCGGCCGCCGTGTTGGTGACGTCCACGTCGGCGTACGTCACCTCGACCGGCGGCGCGCCAGGCACCCGCCCGTGCACCAGGGCGTGGAAGACGAACGTGTCGTTGGGGCAGGGCGAGATCGCCAGGGAGAGCGCCACGCCCCTCACGTTAGCCCCGCCCCCGGTAGGCGGCTCGTGCCTACCCCGCCCACTGTGATCCGCGACGGCAGTGCGGCAGCACGAACTGCGCCAGACGACCGTCGCCGCCGTGGGTGGGTGACTGCTCTGGCGGGGTCGGGCACCCCCCTCGAACTCCCTTTGGAGCTGATGCCGTAAACGAATCGCACCAGGCAGAGCCGTGAGGACTTGAGCCGTGAGGACTTGAGCCGTGAGGACTTGAGCCGTGAGGACTTGAGCCGTGAGGACTTGAGCCGTGGGGGCTCGGGTCGTGGGGGCTCGGGTCGTGGGGGCTCGGGTCGTGGGGGCTCGGGTCGTGGGGGCTCGAGCCGTGGGGGCTCGAGCCGTGAGGGCTCGAGCTGTGGGGGCTCGGGTCGTGGGGACTCGAGCTGTGGGGACTCGAGCTGTGGGGACTCGAGCCGTGAGGGATCAAGTGGCGGGGCTGGGGCCGCAGGGGCTCGGGCGGGTGAGGGCTCGGGCGGCGGGCTCGGGCCGTGGAGGCTCGGGGACCGGTGGCTGGGCTCGGGGGACCGGTGGCTCGGGGAACGGCTCGGGCAATGGTGGGTCGGCGTGATGATGCCGCAAACGATTCAGCTCCAAAGGGACTGCGGAGTGGGTTCGTCCACCGGCCCCGGAGGTTGTCCACAGCGTTATCCACAGCTCCGGTGAGGGTGTTGATAGCTCGCTGACGGCCCGGGAACATCGGCCTGTGACCGAGGGAACCGACCGCACCGACGAGACCGACGAGACCGACGAGACCGACGAGACCGAGGGGACCGAGGGGACCGACGGAGCCGATCTCGGCCGGGCACTTCGCGCTCTGCGGCGCCGGGCCGATCTGAGTCAGCGGCAGCTGGCCGAGAGATCCGGGGTGCCGCAGCCGACGCTTGCGCGGATCGAGTCGGGGCGAGCGGCCAATCCCCGTTTCCGGACCGTGGAGCGCCTCGTCCGGGCGGCGGGCGGGAAAGTGGCCATCGGTATGCCATCAGCGGCCCCCGCCATCACCGAACCGACTCCCGTCCCGCACGACGACATGCGGGACGAGGCAGGGCGCCGATACCCGGCTCACCTGGACGTCTGGCCGGTCCATGAGCCTCGGGACTGGCCGGGTGCGTGGTGGGCGGAGTGGTACCGGTTGCCGCCCGAGCGGTATCCCCTTCCGTTGCCACCAGCGGCGTATGAGGTGAATCGGCGGTACCGGGACAACCGGCGTTGGGGTGAGAACGTGCGCCTGACGGCCCGGGTACGGCGGGTCCTGGGGGACGGCCTGCCGGCCACCTGCTGGCGATTCGTCGCCGAGCTTCCGGACGGAGAGCTGGTCGGTGAGCTACGGGCCCATGAGCGGAGTCCGCACCTTGGGTACGGGGAGTGGTACCCGGGCATACCGGAGCGGGAGATGGTGCTCGACGGGGTGCTCGTTGCTGCCCGGTACCGACGGCTGGGGCTTGGGCGTCGGTTGGTGACGGCACTGATCACCGAAATGCGCGAGGCGGGGGTCGTCGACGCGGCCGCCATCGCCGAGAGCTTCGGGGTCGAGCTGCTGCTCGCGTGCGGCTTCGAGATCGAGGCCCGCCGGCCCGCTGCGCTACGGCTGAGTCCTCCGCGACGGCGTTACGGCTGAGCCCAAGGGTATCGTGCGGCGCTACGGCTGAGCCTGCGGGCTCGGCTGGCACCACGGCCGAGCTGTGGCTGTGGTCAGCGCAGCGCCGGGGCCGCCGTGGTCAGGGCGGTTAGTGCCTCGCGCAGCCGCCAGGCGTCCCGGTCGCGCGGGCCGATCGGGTTGGAGATGGTGCGCAGCTCGGCGAAGGGCACCCCGGCCTGCGCTGCGGCGACCGCTACCCCGTACCCCTCCATGGCCTCAGCGACCGCCTCCGGATGCCTCCGGCGTAGCTCCTCGGTGCTGGTGGCGGTGCCGGTGACCGTGCTGACCGTGAGCACCAGGCCGGTCGTGGCCGCCGGCAGGGCGGCCCGCAGTGCCGCCAGCAGGCCCGGATCGGCCGGCACCACGCTGCCGCCACCGAGCAGCGCGGGCGGCATACCCAGCTCGTCGACGGGGATGAAACCGTCCGGTGACTCGGCGCCCAGGTCGGCGGCGATGCTGGCGGTGCCGAGCACGGTGTCGCCGACCTCGGCCCGCCCGGCGAAGCCACCGGCCACGCCGGCGCTGACCACCGCACGGTACGGGCGTCCGGCGGCCTCGGCCAGCGCCAACAGCCGGGCGGTGGCGGCACCGGCGACGGCCGGGCCCACGCCGACCGGGGTGACGGTCACGGTGGGGTCGGTCAGCCCGGCGCGGACCGCGTCCGCCTCGGCTGGCACCGCCGTCACCACCAGCAGACCGGTCACGAGAGTGAGCCGGGGGACTCCCGGCGGGTCTCGTCGTCGGCTCCGCCACCCGGGCCGCCGACAGCCGAGGACGGGCGGTAGATGTGGTAGCCCGGCGGGGTGAGCCCCGGCTCGTCGTACTGCGGCGAGCTGGCCTGGGCCGGAGCCGGCGAGGTCGGCGCGGCGTCCCCGGGCTCGTCCGCCGGCTCGTCCTCGGTCAGCTCGTCGTCGCCGAGCGGCCGGCCAGCCAGCTTCTCGCCGCGCAGCCGGGCAGCGACCAGCACACCCCGGATCGCGGCCAGTACGCCGACCCCGGCGGCGACCGCGATGCCGGTCCGGCCGTTGAACGGCACCAACCCGAGCCCGCCGCCGACGACGAACGCGAGCATCAGCACCGTCTCGGAGTGGGCGAAGGAGCTGGCTCGCAACCGCTCCGGGATGCGCTCCTGGATCGAGGCGTCCACGGCCAGCTTCGCTATCCCGCTGACCAGCGCGGCGACCAGGCAGAGCAGGGCGACCATCACCAGCGAGAACTGGATGACGGCGAGCACCGCGACACCAGCCACGATGATCATGCTGCTGGACTGGATGGCGGTCGGCCGGTGGATGCGCAGTCTTGTGCCGATGGCGGTGGCCAGGAAACTGCCGACCACGAGTGCACCGCCGACCACCCCCAGCGCCCACTCGGCGCCCAGATCCCGGCCGAACGCCACCGTGGTCAGGTCGCCCTTCTTGATCGCGAAGGCGAGGAAGAGCAGCAGGAAGCCGTACACCGCGCGTAGCGTCGCGGCACCGATCAGGGTGGCGATCACCAGCCGGCCCGCCGGTCGACCCCGGCCCAGCGGCCGATCGCCGCGGCGGCGGCCCAGCGCGCGCAGTGGCCGGGGGACCCGCTCCGGTGGCTCCGAGTCGGCCTTCGGCGGCAGCCGCAGGGAGATCACCATGCCGATCAGGAAGATCACCGACGCGACGCGCAGCGGCCACTGCGGCCCGAACCAGAACGCGGCCAACCCGATCGGCGCCACCAACGCGCCTGCGACCGTGCCGTAGACACTGGCCCGGGCACCCACCTGGGAGAGGCCGAGCCCTTCCGGCAACAACCGGGGCACCGCCGCCGACCGGGCCACTCCGTACGCCCGGGACAGCGCGAGCACCCCGAACGCGGCCGGATACAGCCCGAAGCCGTGGATGTAGTCGGAGATCAACCAGGCCAGGAACGCGCGGCCCAGCATCGTGGCGGCCAGGGCGTACCGCCGGCCGTGCCGGAAGTGGTCCAGCAGCGGGCCCACCACGGGGGCGAGCATCGCGAACGGCACCATGGTCACCAGCAGGTAGAGCGCGACCTTGCTGCGGGCCTCGCCCAGCGGCACGTTGAAGAAGATCGTCCCGGCCAGGCCGATGGCGATCAGCGTGTCCCCGGCGCAGGAGACCGCGTGCAGGTCGAACAGGCGAACCATGCCGACCTCGCCGCCGGCACCCCGGGCCCGGGCCCGACCGGCCCGGCGGGTCACCCAGCGGCTGCTGCCCACCGAACCGCGCAGCAGCAGACGAATGGCGCGAATGCCGGTGCCGACGGTCCGCCCGAGGACGGAACGCCCGGAGCGGGAGTACGACGGCATGTGCACCATCCTCGCCCATTCGATCCAGGTACGCCGTACCACTGCGGGGAAAGGTTCCCCGGGAGTCCCTGTCACCCCTGCGAGGCGCATGGGGAACAATGGTGAAGTGACCAGGCCCGTCTCCACCCGTGCCGCCCGCCTCGACCAGGTCTGCGCCGCTGCCGTCGAGGTGGCCCGCGCTGGCATCACCGAGGTGGATGCCGATGATGTCGGCGACCACCTGCAGGTCGTGGCCGAGGGTGATCGACTGGTCACCCACTACTTTGAGTGCCGCCTCGCCGGCTATGGCGGCTGGTGGTGGGCGGTCACCGTCACCCGGGTGCCGCGCAGCAGGACGGTGACGATCTGCGAGACGGTGCTGCTGCCCGGCCCGGACGCGCTGCTCGCGCCGGGCTGGCTGCCCTGGCAGGAGCGGCTCAAGCCGGGCGACCTGGGCCCGGGCGATCTGCTGCCGACCTCGCCGGATGACGATCGGCTGGTCCCCGGCTACCTGCTCTCCGACGACCCGGCGGTCGAGGAGACGGCGTGGGAGTTGGGCCTCGGACGAGCCCGGGTGCTCTCCCTTGAGGGCCGCGTCGACACGGCGCAGCGCTGGTACGACGGCGACCACGGCCCCGCCGCGCCCATCTCGACCGCAGCTCCCGCCGCCGCCCGTTGCGGCACCTGCGGCTTCTACCTGCCGCTTGCCGGTGCGATGCGGCAGGCCTTCGGGGCGTGCGGCAACTTCTACGCCCCCGATGACGGTCGGGTGGTGAGCGCCGACCACGGTTGCGGCGCCCACTCCGAGACGCTGATCGAGGCGGCCGAGACCGCGGTCGACGAACTACCGACGGTGTACGACGACAGCGCCATGGAGGCCATGTCGGTCAGCCGCGCCCCGGGCTCGGTGGAGACTGCCGAGCTGGCGGAGCCGTACGGGCACTCCTGATCGTTCGCGCCGGGGTGCTCCGGCGCAGCGGCCAGGTCAGCTCGCGCGGCGGCGGCGTCGGTTGGCGTCGTGCCGCATCATCACGGCGAGACCCGGGAAACCCCACAGGAAACCGGCGAGGCAGGTCCAGAGCCAGTTCTGGTGACCGTGGTCGGTGAGCCAGCCTCGGAAAAAGATCAACAGGACGAGCCCGGCCACTGCCCACGCGATCAACCCGGCGAGAGCGAACGGCACCATCGGCGGGTCCAGTGGTGCGGGCCGCGGCGGCTGCTCGTTCGACATTACGCAAGCGTACGCGACCTACTTCCCCTGCCCATGAGTGATCTGGGACGATGCGCGCGACAACCGGAAGATCACCTGCGAGGACCTGATGGCAGTAGCGCCGCCCGAGAACGGCACCCCTCCCGACCCCGCTCACCCGCGTAACGGTTTCGACCGGTTCTTTGAGATCTCCGCCCGTGGCTCGACGCTGAGCCGCGAGGTACGCGGTGGCCTGGCGACCTTCTTCACGATGGCGTACATCGTGGTGCTCAACCCGCTGATCCTTGGTGGTGCCGTCGACGGTGACGGCAAGACCCTCCCGATTCCCGCGCTGGCTGCCGCGACCGCGTTGGTCGCCGGCCTGATGACCATCCTGATGGGTGTGGTCGGCCGGTTCCCGCTGGCGCTTGCCGCCGGTCTGGGCGTCAACGCGCTGGTGGCGTACGAGATCGCGCCCGAGATGACCTGGGCAGACGCGATGGGCCTGGTGGTGATCGAGGGTGTGATCATCGCGGTGCTGGTGCTGACCGGTCTGCGGACCGCGGTGTTCCGCTCGGTGCCGACCCAGATGAAGACCGCGATCGGGGTCGGCATCGGTCTGTTCCTGACCATCATCGGCCTGGTGGACGCCGGTTTCGTCCGGCGCATCCCGGACGCCGCCAACACCACCGTCCCGGTCGGCCTGGGTATCGGCGGCAAGCTGGTGAGCTGGCCGATGCTGGTCTTCGTGGTGGGCCTGCTGATCACCCTGGTGCTGGTGGTCCGCCGGGTGAAGGGCGCGATCCTGATCGGCATCCTCGCCTCGACGGTGCTGGCGGTGATCGTGGAGGCGGTCGGCAACATCGGCCCGTCGTTCGTCAACGGTCAGCCCAACCCGAAGGGCTGGTCGCTGAACGTGCCGGAGCTGCCCAAGACGGTGGTGGACCTGCCGGACCTGTCGCTGCTCGGCAAGTTCAACGTGTTCGACTCGTGGGGCCGGGCCGGCTGGGTGGTCGTGCTGATGTTCGTCTTCACGCTGCTGATCACGGACTTCTTCGACACCATGGGCACGATGGTGGCGGTCGGCCAGGAGGGCGGCCTGCTCGACGAGCAGGGCACTCCGCCGAGGGCCAAGGAGATCCTGTTGGTCGACTCGATCGCTGCGGCGGCCGGCGGTGCGGCCAGCACCTCCAGCAACACGTCGTACATCGAGAGTGCCGCCGGTGTCGGGGAGGGCGCCCGGACCGGCGTGGCCAGCCTGGTCACCGGCTCGCTCTTCCTGCTGGCGATGTTCCTGGCGCCGCTGGTGGTGATCGTGCCGTTCGAGGCGGCCTCGACGGCCCTGGTGGTGGTCGGCTTCCTGATGATGACGGCGGTGCGGACGATCGACTGGTCCGACTACGAGATCGCCATTCCGGCGTTCCTCACGATCGTGCTGATGCCGTTCACCTACTCGATCTCGAACGGGATCGGCGCCGGTCTGATCACCTTCGTGGTGGTCAAACTGGCCAAGGGTAAGGCCCGGGAAGTCCACCCGCTGCTGTACGGGGTGGCCGCGCTGTTCGTGCTGTACTTCCTGCGCGGGCCCATCGAGTCCCTGGTGCTCTGACCTACGTCCGGGCGGGGAATCGAACGGGATTCCCCGCCCGGAACAGCACTAACGTCCTCGTGAGCCTGGTCATAACAGATGTCGTTAGCCAGGCTCATTAGTTAAGCTAACTATCGTGACGGAGCGGACGGTGACGGCGGAACGCGTGCCACCGGCGCAACTGGCTCCCCAGTTGCGTGATGCGATCACCCGACTCAACCGGCGGGTCCGCCAGGCCCGACCGGTCGGCGACCTCACAGTCACCCAGGTTTCCGCGCTCACCAGCCTGCGGCTGGCCGGCGCGCTGACGCCTCGGGAACTGGCCGACGTGGAGCGGGTGCAGCCACCGACGATGACCAAGATCGTCGGGAAGTTGGAGGACCGCGGCCTCGTGCAGCGAACCCCCCATCCGACCGACGGCCGGCAGGTCATCCTCACGGCGACCGAAGGAGGGCAGGCCGTGCTCGACCAGTTCGAGCGGGCCCGCGATGAGTGGCTGGCCCACCGGCTGGCCGCGCTCGACGAGGATGAACGGGAGACCCTGCAGAGGGCCGCCGAGATTCTTCAGCAGCTCGCTCGCGCCTGAAGCCGCGCCCGCGCCACCGGGTCCGTGCCGTCACCTGTCGATGACGCGTACGTCCGGAGGAGGCGCACCAAGAGTGCAGGCGAAGCTGAGCACGATGTTCCAGTCCCTACAGGTCCGCAACTACCGCCTTTTCGCATCCGGGCAACTGATCAAGTTGATCGGCGTCTGGATGATGTTCATCGCCCAGGACTGGCTCGTCCTCGAGCTCTCCAACAACTCGGCCACCGCGCTCGGTGTGGTCACCGCCTGCCAGTTCACCCCGGTGCTCCTGCTCACCCTGCTCTCCGGCCGGCTCGCCGACCGGTACGACAAGCGGGTGCTGCTCTTCGCCGCCAACGCCTTCTGGACCGTGCTGGCGCTCGGCATGTCCGTGCTGGTCCTCACCGACCTGGTGCAGCTCTGGCACGTCTTCGCCTTCGCCGCGCTGCTCGGCACCGCCAACGCCGTGGAGACCCCGGTCCGTCAGGCGTTCGTCTCCGAACTGGTCGGCACGCCGCTGCTGCCCAACGCGCTGTCGCTCAACGCCGCCGTGTTCAACTCCGCCCGGATCGTCGGCCCCGCCGTCGCCGGTCTGGCCATCGCCGCGTTCGACGTGGGCCCGGTCTTCCTCTTCACCGCCCTCAGCTCCATCGCGCCGCTGGTCAACGTGGTCCGGATGCGTACGGCCGACCTGCACCGCGACGCCCTGCTGCCCCGCGACGAGCGGGCGTCGGCCCGGGTGATCGACGGGCTGCGGTACGTGTGGCGCCGCCCGGACCTGCTACTGCCGATGGCCGTGATGTCGGTGATCGGCATGTCCCTGTTCAACTTCCAGCTCACCCTGGCCGCGCTGGCCAAGACGGTCTTCCACACCGGTGCCGCCTCCTTCGGCCTGTTCAGCACCGCGCTCGCGGTCGGCGCGTTGGGTGGCGCTCTCAGCGGCACCGGTCGGCGTAGCCGCCCGTCGGTCTGGCTGGTGCTGGGCGCGGCGGTCGCCTGCGCCAGCTTCGGCACCCTGGTCGGTCTCGCCTCGGCGTACTGGCTGGTCGTGACGCTGCTGGTGCCGACCGGCTTCTTCATGGTCTTCTTCGCCCAAGCCGCCAACCAGCGGGTCCAGTTGGGCGTGGACGCGGCGTTCCGGGGTCGGGTGATGGCCCTGTGGGTGCTGGTGTTCCTGGGCACCAACCCGGTCGGCGCGCCACTGATCGGCTGGGTCGCGGAGCGCTACGGTGCGGGCGCCAGCATCTGGATGGGTGGCCTGATCTCGCTGGCCGCAGCGCTGATCGCCCTCACCTGGCAGCTGCGCCGCTCCGGTGCCCGGCTGCGCTTCCGGGTGCTGCCGATGCCCCGCTTCTACGTCACCCCCACCGACTGCTGAGGTTTAACGAAGGCCTCCGGGGCGTCCCGTTGGCGGATTGCGCGGATGCGGCCAAATCGCTGGCGGGGTGGCATGGCAGGGCTTAGCGTCGATACGTGGGAGTCGGACGCGCGCTGATGCTGGCCCTGGCGTTCCTCGCCGTGGCCAGTCTGCCGGCGGCAATCGCCCTGCTCTTCTGCTACGACGAAATCGTCGACCGGGTGGTCTGCGGCTGGTCCGAGTGGCGTGAGCGCCGGCGGGAGAAACGCACGATCGCCCGTCTCGACCGGGCAATCGAGGCCGATGCGCTGACCCGGGACATCGATCTCAGCGAGTTCGACCGCATCGACCGTCGGCCTTTGGAACAGCTCGCCGCCGATCTGCGCCGCCTCGGCGGTCAGCGGGTCGGGGGCACCGGCCGGTCGATGGTCTGGCACGGCGCGCTGCTCCAGGCGTACGACGACAGGCTCCGGATGGCCTGCCGTGCCCTCGGCATCGTCGAACACCTCGCCGAGCTGGAGGGCGTCGACCAGGAGATCGAGCGCGTCCGGGTGGAGGGTGTGCTGCACGACGCCGGGCTGGCCCTGCCGGCGGCCCGGGCCGGACACCGGCAACGGCACCGCTGAGCGGCGCGCTACGACCGGCTTGCCGCCTGGCCGCTCTGACTCGGTGGCGCGGGTTTGCCGTGGAGGACTTCGCGGGCCTGTTCGGCGGCGCGGGTGATGCTTTCGCTGATGAAGTCGAGGAAGCGGGCGATGTTCTCCAGTCGGGTGGCGGCGGGGGTGTGGGGGCCGAGGAGGGCGACGCCTTGGCGTGCGGTTTCGACGAGCTGGTCGTTGGATCGGGCGCCGGCGATCGTCGCCTGGTAGAAGAGTTCGTCGTCGACGACGTAGCGGTCGCGGCGGCGTTCGTCGCGTTCTCGGCGGACGAGGCTCTGGCTCTCCAGGAAGGCGATCGCCTTGGAGATGGACGCCGGGCTGACCTGGAGATGCTGGGCGAGCTGGGACGCGGTGACGCTGCCCGCGTTGGTGGTGAACAGGCAGGTCAACACCCGGGCCGCCATCTTGGTCAGGCCCGAGGCCATGAGGACGGTGGTGAGCGTCTCCTCGTACTCGGCCAGGGCCTCGGCGTCGCGTCCGTGCGCCTGGGGAAGCGCGGCCGTCCCTCGGGAGGAGGCGGGCCTGCGCCGGTGGGCGCGGTGTTCGGTGGCGCGGTGGGCCAGGTCGGCGCGGTAGGCGGTGGGGCCGCCGTTGCGCATCACCTCACGCGTGACCGTTGAGGTAGGACGGTCGAGGCGTCGGGCGATCTCGGCGTAGGGGAGGCTGTCGGCCAGCCCCAGCGCGATCTGCTGGCGTTCCTGCTGGGTGAGCCTGCCTCCCGGCATCGCGTTCTCCCTGGTGATCCTTCGTGGCGGTCCTGGTCTCCCCCACCATAGCGTTCACTTCTCGGCCATTGCAATGAGCAAAGCTCTTTCGTTGCATTGATTTCAGTATCGTTGCAACACTTACACGCTCACTAGCTGGGCAAATGCTGGTCAAGCGCAACGAGTGCGTTGCCGGGCATTGGAAAGCAACGTAGCGTTTCCTGTGTCGGAAACAACGAACGAGCACGGGAGAGCACGATGCAGAAGTTCGACACCCCCGCCCCGATCTCCGCCGTCCTGGACATCCCCGCCGGACGCATCCAGTTCATCGCCGCAGACCGCGCCGACACCACCGTCGAGGTCCTGCCCACCGACCCCTCCAAGAGCCGCGACACCAAGGCCGCCGCGCAGACCACCGTCGCCTACGCCGACGGCGTCCTGCGGATCATGGCCTCGACCGCCAGCAACCCGCTCCTCGGCCCGTCCGGATCCCTGGAGGTCACCGTCCAGCTGCCCGCCGGCTCCCGCATCGATGCCAAGGCTGCCAGCGCTGAGCTCCGCGGCGTCGGACGCCTCGGCGACGTCGCCTTCGAAGGCGCTTACCGCCAGATCAAGATCGACGAGGCCGCGAGCGTCCGCCTCACGGCGATCGACGGCGACGTCGAGGTCGGCCGGCTCAGCGGCCCCGCGGAGATCAGCACCGCAAGGGGCGACATCCGGATCGGCGAGGCCGTGCACGGCACGGTCGTGCTCCGCACCCAGTCCGGCGACATTTCGGTCGCCGCCGCGGTCGGCGTCTCGGCGGCCTTGGACGCCGGCACCGGCTACGGCCGCATCAGCAACGCCCTCAAGAACGATGGCACCACCGCACTCGACATCCGCGCCACCACGTCCCACGGCGACATCACCGCCCGCAGCCTCTAAATCCCACCGGACCCGTGACGCGACCAGGAGTGGAGACATGACGATGAACAGAACTTCCTCGACCAGTTCGACGTGGACCGGCATGGTGCCGGTTGACGACACCGCCCTGGCCGTCACCGACACTGGCGGCCCCGGTATCCCGGTGGTCTACCTCAATGGACAGTTCGCCACCCAGGGGTACTGGCGGCGGGTCATCGCTGAACTGGGAACAGGGTGGCGGCACATCACCTACGACGAGCGGGCCCGCGGCAGGACATCGAAGCGTTCGGCGGACTATTCCTTCGAAGCAGCCGTCCGGGATGTCGATGCCGTTCTCTCGGCCAGGGGTGTGGACCGGGCGCTGGTGGTCGGCTGGTCCTACGGAGCGGTCGTCGGGGCGCACTGGGCCAGCCGGAATCCGGAGCGTGCCCTGGGCGCGGTCCTGGTCGACGGCGCGTTCCCGTCCGACTGGCTCGACGAGGCCATGGAGCAGCGGATCCGGAAGCTGTTCCGGCGGATGAACTGGTTCCTGCCGCTGCTACGCCCGACGGGCCTGGCGCCACGGATGACCGCCGACCAGCAGGCGATCAGCAACATCGAGCTCGGCAGGCTCTCCCGCGAGCGTGAGCTCGGCCCCGTGCTGGACAACATCACCGTCCCGGTGCGGTACGTGGTCGCGTCGGGGACGTCCTTCGGAAGCAAGGGTGATGAGCAGGAACAGATCCGCACCAGCCTCGATGGGGTGACCGCCCGCAACCCGAACATTCAGGTCAGCGCGAGGGTCGCCAGCAACCACGGTGCGATCCTCAAGAAGGACTTCCCGGCCATCGCCGAGGCCGTACGCGAGGTCGCCGCCCTTGACCGTGGGGGCGCTGAAGACACGACCAACCGTCGGTGAGGGCCGCCTGCCCCGCGTCGACGGGTGGCGAACCGCCACCCGTCGACGCGAAGCGTCAGGAAGACTCGCGCGCCGCCGGCCCGCTGCCGAACAGCACGTCGTCCCAGCTCGGCAGCCGCTTGCGCGGCTTGCCGTTGGCATCGGTGGACTCGCCGGCAGCCGCCGCGGGGCCCGTCCGGCGGGGCCGCAGCACCGCCAGCGACGGCACGGCCGGCACCTCCTTGGGCGCGTCCGAGTCGTCGTCGAAGGCCGACCCCTGGCCGCCGCCGAGCAGCGCGGCGGCACCACCACCGACCGGCCGCTGCCGGGGTGCGTCCGACCCGGCGAGGGCAGCCGGGGTACGCGGCTCCAGACCGCGACCCGACGAGCCGCCGAGCGGGCGGTCCAGGGAGGCGAGCAGCGCGTCACGGCCGGCCCGGATCGGATCGCGGCCAGGGCGCGGGTGCTCGGACGCCGCCGGCAACCCGTGCCCGCCACGACTCGGCTCGCCGCGCGACGGACCAGGCAGGGCATGCCCGCCCCGCTCCGGTGCCGGCTCCTGGCCGAGGATCGGCGTGGGCCGCTCGGCGCACAGGTACTGCGCCATGTCGTCGTGCGGCGTAACCACCTGCCGGGCCTTGTCCATGTCCCAGATGGCCTGCGCGGTGGCCTTGCCCGACGGCCAGGTGGCGATGATCCGCCAGGTGCCGTCGTCGCGCCGGTACGCATCCCAGGAGATCTTCTCGGTGTCGATGCCGTGCTGGCTCAGCCGGCCGTTGACCACCTCGGCGAGCGGAGTGGGCTTCTCCGCGCCCTTCAGTCGGGTGCGCCGGGCGTGCTGCGCGAGCATCGCCCGCTCCTGGAGCACCGGGCCGGCGTAGCGCAGCACGCGGTCGACCGGCACCCCGGCGATCCGGGCGACATCCTCGGCGGACTCACCGGAACGGATGCGGGCCTGGATGTCCCGAGGAGACAGTGAGGGAATCGGGTCGACGGTGCTGGGTGCCACCGCGAGCGGCGGGGCACCCGGCTCGGGGTGCATCACGCCGGCGATGCGTTCGTCGATCGGCAGGGCGAGGAGTCGCCCAACCTCGTCGGCGAGCACCAGCGCCTGGCCGTCCTCGGAGAGGGCGACGAAGCGTACTGGGCGCATAACGTTGCCTCCGTCCCGCTTCGCTGGCCGCACACCACGAGTCGGCCACCCAGGCGTCTCGGACCACCGTACGCGCATCTGCCTCAGGGTGGGGGAAGCGACACCCCGCATGTCGTGACTGAGCTGCGGCGATGACTACGGTCGGTGTCCGAGGAGGCCCCGACGGACACCGACCGTGACGAACGTCAGAGTCGCTCGACCACGTAGTCGATGGACGCGGTCAGCGCCTCGACATCGGCCGGCTCGACGGCCGGGAACAACGCCATCCGCAGCTGGTTGCGACCGAGCTTGCGGTAGGGCTCGGTGTCCACGATGCCGTTGGCGCGCAGCGCCTTGGCGATCGCCGTGGCGTCCACCCCGTCGGCGAAGTCGATGGTGGCGACCACGTTGGAGCGCAGCGCCGGGTCGGTGACGAACGGAGTTGCCACGGTGGACCGCTCCGCCCAGCCGTACACCGTCGCGGCGCTCTCGGCGGTGCGCTTGGCCGCCCAGGCCAGGCCACCCTGCGCGTTCATCCAGTCGGTCTGCTCGGCCGCCAGGAAGATGGTGGCCAGCGCCGGGGTGTTGTAGGTCTGCTCCAGCCGCGAGTTGTCGATCGCGGTGACCAGGTCGAGGAAGGCGGGGATGTAGCGCCCGGACGCCTTGATCTCGGCGGCCCGGTCCAGCGCGGCCGGTGACATCAGGGCCAGCCAGAGACCGCCGTCGGAGCCGAAGCACTTCTGCGGAGCGAAGTAGTAGACGTCGGTCTCGCCGACGTTGACCTCCAGGCCACCCGCGCCGGAGGTCGCGTCGACCAGCAGCAGCGAGCCCTCGTCAGCCCCGGCCACCCGGCTGATCGGGACGGCCACACCGGTCGAGGTCTCGTTCTGCGGCGTCGCGTACGCGTCCACGCCAGACTCGGCGACCAGGGTCGGTGCGCTGCCCGCGTCAGCCTTGCGGACGGTCGGTTCGCCCAGGAACGGCGCGTCCTTGACCGACTTGGCGAACTTGGCGCCGAACTCGCCGAAGCTGGCGAACTGGGCCCGGTCGCGGATCAGGCCGAAGGTGGCGACCTCCCAGAACGCGGTGGTGCCACCGTTGCCGATCACGACCTCGTAGCCCTCGGGCAGCGAGAAGAACTCGGCGATGCCGGAGCGCAGCCGGGCCACCTGGTCGCGGACCGTCTTCTGCCGGTGCGAGGTGCCCAGGTAGCTGGTGGCGACCTCGGCAAGTGCGGACACCGCCTCGGGGCGCACCTTGGACGGGCCGCAGCCGAAGCGTCCGTCGGCAGGCTTGATCTCATCGGGAATCCGGATTGTCGGTGCGTCAGCCACGGTCTTCAAGATCCTTCCGCAAGGGCGAGGGCGGGCCCGGCGACACTGCCGGCCCTCATCCTCGCACCCGGACCCATCGGTGCAAGCCGGGCCCCCGAGGGCGGGTCTGAGGCCTTCGCCACACTCGGCTCCGCAGCCGTTGAGAAAGGGCCCCTCCTCAACGCCAGGCGTTGAGGAGGGGCCCATTCCTTACCGCTCAGACGCCGTGCGGGATGGCGCCCCAGCCTTCGACGTCGGACGGCTTGCGGGTCTCCGGGCCCATGTAACGGGCGGACGGGCGCACCAGCCGCTGCAGCCGCTTCTGCTCCAGGATGTGCGCGCTCCAGCCGCCCATCCGGGCGCAGGTGAACATCGAGGTGAACATGTGCGCCGGCACCTCGGCGAAGTCCAGCACCACGGCCGACCAGAACTCGACGTTGGTGGCCAGCACCCGGTCCGGGCGACGGGCCTGCAGCTCGGCAAGGGCGGCCTTCTCCAGCGCCTCGGCGATCTCGAACCGCGGCGCGCCCAGCTCCTTGGCCGTGCGCCGGAGCACTCGGGCGCGCGGGTCCTCGGCCCGGTAGACGCGGTGACCGAAGCCCATCAACCGCTCGCCACGATCGAGCACGCCCTTGACGTAGCCCTCCGCGTCGCCGCTGCGCTCCACCGCCTCCAGCATGCTGAGCACCCGGGACGGGGCGCCTCCGTGCAGCGGGCCGGAGAGGGCACCGATGCCGGAGGAGATGCAGGCCGCCGCGTCCGCCCCGGTGGAGGCCACGATGCGAGCGGTGAAGGTGGAAGCGTTCAGGCCGTGCTCGGCGGCCGAGATGAAGTACGCGTCGACAGCCTTGACATGCCGCGGGTCGGGCTCGCCGCGCCAGCGCTTCATGAACCGCTCGACGATGGTCTGCGCCTTGTCGATCTCCTTCTGCGGCACCGCCGGCAGGCCGAGGCCCCGGGCGGACTGGGCGACGAAGGAGAGCGCGGTCACCGAGACCCGGGCGAGATCCTCGCGGGCCTGCTCGTCGGAGATGTCCAGCAGTTGGCTGAGCCCCCAGTACGGGGCCAGCATCGCGACCGCGGACTGCACGTCGACGCGGATGTCACCGGAGTGCACCGGCACCGGGAACGGCTCCGCCGGCGGCAGGCCCGGCCCGAACCGGCCGTCGACCAGCAGCGCCCAAACGTTGCCGAACGACACCTGGCCGATCAGATCCTCGATGTCGACCCCGCGATAGCGCAGCGCGCCACCCTCGCGGTCAGGTTCGGCGATCTCGGTCTCGAAGGCTACGACGCCCTCCAGCCCGGGTTTGAAATCGGCCATGTCGCTCTCCTGGATCTGCTCGGTGCGCCCGGTCGGCTCATCCGGCCCGGTCGGCCGAGCGCCTTAGGCGACCCTCAGGGATGTGTTCGGAACATCTTGCCTGCTGAGTAAGGGATACGCGACCCGCTGCGACTGTGCTGCACGCGACATCCCCGGGCGCGCATTCTCTCCGCCGCTCGGTGAGACTGTGCGGTGCGGGCTGGCCAGCGCGGGAGGGTGCCGGTGGGGCCGCCGAGAAGGAGTGGGGACGTGACGGGTGACACACCCGCCCCGGCCGCGATGCGTAACGAGTACGCCGCGGACCTGGGCCTGACCGAGGCTGACCTGGCCGCCGACTGGCACACCCAGTTCGACCGCTGGTTCGCCGACGCGGTGGCCTTCGGGCTACCCGAACCGAACGCGATGGTGGTGGGCACCGCCGACTCCGCCGGCCGGCCGAGCGGGCGGACGGTGCTCCTGAAGGGGTACGACGCGCAGGGCTTCGTCTTCTTCACCAACCACCTGTCGCGCAAGGGCGTCGAGGCCTCCGCCAACCCGTACGCCAGCCTGGTCTTCCCGTGGTTCCCGATGCAGCGTCAGGTGGTGGTCGCCGGACGGATCGCGCACGTCGACCGCGCGACGAGCGAGGCGTACTTCGCCAGCCGGCCGCGCGGCTCCCAACTGGGCGCGTGGGCCAGCCCGCAGTCGCAGGTGGTGCCGGGCCGAGCGGAGCTGGAGGAGCGCTACCAGGCGGTGGCCGAGCGGTTCGCCGACGAGGCCGTGATCCCGACCCCGCCGCACTGGGGCGGGTTGCGCGTGCAACCCGCGTCGGTGGAGTTCTGGCAGGGCCGGGCCGGCCGGTTGCACGACCGGCTCCGCTTCCGTCATCTCGACGAGGGTGGCTGGATCGTCGAGCGGCTGGCGCCGTGACGGGTGTGCAGGAGGCTCGGCAGCGCGGAACGCGCCGCTGGGCGATCGACGTACGTCCGCTGCGCGTGCCGGCGTACCGGCGGCTCTGGCTCGGCAACACCGTGGCGATGTTCGGCTTCCAATTTACCGCCGTAGCGGTGCCGGTGGAGATGTACGCCCTGACCCGGGACTCGTTCTGGGTCGGCCTGCTGGGCGTGGCTGCCTTCGTACCGTTGCTGATCTTCGGGCTCTGGGGCGGCGCGGTCGCCGACGCCCGCGACCGCCGTGCGGTGCTGCTCGCCGGGTCGGTGCTGCTCTGGGCGTCCACCCTCGGGCTGCTGGTCCAGGCACTGCTGGACGTGGGCAGCCCGGTTTTGCTGTTGGCGTTGATGGCACTGCAGTCGGTGGCGTTCGCGATCAGCTCGCCGGCCCGCAGTGCCATGCTGCCCCGGCTGGTTCCGGACGACCTCGTTCCGGCCGCCAGCACCCTGAACTACACGACCTTCACCGCGGCCTCGGTGGCCGGGCCGCTCGCCGCCGGTCTGATCCTCGCCGCCTCGCCGGACATCGCGGTGGTCCTGCCGATCGCGTACGGGGTGGACGCGCTGCTGTTCACCGCGATGCTCTGGGCAGCGCTGCGCCTGCCGGCGCTGCCGCCCGAGCCGACCGCCGACGGTCAGGCCCGCCGTGCTGGCCTGGCCAGCGTCCTCGACGGGATCCGCTACCTGGCCACCACACCCGTACTCCTGCTGTCCTTCGGGGTGGACCTGATCGCGATGATCCTGGCCATGCCGAGGGCGCTCTTCCCGGAGATCGCCCACGAACGGTTCGGCGGCGGTGGCGCGGTCGGCCTGCTCTACAGCGCCATCGCGATCGGCTCGATGATCGGCGGGCTGACCTCCGGCTGGATCGGCCGACTCCGCCGGCAGGGGCTCGGCCTGGTGCTCGCGGTGGTCGCCTGGGGCCTCGCCATCGCGGCGGCCGGGCTGGCCCACCAGCTCTGGCTGATGGTCCTGCTGCTCGCCGTGGCCGGGGCCGCCGACCTGATCAGCGCGGTGCTGCGTCAATCGATGCTGCTGGTCTACGCACCCGACCGGATGCGCGGCCGGCTCCAGGGCGTCAACACGGTCGTGGTGGCGGGTGGTCCACGCCTCGGCGACCTCCGAGCCGGCACCATGGCCGCCGGGTTCGGCGGGGGCGTGGCCTGGGTGGCCGGCGGGCTCGCCTCGGCGGTGCTCGTGGTGGTGCTCGCGGTCGCGTTCCCGGCACTGCTGCGCTACCGGGCCGCGACGGCGTCAAGCGGCGACCGGACGTGACCGGTTAGGGTCGCCGGCATGGAAAGCCCCGATCAGCGCCCGTTCTCCGGCGCCCAGTGGACCATCTCCGCCGCCGGCCACGAGGCCGTCATCGTGGAGGTGGGCGGCGGGCTGCGGACGTACCGGCACGATGGTGTCGACCTGGTCGACGGGTACCAGACCGACGAGGTCTGCCCCGGCTGCGCCGGGCAGGTGCTGGCACCGTGGCCGAACCGGATCCGCGATGGCCGCTACCCGTTCGGGGAGCGGACGCACCAGCTCCCGCTGACCGAGCCGGAGCGGCACGTGGCTATCCACGGGCTGGTCAACTGGGCGCCGTGGCGTCTGGTGGAGCAGTCGGAGGACTCGGTGACGGTCGGTTACGACCTGCCGCCGCAGCCCGGCTACCCGTGGCCGTTGCGGCTGCTCAGCCGGTGGAGCGTGGGCGCGGACGGGCTGCGCGCCGAGCACGAGGTGACCAACATCGGCGGTGCGGCGGCGCCGTTCGGCTTCTCCGTGCACCCGTACCTGCAACTGCCGGGCGTCGCGGTCGACGACCTGGTCCTGCGGCTGCCGACCCGTACCCGGCTGCTGGTGGACGGCCGTTTGCTGCCGATCGGTGCGACCCCGGTGGCCGGCACCGAGTACGACTGGACCAGCCCGCGCCGGATCGGTGCCGCCCAGCTGGACCTCTGCTTCGGCCAGGTGGTCAGCGACGCCGACGGCGGCTCGTCGGTGAGCCTGTCCGCACCGGACGGTTCGGCGGGGGTGAGCATCTGGGCGGATGCCGAGTTCGGCTGGTGGCAGGTGTTCACCGGCGACGCGCTCACGGGTGATCGGCACCGCCGCTCGGTGGCGATCGAGCCGATGACCTGCCCGCCGGACGCGTTCCGCTCGGGCAAGGACGTGCTGACGCTCAAACCCGGTACGACCTGGCGGGGCGCCTGGGGCGTCCGCCCCGGGGCCTGAGCGGGCCGGCGAGGGAGCGCGGGATGGAGTTCGCAGAGGTCGTCCGGCGTCGGCGGATGGTGCGCAACTACGACCCGGACCGCCCTGTCCCGCCCGACGTGGTCGACCGGCTGCTCGACCACGCGGTCCGCGCTCCGTCGGCCGGCTTCGCCCAGGGCTGGGGCTTCCTGGTCTTGGAGGAGGCGGCCGACCGGGAGCGGTTCTGGGCCGCCACCACGCCCGACGGCGGTGGCCGGGAGCGCTGGCTGGCCGGGATGCGGCGCGCGCCGCTGATCGTGGTGCCGCACGCCAACGAGTCGGCCTACCTGCAGCGGTACGCGGAGCCGGACAAGGGTTGGACCGATCGGTCCACTGACCGTTGGCCGGTGCCCTACTGGCACGTGGACACCGGCTTCGCGGCGCTGCTGATGCTGCTTACCGCGGTGGACGAGGGGTTGGGTGCGTGCTTCTTCGGCATTCCGCCGCAGCGGCTGGCCACCTACCGGGACGCGTTCGGTGTGCCGGCGGAGTACCAACCCATCGGTGCCGTCACAATCGGTTACCGGGCAGCCGACCATCGGTCACCATCGTTGCGCCGTGGGCGTCGCCCTTTGGACGAGGTGGTGCGGCGCGGCCGGTGGAGCTGAGTGCGATGTCCTGTTCGTACGGTTAGGGATCGGACGAGCGGTAGCGAAACTGACATCAGGGAGCAGAACGCAGCGTGCGCAGGGCGGCTAGGCTGGCACGGTCATCGGTGCCGCGCCGCGCGGTGCCCGCCGCGGCCCGGCTCGGCGCCGTCGGTCGGCCCGGCCACGGGGAGGGGAGCGTGCCGTCGTGATCTTCAGAGCGGTCCGGGACGGGCGTCCCTATCCGGAGCACAATCTGACGCTCAAACAATGGGCGGAGATCCCTCCCCGGCCACTGCGCCTGGACCAGATGATCACCACCAAGCGTGAGTTGGCGCTCGACAAGCTCCTCGCCGAGGATTCCACCTTCTACGGTGACCTCTTCCCGCACGTCGTGCAGTGGAATGGCGGGCTCTACCTGGAGGACGGGCTGCACCGGGCGTTGCGTGCCGCTCTGCAGCAGCGCAACCAGATTCACGCGCGGGTGCTGGTGCTCTCCGGACCGATCGAGTGACGAGCCCTTCTTCCGCTGCCTGAGTCTTCGTTAAGGTGGCGTCCATGACCGCTCCGCTCGACCTGCTCGACCTGGACCCGTCGCTCACCGAGGAAGAGCGGCAGATCCGCGACGTCGTCCGCCAGCTCATCGACGACCGGGTGCGCCCACACGTCGCCGACTGGTACGAGGACGGCCGGGTGCCCGCCCGGGAGCTGGCCCGCGAGTTCGGCAAGCTCGGCCTGCTCGGCATGCACCTGACCGGCTACGGCTGCGCCGGCGCCTCCGCCGTCGCGTACGGGCTGGCCTGCCAGGAACTGGAAGCCGGCGACTCCGGCGTCCGTTCGCTGGTCTCGGTGCAGGGATCGCTCGCCATGTACGCCATCTGGCGATACGGCAGCGAGGAGCAGAAGCAACGCTGGCTGCCGCCGATGGCCACCGGTGAGGCGATCGGCTGCTTCGGCCTGACCGAACCGGACCACGGCTCCGACCCCGCCTCGATGGCCACCCGGGCCCGCCGCGACGGCGACGACTGGGTGCTCACCGGCGGCAAGATGTGGATCACCAATGCGCCGATCGCGGACGTCGCGGTGATCTGGGCGCGCACCGACGCTGGCGTGCGGGGCTTCGCCGTACCCATGGACACGCCCGGTGTCACGGCCCGGGAGATCCGCCGCAAGATGTCGTTGCGCGCGTCGGTGACCGGCGAGATCGTGCTCGACGACGTCCGGCTTCCGGCCGACGCCCAACTGCCCGAGGCGGTCGGGCTCAAGGCGCCGCTGAGCTGCCTCACCGAGGCCCGGTACGGCATCATCTGGGGCGCGATCGGCGCCGCCCGCGACTGCCTGGAAACCACCTTGGCGTACGCCACCACCCGCACCCAGTTCGGTCGCCCGCTGGCCGGCTTCCAGCTCACCCAGGCGAAGCTCGCCGACATGGCCGTCGAGCTGGTGAAGGGGCAACTGCTCGCGCTGCACCTGGGCCGGCTCGCCGACGCTCACCGGCTTCGGCCCGAGCAGGTCAGCGTGGGCAAGCTGAACAACGTGCGGGAGGCCCTGGCCATCGCCCGGCAGTGCCGCACCATCCTCGGTGCCAACGGCATCTCCGGCGAATACCCGGTGATGCGGCACGCCAACAACCTGGAGAGCGTGCTGACGTACGAGGGCACCTCGGAGATTCACCAACTCGTCGTCGGGCAGCGGCTCACCGGGCTCTCCGCCTTCGCCTGACCTGCGCGTTTGCACATTCCGGGCGCTCAGCGCGCGGGTGTCGTACAGGGGCCGTACCGTCATTGACAGACGACGTGTCTGACGAGGACGGTGAGCGTGATGGCCCGCGACGCTGGCATCAACGAGCCCACGAGGGAGTTCCCCGGTTACCCGACCGGCGACGATCTCAAGGAGCGGTCGGCCGGGACACTGGAGCCGACCACGGATACACCGGGTGGCCCCGGCGGCTCCGGAGGCTTTGACGGCCCCGACGGCCCGGCGGCCGGTGGCGGTGGTGGTGGGGCGGCCCGTGGCCTGCTCCTGCTGCTCGGCGCCGCCGCGCTGGCCGTGGTCGTGCTGCTCGGCATTCAGGCGACCGGCTTCCTGCCAGATTTCCGCAACCCGTTCGCCAAGGAACAGACCGACCGCAGCCAGCCCCCGCTGCTGAAGTCGATCCAGGACCTCAGCCGCTACGTGGCCGCCGAGGGCAACTTCCAGGTCGTGGTCGACACCCAGAACGACCGGCGCAACGTTCCGGATTTCCTGCTCAACGAGCGCACCCTGTTCGTCGGGGCCGGCAGTGTCGAGGCGTACGTCGACTTCACCAAGATCGGTGAGGGTGCGATCGTCCAGTCCGCGGACGGCAAGTCCGTCGAGATCAAGCTGCCCGCGCCGCAGCTCGGCGAGACCAACCTCGACATGGAGAAGAGCTACGTCTTCGCGGAGCAGCGCGGCCTGCTCAACCGGCTCGGTGACCTGGTCGGCAACGACCCCAACCGGCAGCAACAGGTCTACCAGCTCGCCGAGGACCGGATCACCACCGCCGCCCGGGACAGCGGGCTGTCCGCCCGAGCCGAAGAGAACACCCGCAAGATGCTGGAGGGGCTGCTGCGCTCCCTCGGCTACCAGCAGATCACGGTCACCTACACGGCTCCCTGACCTGCCACACCCCGTACGTCGAAGCGCCCGCCCCGACACTCGTCGGAGCGGGCGCTCCCGTCCGGGCCCTCGTACGCCCAGCGCCGCGCCATGGACTGCCGCGGAGGTGTGCGCCTCGCGGCAAGGTCCGCGCTGTGCCGGGTGCGGTGTTCCGTGGGGTGTGCCTCGGGGGAAGGTCCGCGCCGTTCCGAGTGCCGCTCCCGGGCTCCGCGCCCAAGATCCGCGCCCAAGATCCGCGCCCAAGATCCGCGCAAGGTCGGGGATGTTGGTGCCTCAGGCGCGCTTGAAGCAGCAACATCCCCGAAGTTGCCGCGCGGGGCGGGGCCGCCTGGGATGGGCGGGGCCTCCTGGGGAGGGCGGGGTGGGCCTCGGTGGGGGTGGGTGACTCGGGCGAGGACGTCGGAGGCCACCACATCGCTGATGTGGTGGCCTCCTCTGTGCAGTACGGCCTCGACAGGGCGTCAGTGTTGAATGACGCGAGGCGAAGTGCGAGCGTTAGTGCTGAGTAGAGGCTAGGTAGCTGTCCTCGTTCGGCATGAGAATCCAGAGGATCAGGTAGACGATCACCTGGGTACCGGGCAGCAGCAGTGACAGCAGGAACAGCAGCCGGACCATTCCGGCGGACATGCCGAACCGTCGACCGAGGCCGGCGCAGACACCGGCGAGCATGCGCCCCTGGCGGGGTCGGACCAGTTTGCGACTCATCGTCGTACTCCCACTCTGCGGCAGTGCGCCGCGTCTGCAATCCACGGTAGAAGGGGATGACCAGCCCGCCCTCCGTCCCGAGGAGGAGCAGCCACCCGTGGACCCGTAGGTGCATTACCCGGGCAGCCCCTCGCTGACGCCTCCCCGCGCGGCCCCGCCTTCGTTGCCCGCCCCCGTCGGACCCACCGCCCCCACGCCGCCGGACCCATCGCCCCACGCCGTCGGACCTACCGCCCCACGCCGTCGGACCTACCGCCCCACGCCGTCGGACCTACCGCACGCGCCGTCGGACCTACCGCACGCGCCGCCGGGCCCGCCGCACGCGCCGCCGGGCCCGCCGCACGCGCCGCCGGGCCTGTCGTCCAACGCCGCCGCACGCGCCGCCGGGCCCGTCGTCCAACGCCGCCGCACGCGCCGCCGCACCCGCCGCGCCACCGCAAGATCACGCTCGATCCAGGTTCTAGTGGTTTCGCTCGCCCTTCGAGGCCACTACATCCAGGATCGAGCGCGATCTTCACGGGCTCCGACGCTGGCGGCGGGGTCGGCGGCGGGCGGCGGACCTGGCGGCGGGCGGCGGGGTCAGCGGCGGGCGGCGGACCCGGCGGGTCCTGGATTGCGCGTGATCAGGCGGTGGCGGGGGAGGCGGCGGTCAGGTGTTCACGTC
Source organism: Micromonospora sp. NPDC005413 (assembly GCF_040606435.1). Taxonomy (NCBI): domain Bacteria; kingdom Bacillati; phylum Actinomycetota; class Actinomycetes; order Micromonosporales; family Micromonosporaceae; genus Micromonospora; species Micromonospora sp. NPDC005413. Next base: position 58,992 of record NZ_JBEXEV010000022.1, read on the forward strand.
GCGGGGGCCGGGTGGCGTTGAGCTGGGCGGGTAGGCTGGCTGATCGGGCACCCACACCCCGGGTGGCCGGCACCCATACCCCGGGCGGTCACGAGCGGGGCCGCCAGATCGGTGGCCACGCCCCGCCCGGGTCCCGTACGCCGGGACGACGGCGAGGAAGCGCAGCCATGATCAGTGTTTTCGACCTCTTCAGCGTCGGTATCGGGCCGTCCAGCTCGCACACGGTGGGGCCGATGCGGGCCGCGCGCACGTTCGTTGCCGGGCTCAAGGCCGACGGGCTGCTCACCGACACCGCACGGGTGCAGGCTGAGCTGTTCGGCTCGCTGGGTTCCACCGGGCATGGCCACGGTAGCGACCGGGCGGTGCTGCTCGGGTTGGCCGGCGAGTCGCCGGAGACGGTCGACACGGACACCGTCGGGCCCCGGGTCGAGCGGATCAAGGCCGAGCGGCGGATCAGCCTCCTGGACGCGCACGACATCGACTTTGATCCGGATCGGGACCTGACGCTGCACCGCCGCCGCTCGCTGCCGTACCACCCGAATGGGATGACCTTCGTGGCGTACGACAGGGCTGGTGCCGAGGTGCGCAGCCGCACCTACTACTCCGTCGGCGGCGGTTTCGTGGTGGATGAGGCCGCGGCTGGCGCGGACCGGATCAAGCCGGACAGCACTGCGGTGCGGTACCCCTTCCTGACCGGGGCGCAGTTGTTGGAGGTGACCACCCGCACCGGTCTGTCGATCAGCGAGGTGATGCTGGCCAACGAGCGTTCCTGGCGCAGCGAGGCGGACATCCGGGCCGGCCTGCTGGAGATCTGGCGGGTGATGCGGGAGTGCGTGGAGCGCGGCTGCGAGCGGGACGGCGTACTCCCTGGTGGGTTGAAGGTCCGGCGGCGCGCGGCGGAGCTGCGGCGCGGCCTGGAGGCGGACGCCGGGACCAGCGACCCGCTGCACGTGATGGACTGGGTGACCCTGTTCGCCCTCGCGGTGAACGAGGAGAACGCCGCCGGCGGTCGGGTGGTCACCGCGCCGACCAACGGCGCGGCCGGGATCATTCCGGCGGTGCTGCACTACTACACCCGGTTCGTGCCGGGTGCGTCCGATGACGGTGTGGTGCGGTTCCTGCTGACGGCCGGCGCGATCGGTGTGCTGTTCAAGGAGAACGCCTCGATCTCCGGCGCGGAGGTCGGCTGCCAGGGTGAGGTTGGTTCGGCGTGCTCGATGGCGGCGGCGGGGTTGGCCGAGGCGCTCGGTGGCACCCCGGAGCAGGTGGAGAACGCGGCCGAGATCGGGATGGAGCACAACCTCGGGTTGACCTGTGACCCGGTGGGTGGCCTGGTGCAGATCCCCTGCATCGAGCGGAACGCGGTGGCTAGCATCAAGGCGATCACGGCTGCCCGGCTGGCGCTGCGCGGTGATGGTGTGCACAAGGTGTCGCTGGACAAGGTCATCAAGACCATGCGGGAGACGGGCGCCGACATGAAGGTCAAGTACAAGGAGACGGCGCGTGGCGGTCTGGCCGTCAACGTGATCGAGTGCTGAGTCCGGCCGATTCGGGGCATTCGTTCACCGACTGCTAACCTGTCGTCCGTTTCAGGAGGCGGGAGGCTGCGGTGACCTCTGGCGTCGCGGCGTTGTGGTCGCACCGCAACTCGCTCCGCATCCTGGTCAGACGTGACCTGGCGGTCAAGTACCAGCAGTCGGTGCTGGGCTACTTCTGGTCGTTGATCGAGCCGCTCGGCATGGGCGCCATCTACTGGTTCGTGTTCGGGGTGCTCTACTCCCGGGACACCGGTCGGCATCTCGGCGAGGCCGCCGGGTCGTACCCGCTGTTCCTGATCACCGGGATCTTCGCCTGGATGTGGACCAGTTCGGCGCTGAGCGAGGCGACGAACGCCCTGACCGGCCAGTCCCGGCTGATCACCACGATGAACGTGCCGCGTCAGGTCTTCCCGATAGGCCGGGTCGCCGGCCGGTTCGCCGAGTACGCGGCCGGCCTGCCGATCCTGATCGCCATCGCGGTGATCTACGCGGTGCACGGTCGGGTCCACCCCGGTTGGTCGCTTCTCGCCCTGCCGCTCGCGGTGGCTGTCCAGGCCGTCCTGCTGGTCGGACTCTCGCTGCTGCTCTCCGCGTGGAACGTGCTGATGCGCGACGTCGAGCGGCTCATGCGGCTGATCATCCGGGTGCTCTTCTACGCCACGCCGATCATCTATCCGCTCAGTCTGGTCCGGGAGTCCGGCCTGCCCGGGTGGCTGAAGGTGGTGTACGAGCTGAACCCGCTGGTGGGGATCTTCCAGCTGCACCACGCGATCTGGTACCCGGACGAGTTCCCGGACGCCCGGCTGCTCGCCACCACGGTCGCCGGCAGCCTGCTGGTGCTGGCCGCCGGCTGGTGGTCGTTCCGCCGGTTGGAACCCGCCGTGCTCAAGGAACTCTGACGTGGCCGCGCCGATCATCGAGGCCGACGGCCTGGGCATCCGGTTCGTCCGCAACCGTCGCCGCCAACTGCGGCTGCGGGAGTTGTTCATCCACCGGGGCGGGCGCGGTGCCCTGCCCGGCCAGTTCTGGCCGCTGCGCGACGTGTCGTTCGCCGTCGAGCCGGGCGAGACCGTCGGGGTGATCGGCCGTAACGGCACCGGCAAGAGCACCCTGCTGCGGCTGATCGCCGGGGTGCTCATTCCGGACGAGGGCAGCATCCGGGTCAACGGTGCGGTGGCCCCGCTGCTGGAGTTGTCCGCCGGCTTCTCCAACGACCTGACCGGGCGGGAGAACCTGCACCTGGTCGGTGGACTGCACGGGCTGTCGGCGAGCTATCTGAAGCGGCACTTCGACGAGATCGTCGAGTTCGCCGGTGAGCAGGTGGAGCGGGCCATCGACACGTCGGTGCGGCACTACTCGTCGGGAATGAAGGTGCGGCTCGGCTTCGCGATCATCTCGCACCTGCCGCACCCGATCCTGCTGATGGACGAGGTGACCGCGGTCGGAGACGCGGAGTTCCGTAAGAAGTGTTACGCGACGATTGATCGTCTGCTCGGGGAGGGGCGCACGCTGGTGCTGGTGTCACACAACGAAAAGGACCTGACCCGGTTCTGCCGTCGGGGGTTGTACCTCGACGCGGGCCGGTTGACGCTCGACGGCACCATCGCCGACGCGCTCGACGCGTACCACGCCGCGGTCCCGCGGTGACGCTCGCGATCGTGCTCGCCGCCGGGGCGCCCGCGGCGGGCCTGACCACCGCGACCGGCGAGCCGCTGGCCGACCGCCTGGCCGCCCAGTTGCGCCGGGCCGGGGCGGACGAGGTGCGCTTCGCCGCCAACCTCGACGAGTTGACCGTGCTGGTCGACAACGCCACGGTGCCCGTGCTGGTCACCGGCACCGACCTGGTCGCGCACACCGCCGTACTGCGGCACCTGGCCACCAGCCCGGTGGGGCCCACGGTGGCGCTGGTGCTCGGCGACCCGCCCGTGCCCGGGCGGACGGCCGTGCGGGAGGAGCGGGGCCAGGTGGTCGACGCTGGCGCGTTGGACGCCCTCGACGGGGACGCCACCGGCGTGTTCGGCGGCGCGCTGCGGGTCGGCGTGGACGACCTGCCGACCCTCGCCGCCGCCGCCCGGGCCGCCGCGTCCGGGCTGCTTCCCGTCGCCGCCCCGATCGGCCCGGTCGGGGATGTCGCCCCGTTCGGGCCCGCCGGTGCGCGGGCCGACGGGGGCGAGGGCCTGGCGCCGGTCGCGGCCGGCGGCCCCGGGTCCGCGGTGGACCGGCTCTTCGCGGGTCTCGCGGCGCTCGGCACCCTGATCTTCGCCCAGCGGGTACGCCTGCTCGTCGCACACCGGGTCGACGACGCGGCCGGGCTGGCCGCTGCCGAGGCCGCGGTGACCGCGGTCGACGAGGACCGGGCCGAGTTGCGGCTGTCGGTCAAGGAGAAGGACGACTTCTTCTCCACCTACTTCGTCAGCACCTGGTCGCCGTACGTGGTCCGGCTGGCGGCCCGGCTCCGGCTCACCCCGACCGGGGTGACGGTGATCTCGGTGCTCTTCGCGCTGGCCGCGGCGGTGCTGTTCGGGGTCGGTGGTCGGCTCGCGCTGGTCAGCGGCGCGGTGCTGCTCTACCTCGGCTTCATGCTGGACTGCGTGGACGGCCAACTGGCCCGCTACACCCGGCACTTCAGCGCCTGGGGCGGCTGGCTGGACACGATGGCGGACCGGGCCAAGGAGTATCTGGTCTACGCCGGGCTGGGCTTCGGGGTGAGTCACGCCGGGCTGGGCAACGGGTGGGCGCTCGCGATCGCCGCGATGACGTTGCAGACCGTCCGGCACATGACCGACACCTGGTACGGGGTGCTGCACGACGAGGCGGCCCGTCGACCACGCACGGCGGGTTCCAGCGGCGGGATCGGTGACCGGCTCAATGCGGCGTCGACCCGTGTGCAGGCGGACACCGGCTCGGTGTCGTACTGGCTGAAGCGGACCGTCGTCTTCCCGATCGGCGAGCGGTGGGCGTTGATCGCGGTGACCGTGGCGCTGTTCAACCCGCTGGTCAGCCTGATCGCGGTGCTGGTCTGGGGTGTGCTGGCGTTCGCGTACACCGGGGCTCTGCGGACGCTGCGCGCCCGCTGGATGTGGGTGCCGGTGCTGGACACCGTCGATGCGACCCTGCACCGCGACGACGGGCCGTTGGCCCGCCGGCTGCCGGTGGTCCGCCCGATGGGGCCGCTCACCCTGGCGGTGATCGCCGCGCTCGGCCCGGCGGTGCTGCTGGTCGCGGCGCTGCTGGGCGACGCGCCCGACGAGCTGCGCTGGGCGGTGCCGGTGGCGCTGCTGGTGCTGCTGGTCGGCGGTCTGGGTGCCGGGGCGGCGCACAACGGGCCGCTGGACTGGCTGGTGCCCGCGGCGTTGCGGGCCGCCGAGTACCTGTTCGCCATCGCGGTCGGGGTGGTCGGCGGGGCGCCGGGTTGGCTGATCTTCGGGTACGTCTTCGTGCTCACCGTGCACCACTACGACCTGACCGCACGGCTGGAGAAGCGGCAGGCGGCACCGCCTCTGCACGCGGCCACGTTGGGCTGGGAGGGGCGCTCGGCGCTGCTGGCCCTCGCGGCGATTGCCGGCGTGGTGGGTATCGGGCTGGCTACACTCGGTGCGTACCTTCTCGTGGTTTTCGTGGTGAGCGTCGCCCTGGCCTGGTTCGTCCGACCGGCCCGTAGCGCGCGGGCGTCGGTCGCGCCGGCGGGCGCTGGAGGTGCCGCGCCGCGCTGACGGAGGGACGGCCGGATGACCCTGATCAGTTTCGTGGTACCGGCCTTCCGGGTGCAGGGATACCTGCGCGAATGCCTGGACTCCATCCTCGGTCAACCGGAGACCGACATCGAGGTGATCGCCGTCGACGACTGCTCGCCGGACGCCAGCGGCGACATCATCGACGAGTACGCGGCCCGCGACCAGCGGGTCCGCTCGGTCCGGCTGCCGGAGAACGTCGGCCTCGGTCCAGCCCGCAACATCGGGCTGGACCGGGCCGTCGGCGAGTACGTGTGGTTCCTCGACGGCGACGACTGGCTGGCGCCGGAGTGCCTGCCGGAGGTCGCCGCGCGGCTGCGTGACACCCGTCCGGACGTGCTGCTGATCGACCACGTCCGCACCCACTGGAACGACACCGCCACCCGCAGCGCGATGGCCGAGGTGTTCCCGGAGTCGCCCGGCGCGGGCACCTTCCGGCTGCGGGACCGTCCGGAGGCGATGCGCCTGCTGCACACCGCGTGGAACCGGCTGGTCCGCCGGGATTTCCTGGTCGACCTGGGGCTGCGCTTCGCGCCCGGCTGGTACGAGGACGTCTCGTTCAGCTACCCGGTGCTGATGGCGGCGCAGCGGATCGGCGTACTGGATCGGGTCTGCGTCAACTACCGGCAACGCCGCGCTGGCGCGATCACCCGGACCCGGGGTGACCGGCACTTCGAGGTCTTCCCACAGTGGCACCGGGTCTTCCACCTGATGGATTCATGGGGGTCGGCGACGGACGCCCTGCGGTCGGCGGTCTTCGAGCGGATGATCTGGCACTACCTGACCGTGCTCGGTAACGGCCAGCGGATCGCCCCGGAGCTGCGACCGGCGTTCTTCGCACAGATCGCCGCGGACTACGAACGTTGGCTGCCGGCCGGCGGCTATCCGGTGCCGGACGGGGTGGAGGGGATCAAACACCGGCTCGTCGCCTCCGGCCGTTGGCGTACCTTCAGCGCGTTGCGGGCCGCCAGCCGGGCCCGCGACGTCGCCCGCCGGCAGGCCCGCACCGCCCGGCGCCGGGTCGGTCCGGTCGCTCGACGCGGTGCCCGGCTGACCCGCGACGGCCTGCTGCGCGAGTACTACCGGGCGGAGCTGCGTCGGCCGGTCGATCCGACGCTCGCGGTGTACGCCGCCTACTGGTACCGGGGATACTCCTGCAACCCGGCGGCGATCTACGAGGTCGCCCGCCGGTTGGTGCCGGGGGTGCGCGGGGTGTGGATCGTGCGTCGGGACCGGGTGGACACCGTGCCGGACGGGGTGGAGTACGTGGTCGCCGGCACCCCGACGTACTACCGGGTTCTCGCCCGCGCACGCTGGCTGGTCAACAACGTCAACTTTCCGGACTTCGTCCGCAAGCGGCCGGAACAGGTGCACCTGCAGACCCACCACGGCACGCCGGTCAAGGTGATGGGGCTGGATCAGCAGCGCTACCCGATCGGCGCGGGCCACATGGACTTCGCGGGGCTGCTGCGCCGGGTGGACCGCTGGGACTACAGCGTCAGCGCGAACAGCTTCTCCACACAGATGTGGGACCGGGCGTACCCGGCCACGTACACGACCCTGCAGGTGGGCTACCCGCGAAACGACCGCCTGGTCGCGGCCGGTCCGGACGAGGTGCGCCGGCTACGCGCCGAGTTTGGCCTCGGTCCCGACGAGCAGGTCGTGCTGTACGCCCCGACGCACCGCGAGCACCTGCCCGGCTACCGGCCGCCGTTCGACCCGGACCGGTTCGTCAGGGCGCTGGGTGACTCGGGTCGGCTGCTGATGCGCAGCCACTACTTCCACGACCGTGATCGCCGTCCCGGCCGGCCCATGGACTGGGAGCGGGTTCGCGACGTCAGCGGCTACCAGCGGGTGGAGGATCTCTATCTGGTGGCCGACGTATTGGTCACCGACTACTCGTCGGCGATGTTCGACTATGCGGTGCTGGACCGGCCGATCGTGCTCTACACCCCGGACTGGGAGGCGTACCGGCTGGCCCGGGGGGTCTACTTCGACGTCACGGCCGAGCCGCCGGGCGCGGTGGCGACCACCTTCGCGGACCTGCAAGATCTGTTCCGCACGGACGCGGTGCGGTCGGACGCGGCGACCAAGGCCCGTGAGCATTTCCGGGCCCGGTTCTGCGCGCTGGACGACGGGCACGCGGCGGATCGCGTGGTGCGCCAGGTGTTCCTGGGCGAGCCGGGGGAACGACCGTCGCGCTGTTGATCGCGCCGCGCATCGACTTTTGTCATGTAATAGCGCCGTCATCGACCGAACATAAGACGTTTACCCGATGTGCTAATCCAATGATCCTGGTCACAGTCTTGTGGGGTTCGGCCGACAAGCTGGGGGAGGAGACGGTGAGTACCGTCACGCTCAAGGATGTGACCAAGGTCTTCAGGGACGGCACGCTGGCCGTCGACAGCATCAACCTCGATGTAAACGACGGCGAGTTCATGGTGCTGCTTGGGCCATCCGGCTGCGGTAAGTCCACCGTGCTACGGATGATCGCTGGTTTGGAGGACCCGACCCAGGGCGCGGTCCTGCTCGACGGGGAGCTGGCGAACGACCTGCCTCCACGGGACCGCAAGATCGCCATGGTCTTCCAGGACTTCGCGCTCTACCCGCACATGAGCGTCAGCGACAACATCGCCTTTCCGCTGCGGTTGGCCGGGGTGGAACCGGAACCGCGCAGTGAGCGGGTCAGCGACGTGGCCAGCGCGCTGGGCATCGGTGACGTGCTGGCCCGTAAGCCGCGTCAGCTCTCCGGCGGGCAACGGCAGCGGGTGGCGATGGGCCGGGCGATCGTCCGTCGACCCGGCCTGTTCCTCATGGACGAACCGCTGTCCAACCTGGACAGCGGGCTCCGCGCCGAGCTGCGCGCGGAGATCTCGGGCCTGACCCGGGAGCTGGGCGTCACGACCGTCTACGTCACCCACGACCAGGCCGAGGCGCTCACCATGGCCGACCGGGTGGCCATCATGCGCCGCGGCGTGCTCCAGGACGTGGGCACACCCACCCAGGTGTACGGCCGACCGGCGACGCTCTACGTGGCAGCCTTCCTGGGCAGCCCGCGGATGAACCTGCTGGAGGCGTCGGTCTACGTCCACCTCGACCGGTACGTCACGCTCAACCTCGGTGACCAGTCGCTCTACCTGCCCTGGAACGACATCCGCAGCCGGGCGGTGGCGCACTACCACGGTGAGCGGATCGTGGTCGGCATGCGGGCCGAGGCGCTCACCCCGGTCGCCCCGGACACCCCGGGCGACGTGCTGCGCGGGCGGATCCGCTACCTGGAGCACCACGGGCACGAGTCGCTGGCGTTCCTCGACATCGGTGCGACCGCGATCGTGGTCGACGAGATGGGTGCGCCGTTGGAGCCGGCGCCGGTGGGCCAGCGCGGCCTGCGTCGGTTCGGGTCGGTGATGCAGCGACTCACCGGCAAACCGGTGGAGGCGCAGGATGCCCCCGATGGTGGCACCCGGACCAGCGTGCTTCCCGATCCGGGCCGGCACCACCGCCGCCCGGCGGAGCTGGCGGTGCGGCTGGCACCGTACCCGGCGGTCACCGCAGGTCACCCGCTCGCCGTCTCGGTCCGGATGGACGCGTTGCACTTCTTCGACGAGCGCGGTGCCCGGATCGACGTGGGTTGGCGCTGACGACTCGCCGGAGCGGGGTGGCGGGCCTGCCACCCGGTGTCCTACCTTCTGCGCACCCAGTCCACTGTGAAAAGACCACCGAGAGGGGTGCACCCGTGTCGGGTGACCGTCCCAGCCCGCTCGTCATCGAGCGCATCCTGCGGGATCGCGAGGGCATCTGGCAGCAGATCGTGGCCGAGCGTGACCTCAACGCGCTGACCGTGCGGATGCTGGCCAGCTCCGCGATCGCGCTGGCCTGTTACGGGGCGGTGCTGGGCTTCTTCCACAGCCCGCTGATGGCGCTGACCTCCGCGCTCAAGCTGCCGCTGCTGTTCCTGGTCACGCTGGCCATCTGCCTGCCGACGCTCTACCTGTTCAATCTGGTCTTCGGTGCCCGGCTCTCGGTGCGTCAGTCGTTGGCGCTGGTGATGGTGGCGATCACGGTCACCTCGATGCTCGCGGTGGCGTTCGCGCCGATCAGCCTCTTCTTCCTGATCACCGCCGACGACTACCACTTCTTCAAGCTGCTCAACGTGGCGATCCTGACCATGTCGGCGCTGGTCGGGCTTCGTTTTCTGACCGGCGGAATGCAGGTGCTCAACGACCACGGCCCGATTGCTTCGGAGGCCGCCAACGCCCAGGCCCAGGCCGCGCCGGCCGCCGTGCCCGGAGCTGCCGTGCCCGCCGGTTCGGTGCCCGCTGCCGTGCCCGCTGCCGTGCCCGCCGGTTCGGTGCCCGCTGCCGTGCCCGCTGCCGTGCCGGCCGGTTCGGTGCCCGCTGCCGTGCCAGCCGAAGCAGTCGTGGCCGGTTCGGTCCCGAACGGCGCGACTCCCGACGCCGGCACGACCACCGGGCCGGCTCCCCAGCAGGTTCCGGCCCAGTGGAGCGGGCAGCCGACCGGCGTCTCGTTCCCTCCGGGCATGGTGGCGCCCCGCGACCAGCACTCCTGGAGTGACCGCCCCGTCCGGCGCGGTGAGCCGACGCAGCGGCCGGCCAGCATGACCCTGCTCTACATCTGGATCCTGCTCTTCGGGTTCGTCGGCACGCAGTTGGCCTGGACGCTGCGCCCGTTCTTCGGTGACCCGGGCCAGGATTTTTCCTTCTTCCGCAGCATCGACGGCAACTTCTACGCGGCGGTCCTGCGGAGCATCGCCAACCTCTGAGGGTCGGCCGAAACCCGGCGAAGTGCCTGGTTGCCGGCCTGGTTACCCCCGAGTAACGTCAGGCCATGACCATCGACTCCCGCCAGGTGGCGGCCGGCATGCTGGAAGCCGTGCCCTTCGCCCGTACGCTCGGCTTCGAATTCGTCGAGGTGGCACCCGAGGCGGAGGGCGGGGTGCGGGCAGTCGTCCGGCTGCCCGACTCGCCGGCCACCCACAACCACATCGGGGGGCCGCACGCTGGCGCCATGTTCACCCTCGGCGAGACGGCCTCCGGCGCGGTCGTGCTGGCCGCCTTCGGGCAGTTGCTCGACCGGGCCGTGCCGCTCGCCGTCCGTGCCGAGATCGCCTACCGCAAGCTCGCCATGGGCCCGGTGCTGGCCACCGCACGGCTCGGCCGGCCGGCTCTCGAGGTGATCGAGGAGCTGGAGTCCGGACGGCGCCCGGAATTCCCCGTCGAGGTGGAGATCGCGACCGAGGACGGCACGCCCACCTCGGCGATGACCGTGGTCTGGACGCTGCGGCCGAACTGAACCGTGCCGGAGCGGCGGAAACAGGTTTGCGGGCCCAGCGGGGTGGTTAGATTCGTACCGTGCTGGGCCTACCTGCTCATGTGACCGCCTGTCTCTTCGATCTGGACGGTGTGCTGACGCAGACCGCCCGCGTGCACAACGCCGCCTGGACGCAGACGTTCGACGAGTTTCTCCGGCAGCGCGCCACGGCCTCCGGCGAACCGTTCCAACCGTTCGATCCCGGTTCGGACTACAACCGCTACGTCGACGGCCGCCCCCGCGCCGACGGTGTCCGATCGTTCCTCGCCTCCCGCGCGATCGTGCTGCCCGAGGGCAGCCCGGACGACCCGCCGGACGCTGACACCGTCAACGGCGTGGGCAACCGCAAGAACGTCCTGCTGCTGCAGCGTCTGCGAAACTCCGGCGTCGAGGTCTACCCGGGCTCGGTGGACTACCTGAAGGCGGCGATCACGGCCGGGCTGCGCCGGGCCGTGGTGACCGCGAGCGCCAACGGGGGTGAGGTGGTCGCCGCCGCCGGGCTGGAGCCGCTGCTGGAAGCCCGGGTCGACGGGCTGGTCGCCCGGGCTCAGGGGCTGCGCGGCAAACCGCACCCGGACACCTTCCTCGCCGGGGCCAGGCTGCTCGGCGTCGACCCGACGCAAGCCGCGGTCTTCGAGGACGCGCTCTCCGGGGTGGCCGCCGGCCGCGCCGGCGGCTTCGGTTACGTGGTCGGCGTCGACCGGGTCGGGCAGGCCGACGAGTTGCTCGCGCACGGCGCCGACATCGTGGTCAAGGACCTCGCCGATCTGCTCAACGCGGTCGATCCGCAGGAGCCGGCGCGCAACGCTGCCGCCCACCACTCGGCTGGCGAACGGGGTCCCGCGTGATCAGGGAGCGGGCCTATCCGGTCGAGCCGTGGCACATCCGGGAGACCCGGCTGGACATGGACGTGCTGGCCCAGTCGGAGTCGGTCTTCGCGCTCTCCAACGGGCACGTGGGGCTGCGCGGCAACCTCGACGAGGGTGAGCCGCACGGCCTGCCCGGCACCTACCTCAACTCGTTCTACGAGCTGCGCCCGCTGCCGTACGCGGAGGCCGGTTACGGCTTCCCCGAGTCCGGCCAGACCATCGTCAACGTCACCAACGGCAAGCTGATCCGGCTGCTCGTCGACGACGAACCGCTCGACGTGCGCTATGGGGAGCTGCTCGCCCACGAGCGGATCCTCGACCTGCGGGCCGGCACCCTGCACCGGGAGCTGCACTGGCGCTCGCCCGCCGGCAGGGAGGTCAAGGTCCGCAGCACCCGCCTGGTCTCGTTCACCCAGCGGTCGGTCGCCGCCATCAGCTACGAGGTCGAGGCGGTCGGCGGCCCGCTGCGGCTGATCGTGCAGTCCGAGTTGGTGGCCAACGAGTCGCTGCCCGCGCAGAGCAAGGATCCCCGGGTCGCGGCGGTGCTGGAGTCACCGTTGCATGCCGAGGAGGAGCTGACCACCCCGGACGGCGGGCAGCTGATTCACCGCACCAAGGTCTCCGGGCTGCGGGTCGCCGCGGCGATGGAGCACGAGGTGCACGGCCCCGACCGCACCACCATCGAGTCCGAGGGATACGAGGACTGGGTGCGCACCACGATCGCCTGCGTGCTCCAGCCCGGCGAGAAACTGCGGGTGATCAAGTATCTGACGTACGGCTGGTCGAGCAGGCGGTCCCTGCCCGCGCTGCGCGACCAGGTCGGCGCGGCGCTGGCCGGCGCACGGCTGGACGGCTGGGACGGGCTCCACCGGGAGCAGCGCAACTACCTCGACGCGTTCTGGGACGCGGCCGACGTGCTGGTCGAGGGTGACCCGGAGGTGCAGCAGGCGGTCCGGTTCGGTCTCTTCCACGTGCTCCAGGCCGGTGCCCGGGCGGAGCAGCGGCCGATCTCGGCGAAGGGGCTGACCGGTCCCGGTTACGACGGGCACGCATTTTGGGACACCGAGATGTTCGTCCTGCCGGTGCTCACCTACACCCAGCCGAGCGCGGTGCGCAGCGCCCTGCAGTGGCGGCACAGCACGCTGGATTCGGCGAGGGAGCGTGCGGAGACGCTCAACCTCAAGGGCGCCGCCTTCCCCTGGCGGACCATCGAGGGGCCGGAATCCTCCGGATACTGGCCGGCCGGCACGGCGGCCTTTCACATCGCCGCCGACATCGCCGACGCCATGCGCCGCTATGTGATGGTCACCGGAGACACCGATTTGGAGCGGGAGATCGGGCTGGAGCTGCTGGTGGAAACCGCCCGGCTGTGGCGCTCGATCGGCCACCACGACCGGCACGGGCAGTTCCACATCGACGGTGTCACCGGCCCGGACGAGTACACCGCCGTGAAGAACGACAACATCTACACCAACCTGATGGCGCAGCGAAATCTGCTCTCCGCCGCCGACGTGGTGATGCGCTACCGGGACGAAGCATTCCATCTCGGGGTCACCGATGAGGAGGCCGCGAGCTGGCGGGACGCCGCCACCTCCATGCACGTCCCGTACGACGAGGAGCTCGACGTCCACCAGCAGGTGGAGGGCTTCACCCGCCTCCAGGAGTGGAACTTCACCCACACACCGGCGGAAAAGTATCCACTGCTGCTGCACTACCCGTACTTCGAGCTGTACCGCAAGCAGGTGGTCAAGCAGGCCGATCTCGTACTCGCCATGCACTGGCGAGGGGACGCGTTCACCCCCGAGCAGAAGGTGCGCAACTTCCTCTACTACGAGCGCCGTACCGTACGCGACTCGTCGTTGTCGGCCTGCACCCAGGCGGTGCTCGCCGCCGAGGTGGGCCATCCGGAGCTGGCGCACATCTACCTGCGCGAGGCCGCGCTGATGGACCTGCACGACCTCAACGAGAACACCCGTGACGGCGTACACATGGCGTCGTTGGCCGGCGCGTGGCTCGCCCTGGTCGGTGGCCTCGGCGGTCTGCGGGACCACGACGGCAAGCTGTCCTTCGCGCCCCGGCTCTCCAGCCGACTCAGCCGGCTGGAGTTCTCCCTGCAATGGCGAGGGCTGGCGCTGCGGGTGGACGTCCGGCCGCACCAGACGACGTACTCGCTCCGACACGGCAGCCCGGACGATGTGGTGGAGCTGCGCCACCACGACCAGGTGCTGCGGGTCACCTGCGACGAGCCGGTGACGGTGCCGGTGCCACCGGCTGAGCCGTCCGGCCCTCCGCCCGAGCAGCCACCGGGCAGGTCGCCGCTGCTGCGGTTGCCCGAGCACCAGCAGTGACGGTCGGGGCGGGAGTGATCCCGCCCCGACCGCCCGCGCCTACGTCCGTCAGATGGGCTCGCCGGTCGACGGGCGCCCGATCGCGTCTCGGGGCGCCATCGCCCGAGGATCATCGGGCAGGCGGGCCTCAGCGGCCTGGTCCCCGAAGTCCTGATTGCGCTCGGCGTCCTGTTCACGCCGGTTCCGCTCGTCCATCTGCTGCTGTCGGGACGTCTGCTGCTTGGCCATGGCGATCCTCGCGATCCGTCGGGGCGCGGTTGCGCCGACACGGTCTGCGGTCGTTCGTCGCGTACCCGACGGCCCTCCCGGCAAACTCGGCCCGTAGCTCGGTGCGTGCGGTGCGGTGGGCGGGGTAACCGGGCCGCAGGCGAGCACGCGGAGGTGGGGGCATGGACGAGCAGCGCAGCACGGTGACCATCCCGGTCGGGGAAGCCCAACTCCCCGCCGACCTGATGCTGCCCGCTCAGCCGGTCGGTGTGGTGCTCTTCGCGCACGGCAGCGGCAGCTCCCGGCACAGTCCGCGCAACGTGGCGGTGGCCCGTACGCTCAACGGCCGGGGGCTCGGCACGGTGCTGGTGGACCTGCTCACCCCGACCGAGGACGAGGTGGACGCACGCACCGCCGAACTGCGGTTCGACATCGGGCTGCTGGCCAGCCGGCTGGCCGGGATCGTCGACTGGTTGGCCGTCGAGCGGCCCGCCGGTGACGTACCGATCGGTTTGTTCGGCGCCAGCACGGGTGCTGCCGCCGCCCTGGTCGCGGCGGCGTCCCGCGGCGATCGGGTGGGTGCGGTGGTCAGCCGGGGCGGCCGGCCGGACCTGGCCGGAGACGCCCTGGCCCAGGTGCGTACCCCGACGTTGCTGCTGGTCGGCGGCCTGGACGAGGAAGTGATCACGCTCAACGAGCGGGCGCTGGCCGAGTTGGGGGAGGTCGGCGAGCTGCGGGTGGTCCCCGGCGCCACCCATCTCTTCGAGGAGCCCGGCACCCTTGAGCAGGTCGCCGACCACGCCGGCACCTGGTTCACCACCCACCTCAGTCGATGATCAACCTGCCGGCATGAGGGTCGAGGTGGAGCGACGCTGTTGGACGGTGTCGATGACGCGCCAGAGGACCGCGGTGATCGGGACGCTGACGAAGGCGCCAGCGATGCCCGCGATCAGCGTGCCCGCGGTGACCGCCACCAGGATCACCGCCGGGTGCAGTCGGACCTGCCGCTTCATGACGAGCGGCTCCAACAGGTTGCCCTCGATCTGCTGCACGGCGATCACCGCGGCGAGGGTGAGCAGTGCGGTGGTGGGGCCGTTCGCGGCGAGTGCCACCAGCACCGCCACCGCGCCGGCCACCGTCGCACCGATGATCGGCACGAAACCGCCGAGGAAGGTGATCAGCGCCAGCGGCAGGGCGAGCGGCACCCGCAGAACCACCAGTGCCAGGCCGATGCCGATCGCGTCGATCGCGGCGATCAACATGGTGCCCCGGCTGTACGCGCCCAGTGTCTGCCAACCGGCCCGGCCGGCCTCGGCCAGCACGGGCTTGTTCGTGCCGGACACCCGCGACAGCACCCAGTGCCACATCGACCGGCCGTCCTTGAGCAGGAAAAAGAGCAGCACCAGGGCCAGCAACGCGGAGCCGAGCACCTCGGTGGCGGTCCGTGCGCCCGACACCGGGTCCGGCGAACTGCCGCTCAGCCCCTCCCGGGCCTGGTCGATCAGCCGGTCCAACTGTGCGTCGGTGACCGGCAGCGTGGACGTCACGAAGTCGCGGCTGCGATCGAGCCCCTGCGTCAGCTCCTGGCTGAGCTGGTCGAACTGGCTGGCGGTCAGGTTCCACACCAACGCGCCGACGCCGACCAGGATGCCGAGTAGCAGCAGTACGGTGCACAGCGCGGCCAGCGCTGCGGGCAGTCGCAGTCGACGCAGCCTGAGCAGCACCGGGTCGAGCAGCGCGGTGAGGAAGATGGTGGCGGCCAGCGCGATGGCCAGCGGCGCCAGCAGGACGGCGATCCGACCCAGCAGGTAGAGCCCGGCGACGACCACCACCAGGCAGGCGCTCCACGACACCGCGGTCCGGACCAGCCAGGGCAGCGCAGCCCAACTCTGGCGCGGCCCGGGGTCGCCGGTCTTCGCCGCTACGGGTTCCTCTGCCGGCATGTCGGTCCTCCTCGATCTCGGCGAGGTCGGTACCCGGCCGGCCGTGCGCCTACACCCGTGTCGCCCCAACGCCGCGTTGGCCGCTGCCCGCGCGGATCGTACGCCGGTCCGGGACGTTCGGGTGGGTGTTCGCGATCCACACCCGGAACGACGGCGTTTGCGCTGGCAGGCCGAGGGAACACAAATCGGAGTAACCGGACTGGAGGAGGAGCATCGTGGGTGACTTCATGGACAAGGCCAAGGACTTCGCGGACAAGCATGACAAGCAGGTCGACCAGGGTGCGGAGAAGGCCGGCGACATGGCCGACAAGCGCACCGGCGGCAAGTACGACGACCAGATCGACAAGGGCGTCGACCAGGCCCAGGCGCGCACCGGTGAGGGCGACCAGGTCCGCTGACGCACCAGACGCCTCCCGGGCCGCCGAGCCATCGGCGGCCCGGGAGTGTTCTGTTCGGACGCTGCGCCGGTCAGCGCTGCGGTTCCTCGCGTAACTCGTCCACTGAGGTGGGTCGACCGCTCAACGCGTCGCGCAGCCGGTCGACCAGACCGGTGCCGGGGGCGAGCAGCCTGTTCGCCGGCGGGTGGTCCGGTGCTCCCGGGTGTGGCCGGGTCGGGCCGAACTTCTTGACCGCCGTCACCTTGTCGGCGACCTCGATCAGCTCCTCCCGGGCCGTCGCGGCGCGAAGCCGGGGGAAGAGTTCGTTCTCCTCCTCCCGCACGTGGTGTCGGATGGTGGTGGTCAGGTGGGCGAGCAGCTCGTCGAAGCGAGGGTCGGACGGCTCGACGGATTCCAGCTCCTTCATGGTCCGCTCGGCGTCTGCGTGCTCAGCGATCTCGCGGTCGGCGATCTCGTCGCCGTCGGGCAGTGCCTTTCGGGCGATCGGATAGACGTACGCCTCCTCGGCCACCGAGTGGCGGACGAGCTCGGCGATCACCACATCGACGAGTTGGCGGCGATGCTCGAGCGTGCCCTGCCGAGTCTCCAACTCGACGAAGAGAGTCTCGAACTCACGGTGGTCGGCGACCAGGATGTCGATGGCGTCGTGGTCGTCGGTGGACTGCGGGTTGCTCATCTCACGGCCCCTTACCGGTTGCGGATCGGTGGGAGGTGTGTGGCCCTTCGTACCCCCACGGGGCTGCACAAACCTACGTTCGACGATGGGTTTGCGGTGTCGGTCCAACGGGTGCGGCACCGCAGCGGTCGTCGACGCGCGCACCTCGCTGCCCGGACGCGTGACGACGGAAGGGCCGGCCTCCCCGACAGGGAGAGACCGGCCCGGTGAACCGTCAGGATCAGGCGGAGTAGCCGCGCTCGGCGATCCAGTTGGCGACCTTCGGCAGACTCATCCAGTACTCGCCCAACGCCGGGTCGGCCGGGTCGGCAACCCGGATGGTGTCGCCACCGTCGCGGTAGCCGACCAGGGTCAGGTAGTGGCCGCCCTCGTACGAGTGCGGGTTGCCGTCGGTGTCCACGGTCGTGCCCTTGATGTTGGCGACCACCGGCCGGCCGGCGTCCACCGCGGCCAGCACGTCCCGGCGCAGCTGCTCGACCTGGTCGGGGCGAGCCACCGAGTCACGGATTTCGGTCGTCCGGTACCTGCCACCGGTCAGCTCGTTGAGCACCCGCGTGGTGTCCAGGGCCGAGGGAGTGCCCGCCTCGGTGGTGCCGAGCAGCTTGGCAACCTCGTCCTGGGACAACGCCTTGCCCTGGGCGGACAACGCGATCCGGGTCGCGGCCGGACCGCAGTAGTAGAAGTTGGGCTGGGCCTGGTAGTCGATGCCGAGGATCCGCTCGGCGGATCGGTCGGTCTGGCTCGACGAGGTCGGGGCGGCCGGCACCGGGGCGGCCTGCGCGGCTACCGCCGGGCCGAGGGCGCAACCGCCGGCGACCAGCAGGCCGGCGACGGACAGACCGCTCTTCTGGATGATCGGGTTCATGGTCGAGTCTCCGTTCGGGGGTTGGCGCCTCCGACGGGCGGAGGGCGGCAGCACCGGGAATGGCGCTCGGCTCAGCACGGGGCGACGACCAGCGGCGGGTCTCAGCCGTGGGCGTACCGGGACGTAACCGTCCTGCTCCCGCCTGCATTCCGCCTCAAGGCTGGGGGACCCGGTGCAACCCGGTCAGCAGATGACGAACCTCCCAAGGGCGGTGCTGCTGTCAGCTCAGAGGCTCCCCAGCAGCCGCGTCACGGTGATCTCGATGACCACCCGCTCCGGATTCGGACGTGGGGTCCGATACCGCTCGGCATAGCGGCGCTCCGCCTCCGCCACCGCGGCTCGATCCGATCGGAGCACCGCGCGGCCCTCGATGGTCAGCCAGCGGCGGCCATCCACGTGGCACACGGCCACCGCCGCGCCGGCCGAGCCGGCGGCGGCCACCTGACGGGCCTTGTGGGAGGCGCCGGAGGTGATGACCCGGGCCAGTCCGGCCGCCGGGTCGAGGGTGACCCCGACCGGTACGACGTGCGGGGTGCCGTCGGCGCGCAGAGTGGTCAGCGTCGCGAGGTGTCGTTCCGCGCAGAAGGCGGCAACGCGCTCATCGCGCACGTCCAACCGATGATCGCCCGCCATGCCCGTCCCCTGTCCGCCGAACCGACCTCGATCATGGCACGCGGCGGCGTGCCCGGTCCGGGTCCGGCGGGGCGTCCGGCTGACCGGGCAGTTGACGACCGGCCGCCCGGCGCTGGTGCACCAGCCGGGTGAGGTAGATCAGCGCGGCGGCCAGGACACCCATGTCATCCAGGTAGATCGGGTCCGGGAGCACGTCGACCGGGAAGATCGTGTAGATCAGCGCCCCGTAGAAGGCGACCTTGCCGCCCGCACCGAGCCCGGTCAGCAGCCGCCGCGTACGCACCACCCGCACCGCCAGCACCACGGCACCCACCAGTGTGGCGATCGCCAGGATGCCGGCGATCACCACGAGGACCCACGCCTGTCGGGACATGCCGTCACGCTAACCCACCCGACGCCGCGCGGATCAGAACGCGGGCACCGTCGCGCGGCCTCGGGCGATCACCGTGTTTTCCCGGGTCTGCTCAACCGACGGTCGGGCAACCTCGCTGAGCGGCAGCACCGACGCCGACTCCGCGACCCGTCGTCCGGTGGCAGCATGGGCCTCCTCGCGCAGACTGCGGGCCGCCGCCACGGCCAACTCCGCCGCCCGCCACGCCACCTGCTCCTGCTCGCGGGCGGTGGTGTGCCTGGCCGCCAGATTCTCCCGGATCGCCCGCTGCAGCACCAGCTCCTGCTCGACCGGGTGCAGCCGGGGGTCCCAGCCGTCGCGGTGTGCGAAGACGTCGCTGAGCTGCTCCACCGACAGCTCCCGCCGCCAGTACGCGTCCAGCGCGGCACGGTGCAGGTAGCGCTCGCGGTCCACGTACTCGGCCGGAGTCTGGGCGGTGTGCGGCAGCGGCATCGCGGTTGCCGCGCCAAGCCGCCGCACGGCCGCCTCGGCCGCCTCGTACGCCTGCCAGGCTGCCTCGACCGTCTCCTGCGCGGCCACCCACTCCGCCCGACGGCGCTGAGCGGTGG
Source organism: Micromonospora sp. NPDC005413 (assembly GCF_040606435.1). Taxonomy (NCBI): domain Bacteria; kingdom Bacillati; phylum Actinomycetota; class Actinomycetes; order Micromonosporales; family Micromonosporaceae; genus Micromonospora; species Micromonospora sp. NPDC005413. The sequence continues at coordinate 78,491 of NZ_JBEXEV010000022.1, forward strand.
TGATTGCCCGCTCGGCTGCCACCGCGACCTCCTGCGCGTAGCGGCTCTGCTCCCGTTCCTCCCGCGCCTGTTCGAACTGGCTCGGCATGGCAGCGCGGCGGATCCGGGCGCCGGGGTCGAGGCGGAGCCGGCCGGGGCGCAGCAGGAGAACGGAGACAGCGACCCCGACCACCCCGAGCAGGCTCAGCCAGATGACGGCGGCCCGGGACAGGTCGGGCAGGACGGTGGAGAGGATGGTTTGCATGATCAGCACCTCGCGCTCGAAGGCGGGTTCGACGGGTGGCAAAGAGGAGCCCGACAGCACCGGTCGGCCGGGTGGCGGGGTGATCCCGTCGGCGTCGACTCAGGTGCCGCGACGGATTACCCGGGACCGGGCCCCGGGGATCGCCGGGCCTGGATCAGCGGGTGGGCGGGCCGCGTCGCGCAGGAGTGCCACGGCCGGGATCGATGGCCGGCGTATGCTCCTGGCCCGCAGCGACCGGACCGGCCGGCGCGGCGGTGTCGACCGTGTCAACCGGTCGGGCGGCAGCGGGCTGGGCAGCCCGCTCGGTGGCCGGGGCGGCATCGGGGCGGACAGTGGCCACCCGGCTGCTCACGGCGCTGGGCCGCAGCTGCGTCGGGGCGGGCGGTGGGGTCGCGGCGAGGGCGCCACCGAGGCCGACCGCGAGCACCAGCGCGGTGACCGCCAGCCGGGTCAGCTCCCGCAGTGACCGCAGCACAGCCCATCGGGCTGGGCGGACAGACGCTGCGGACGACACCCGACCAACCTATCGCCCGCCCCGACGTGTCGCAGCACGGCGACGGCCCGGTCTGGCGTGACCGCCACCACCATGCGCACTGTGGACGTCACCGACCGACGCCCCGGGAAAGACGGTGCCCCCGGCCGGATCGTTCCGGTCGAGGGCACCGCGCATCGTTCGGGTGGCACCGCCGGTGATGATGATCAACGGCGGCGCATCGTGCTCAGTCGCCGGTGCCCAGCACCGGGGGCGCTGCTTTCCCGCCGTCCCGCCACACCATCTCGTCCTCGGTCAACCAGGTCAGCCGCTCATCGGAGTCGTCGTCCTGAGATCGACCGTGCCCGCCGAGCACCCCGGGCCGCCCGGCACCGCTGCCGCCCGCCCCGCGGCCGGAACCTGCGTTGCGGCCGGTCGTGGCCGCCTGGCCGCCGCGCTGGCCGTCCATGCTGCGCCCGATCCCGCTGGCGGAGCGACTTTCAGCCGGGGTCGCACCACCGGTCGGACGGACCGAGGGGGTGGGCGTGCTGCCCGAACCGGCGAGCGCGGCGGTGCGCAGCACCCCGCCGGCCGGTGCCCCGCCCTGCGCTCCGTAGAGCAGACCCGGGCCACCGCTGGCGCCAGCGGCCACCGTGGTCGGCCCGGACAGGCCGACCAGCCCGGCGGCACCACCCGCGATCAGCGCGCCGCCGATCAGCGGGTCTGCTCCGGCGAGGGAGGTGCCGCTGGGACCGGAGGCGCTGCCGGTGCCGACCGGGCCGGTGGCGACGGCTGGCGTGCCACCGGTGCCCGGGGCGTTCTCGCCGAGGATCGAGCCGTCGCCGGGGCCCGGCGGCGGCGCAGCGCGCCTGGATGTCGCGACGGTCGCGCCGCCCGTGCGCGCGTTGACACCGGTGCTGGTGGGTCCGGCAGTCACCTTGGCGATGGCCGGGACACTCTGCGGCGTCGTCGAATCCTTGCTGATCTTGCCCGGGGTGTCCGGGTCAGGCAGGGGTGGATCGACCACCCGGTCGTAGGCGGAGAGCTCGTAACCGCTGGCCAACTCGGCCACCACGGTCACCATCCGCTGATGGGCCTTCTCCTGCTCGGCCTTGTCCTGCTGGTGACCCGCCACGCCCCCGATCAGGGCGCCGGTCAGACCGAAGGCGGCACCCTTGATCGCGCCGGAGATCAACTGGTCGTTGTCGTCGGTCTCCTCCGGGCTCTCGGCCTGCTTGCGGGCGGTGCGCAGATGGTCGGCCATCAGGGTCAGCCCCTGCTTGACGCCGGCCATCCCCTCGCCCAACGCGTCGGTGTGAACGACGATCAGGCTGAGTCGCCGTTGGAACTCCAGACCTGCGGAGCCCGTCCAGGTGTTGCCGAGCTTCTCGAGGTCGCCGCTCAGCTCCCGGCCGAAACCGTCCAGGACGCCCTTGAGCTCAGCCCACTGGGCGGCCACGCCCTCGATCTGCTCCGGCTTGCCGGCCATCACACCGTCGTACAGCTGCTGGTGGCTGCTGCCCTCGTAGCGCTGGGTGTACTCAGACACGCCCGTCCTCCTTCGGCTGCAACGCCCGGTCGACCCCGTTCAGCGCGGCGGTGACATCGGTGGCGTTGGCCGCGTTACGCGCCTCGGTGGTGCGGTAGTTGGTGAGGATCGTGCTGGTCGCCTGCTGTGCCGCCAGCACCGCCTGCCGGACCCGTTCCGCCTGGTCGACGTAGGACTGGTGAACCTCGCTGTAACGCCGCGCCTTGTCGGTGGCGTCGAAGAACGCACCCAACGCCGGGGGGCGGCACTGCATCTCGGTGTTGAGCTTGCGCAGCACCGACTCCACCTGGGTCAACCGCGACGCCAGGTGCTGGTGGAAGTCCTCTAGGGACAGCAGGTCAACTTCCGTACGCCCGGTCATGGCAACATCCCCGTCGTTCTGGTTGACAACCGTCAGCGACATCCAGGTTAGTCCACCGCTGCGACTCCGTGCGACCCGTCAAACCTGCTCAGCCGTCGGCACCGGTCGATCCGACGGGCATCCCACCGCCCGCCCCGCCGGTCGGGGTAGCGCCGCTGGCCGGAGCGGATGGCGTCGACCCTGACGGTGGTGCGGCGGACGACGGCGCGGGAGACGACGGCGCGGCGGACGACGGCGTGGGGGACGACGGTGCGGCGGCTGTCCGTGCGGCCGGCGCCGGCACGTCTGGCGAGAAGACCTTCAACGCGTCCTCGACGTCCAGGGTGGGCCCGGTCGGGATCAGTGCGAGCAGCGAGCCGGGCACCGCCAGCGGGGTGATCCCGCCGTAGCCGAGCACGGCCAGCGTCTCCGCCGAACCGAGCGGATACCGGATGCCCTGCGGGCTGATCAGGTAGACCGTCGACCCGGCGGCACCGGATCCGCTGGTCCCGGCACCGGGCGAGGCCTGCGCGATGACACCCTTCCCGCCGGGCAGCAGCACCGCTTCGGCGGTGCGTACGGCGTCCCGTCTGGTCTGTCGCACCGGCACCGGGCCCGGATCAGTCGCGGTCAGCTCAGCCGGCGCCCGGTCGAAGACCTCCAGGGTGGTGGTCGGCGGGCCGCCAGCGGTGCCCGCCCGGTACGTCGCGCACAGCACGGTCTGACCGGACTGGGCCGGGTAGAGGGTGGGCATCGTCGGCGGCAGCCCTTCCTCCTCGACTCGTTGATTGACGTACAGATCGCCGGCCTGGTCCGGGGTGATGTCGGTGATCTGACCGCCGCCGCTGACCATCAGCAGGGCGGTGATCTCACTGATCGAGACGAGACCTTCCTCGGTCAGCACGTAGTGCCGTCCGGCGGCCCGGAACACCTGACCGATGACGGACGTCCGGTTGGCCACGCTCTGCCTGCTGCGGTCACCCTCGCCGGGCAGCAACGGCTTGCGCAGCGGTGGCCCCGCCGGTACGGCGTTGAGCAGTTGCTGCCCGACCCGCAGCCGCGCGGCACCGGACATCTTCAACGCCGCGATCGTCCGCTCCCCATCGGGCACCTGGAGTCGGGTGTTGTTGGTCAGCAGGTGCAGCTGGTTGTCCACCACGACCAGCGCCGAGCGGTCGCCCAGCGGCGTGCCGCCCGGCAGCGCCCGGTCGATCACCACCCGGGTGCTGGAACGCTGCGTGTCGACCGGGTCGGGCACGTCGCAGACCGACCAGGGCAGCCCGGTCAGCGACTTGCGGTCCGGTAGGGCGTCCGGTGCCCCGACGATGCCGAGGGTGCGCCCGCGTGGCCGGTCCCGTAGCGACGCCTGGGACATCGTCCGCACCTCCGCGTCCGGCTTGTTCAGGATCAGGCGGGCCGAGGTGTAGTTGAGCGTCGGAAGCAACTGCCCGTTCAGGAACACGTACGTCGCGCCGGTCTCCCGCTCGATGACCAGAGTCTGGTCTTGCAGTGGCGCGGTGTTTCCGGTCAACTGGCCGTAGGCACCCACCCCACCGAGCACCACGGCGGCGGTGATGACGCTGCCGAAGACCGCCATGCCGAGCCGTCGCATCGGCAGGTTGGTGGTCTCCGGATCGCCCGACAGCAACGCGGAGACGATCCGGCGGGTGACGAAGCGGTACGCCTGCACCTGATCGCGGCGGGTCCGCATGACTTACCTCCGGCGGGGTGGATCCGCGACGATCAGGTCGGGGTGCCGTCGCGGGCTTCCCTACGATAAGGGGCCGGCGGCGGTTCCTCGGGACCGCCGCCCGTGGCCGGCACCGGACCAACCCGGCGCAGAGCCGTACCGTGCAGGAGGGACAGTCAGCGATGACGCAGGTTCAGGCGCGACCCGCCCGATCGGCCACGGGCCCGTCCGACGGTTCGACGCGGTCGACGCCGCCGACGGAACGGCCCGGCCGTGGGCGGATCGGCCCCGTGCTCGTCGGGCAGCTCGTCGTGCTGGAGTTGTGCGTGGTCGGCGTCTGGGCCGCGACGGCCGGGCCCAGCTGGCTGCTCGCCACGGTGGGCGCCGTGGCGGTGCTGATCGTCCTGGCCGCCTTCGTCCGCCGAGGTGGCCGCTGGTGGTTCGAGGATCTGCTGCTGCGCCGGCGGCTGCGGCGACGCGTCGAACGCGCCTCGGCCGCACTGGCCGGCGACACGGCGACGGACCCGCGGTTGGCTGCGCTCGCCCCCGAGCTGAGCGTCATCGAGTTGACCGACCGGGGCACCCGGCTCGGCATCGGGCAGGACGACCAGGGCTGGTTCGCCGCGGTCGCGTTGCAGTCCGCCACCGGCGCCACGGTCGGTTCGGTGGACGCGTCCACTGTCGACCGCGCACTGCGGGTGCTCACGGACTTCAGCGCGCCAGTCTCCCGGGCCCAGGTGGTCGCACACACCCTGGTCTGGTATCCGGCACCCGGTGCGCCGCCGGCGGCGCACCGGACCGTCTGGGTGGCGCTGCGGCTTACCGTCAGTGATGCCCGGGTGGAGGCGGTGAGTCGGGGCGGCGGGCTGCCCGGCGTGCACCGGACGGTGGCTGCGGGGATCGGTCGGCTGGGCAAGGCGCTGACCTCCGCGGGCCTGACCCACCGGCCGCTGGGCCGGGAGGAACTGCGCACGGCCATCGTCTCGGCAGCCGGGTTGGACCTGGTGCCGGAGGCGCCGGCGGAAACCTGGCGGGGGCTGCGCGGCGGCGGCTGGACACACCGCTGCATGACCCTGCGGGGTCGTTCGGACGCACCGCTCGGGCCGCTGGTGGACGCGATCACCGCGACCTCGGCACCCTCGCACACGGTGGCCGCGACGGTGTCGATGGACGGTCGGGTGGCGGCGCCGCTGTTGCGGGTCGCAGCGATGGACAACCACGTCGAGGCGCTGGTCAAGGTGGTCCGTGAGGTGGTGCAACGGGTGGGCACGTCCACCCGACCCATGGACGGTCAGCACGCTCCGGGCGTCTACGCCACCGCGCCGGTCGCGTCGGCGCTGGGTGTCTCCACCCGCCCGCAACCGCGCTGACCGCCGGGGCGGGAACACGCGGTCAGGGCCGGAGGTTGACGACCCAGCCGTAGAGGCCGCACACCCAGAAGGCGAGCGGGACCAGCGAGATGATCAGCAGGATCTCGGCGATGTCGAGCAACCGGCCCCAGACCGGTGAGATGCGCTTACCGGCGACGCTCAGACCGTAGATCAGGCTGACCACGGCGGCCAGCACCAGCCCGCCCAGGATCAGGCCGAGCCGGACCGGCAGCGACCCACCGGCGAAGGTGGCCGCAGCGGCCAGACCCAGCCCTCCAGTGCCGGCCAGCAGCACCGGGGTGCGCTGGGCGCGGCCCAGGAGCGGTCGGGCCCGTAGCAGCGACAGCAGGGCCAGCACCAGGCACAGCAGCACCGCCGACAGGCGGCCGTCCAGGGCCAGCACCAGTTGCGCGCCCAGCACCAGCAACGACACGGTCCACAGCAGACCGGTCAGGAACTGGTCGGCACGTTCGCTCTGCTGGAGCACCTGCCGGCCGTCCACCGACTCGCTGTCGGTCTTCAGGTCCTCCGGACCGGTCGGGATCGATGGCACCGGCAGCCGGGCCAGCCGGTAGGCCGCCATCGGCAGCGCCGGCACCATGCCGAACGCGACCGCCGCCACCACCGCGGCGGAGGCCGGCGCATCGAGGCCGAGGACCAGGCAGAGCAGCGCGCCCAGGCCGGTCGCCGCTAGCACCCCGATCGCGGCGAAGAAGAGGGGGTACCGGTCGCCGACCGCCAGCACGGCCACCGCTCCGGCGATCACCGCCGCGGTCGCCCCGAGCAGGACGTGTGCGCTGGCCAGCTCGGTCAGCGGTCGATCACCCGCGAGCAGCAGCAGGCCGCCGGTGGCGGCATATGCCAGGCCGACCATTGCCAGCACCGCGCCGGTGCGGCTGTCACCGGCGGCCCTGGACAGCACCGCCGCGCCTACCAACAACGTCACCGCGACCAGCAGGGCGGCCACCGCGCCGGGCAGGTGCGGAGGGCCCGCGAAGAGCGCGGCCAGCGCGCCGGCGCCAAGCGCCGCAGCGGCGAAGACCACCGCGAAGGACCGGGTCGCGTCGACCTGCCAGGCACCGGGGCGTTGGTTGGTCGCGGTGGCGACCGCATCCACCACATCGTCGAAGACGATCTCCGGCGCGGCCGCGGACCGGGGGTTGAAGTAGAGCACCTCACCGTCACGGACGCTGAGCTGCGCAGCGGTACGCCCGCCGTCCAGGGGTGCACCCCCCAACCGGGACAGAGCCCAGCCGCCGTGCCGCGCACCCTCGTCGGCCATGTCCTCCCCGGCGTAGCGCAGCAGGGTGGGGAGCAGGTCGGCCATCGGCACGTCCGATGGCAGCGCCAGATCCATCCGGGTACGCGGAGCCACGATGGTGATCCGGCTCAGACCACCGGTCGCCGTCTTCGTCGCCACAGTGGCCTCCAGGTGTGCGTCTGTGATGGGCTGGCCGCGATGCCGCGGTGCGGGTCCACCGCGCCCACGGCAGATTACCTACGATGGCGGGCACGTACGATGCCCACCCGCGGGCTCAGGTCCGCGGCGGCACGTCATCAGGGCCGCTTCTGGGGAGGAGACAGCCGTGAGCACGGTGGTGTTCCGCAGGCTCCCGCGTCAACCGGGACCGGCCTTACCGCGCGGCGAGGTGCTGCTGGAGACTCCTCCGGAGCTGCCCGAGCCGGCGCCCCGCGGGATGGGGCAGCTGCTCATGATCCTGCCGATGTTCTGCGGGGTCGGCGCGATGGCGTTCCTCTATGCCGGCAAGGGCGGCGGCATGATGACGTACGTCGCCGGTGGTCTGTTCGGCGTGTCGATGCTGGGCATGGCGATCGGGTCGCTGGCGAACAGCGGTGGCAAGGACAAGGCCGAGCTGAACGCCGACCGCCGCGACTACATGCGCTACCTGGCCCAGATGCGCAAGCGCACCCGGCGTGCCGCGGAGCAGCAGCGTGCGGCGATGGCCTGGCGGCACCCGGAGCCCGACGCGCTCTGGTCGATCGCCGCGTCCCGGCGGCTCTGGGAGCGGCGGATCACCGAGGACGACTTCGGCGAGACCCGGATCGCGCTCGGCCCGCAGCGTCTCGCTGTGGAGATCGTCCCACCGGAGACGAAGCCGGTGGAGGACCTGGAACCGATGAGCGCCATCGCGCTGCGCCGGTTCGTCCGCGCACACTCCACCGTGCCCGAGTTGCCCACCGCGCTGTCGGTGCGCGCGTTCAGCCGGGTGGTGCTCCGCGGCGACCGCGAGCCCGTGCTCGGCCTGACCCGGGCGGCGCTCGGTCAGCTGGCTACCTTCCACGCCCCGGACGACCTGGTGATCGCGGTGGTCGCCGCGCCCGACCGGCAGTCCTCCTGGGACTGGGTGAAGTGGCTCCCGCACGCACACCACAGTGGCCGTACGGACGCCGCCGGCGCACGCCGGCTGGTCTTCGCCAGTCTGACCGAGACCGAGGCATCGCTCACCGCTGAGCTGGCTGGGCGGCCTCGGTTCGCCCCGGAGGCCAAGCCGCTGACCACCGCCCCGCACCTGGTCGTGGTGATCGACGGGGGCGAGATCTCGCCGACCTGCCAGCTGATGGGCCCGGGCCTGCTCGGCACCACCGTGATCGACCTCTCCGGGACGGTGCCGCGCGATGCCGGCCGCTGGCTGCTCTGCCTCGACGTGGGTGACGGAAGCTCGCTCGACCTGGTCCGGGGCAGTTCGTCGTCGCCGCTGGGTCGACCCGACCAGCTCAGCGCCGAGGCCGCCGAGGGGCTGAGCCGGCAGATCGCTCCCTACCGGCTCTCCCAGCAGCAGACCAGCAACGAGGAGCCGCTGGCCCGCAGCACGGAACTGCCGGACCTGCTCGGCGTGGGAGACGCCGCGACGGTCGACGTCCAGAACACCTGGCGACCGCGTGGTCACCGGGACCGGCTGCGCATTCCGCTCGGCGTCGGCCCGGACGGCAACGTGGTCGAGCTCGACTTCAAGGAGTCGGCGCACGAGGGCATGGGCCCGCACGGTCTGGTGATCGGTGCGACCGGCTCCGGCAAGAGCGAGCTGCTCCGTACGGTGGTGGCCGCGTTGGCGGTGACCCACTCGTCGGAGGAACTGAACTTCGTCTTGGTGGACTTCAAGGGCGGCGCGACGTTCGCCTCGCTGGAGGCGCTGCCGCACACCAGCGCGGTGATCACCAACCTGGCCGACGAGTTGCCGCTGGTCGACCGGATGCGCGACGCGCTCGCTGGCGAGATGGTGCGCCGGCAGGAGCTGCTGCGGGCCGCCGGCAACTACGTCTCCCGCTTCGAGTACGAGAAGGCCCGCGCGGCCGGTGAGCCGCTGGCCCCGATGCCCAGCCTGTTGATCATCTGTGACGAGTTCAGCGAGCTGCTCGCCGCCAAGCCCGACTTCATCGACCTGTTCGTGATGATCGGCCGGTTGGGCCGGTCGCTCGGCGTGCACCTGCTGCTCGCCAGCCAGCGGCTCGAAGAGGGCAAGCTGCGCGGCCTGGACACTCACCTGTCGTACCGGATCGGTCTGCGTACCTTCTCCGCCGTGGAGAGCCGGATCGTGCTCGGCGTGCCGGACGCGTACGAGCTGCCGAACGCGCCGGGCCACGGCTACCTGAAGACGGACACCAGCACGATGCTGCGGTTCCGGGCGGCGTACGTGTCGGGGGCGTACCGGGCGCCGGGGCAGCAGGCCTCCGCCTCGCAGGCGCTGGTGCAGCGTCGGATCGTGCCGTACGGTCTCGACTTCATTCCGGCGCAGACACCGCAGATGCCGGTGGACACCGCGCCGGAGCCGGAGCAGCCGGCCGACGGCAAGGCCGTGGCGATGCTCGACGTGCTGATCGACCAGCTCAAGGGGCGGGGCCGCCCGGCACACCAGGTGTGGCTGCCGCCGCTGGCCGACCCGCCGGGCCTGGGCGAGCTGCTCGGCCCGCTGGCGGTCGACCCGACCTACGGGCTGTGCACCGCCTCCTGGGCCGGGCGCGGGCGGCTGACCGTGCCGGTAGGTGTGGTGGACCGCCCGTACGAGCAGCGCCGTGACCCGATGATGGTCGAGTTGGCCGGGGCCGGCGGCAACGTGGTCATTGTGGGCCGCTCACTGAGTGGCAAGAGCACGATGCTGCGTACGCTGCTCGCCTCGCTGGCGCTCACCCACACGCCACGTGAGGTGCAGTTCTTCTGCCTGGACTTCGGCGGCGGCGCGCTGCGCAGCCTGGAGCGGTTGCCGCACATGGCCGGGGTGGCCGGTCGGCGGGACGTCGAGGCGGTGCGCCGGACGGTGGCTGAGGTGGTCGCCGTCCTGGATGACCGGGAGGCGCGCTTCGCCCAGCACGGCATCGACTCGGTGGCCAGCTACCGTCGTCGACGGGCCGCCGGTGAGTTCGCCGATGACCCGTTCGGTGACGTGTTACTGGTGGTGGACGGCTGGAACACGCTGCGCCAGGAGTACGAGGAGCTGGAGCAGACCATCACCACGTTGGCCAACCGGGGCCTCGGCTTCGGCGTGCACGTGGTGCTGACCGCGATGCGGTGGGCGGAGATCCGGATCAACATGCGGGATCTGCTCGGCACCAAGCTGGAGCTGCGCCTCGGCGACGCGTCCGAATCCGAGATCGACCGCCGCGCGGCGATGAACGTGCCGGACAAGTCGCCCGGTCGCGGCCTGACCCGGGACAAGCTGCACTTCCTCACCGCCATCTCGCGGGTCGACGGCCGTCGGGACATCGAGGACCTGAGCGAGGCATCGCTGTCTCTGGCCGGGCACGTGGCGGCGAACTGGCCGGGCCGCCCGGCGCCGAAGGTGCGGCTGTTGCCGCGCCGGCTGCCGGTGACCGAGCTGGTCCGGATCATCGACCGGTCGGCGCCCGGTCTGCCCATTGGTGTCAACGAGTCGGCGCTCGCGCCGGTCTACCTCGACCTGACCAACGAGCCGCACCTGACGGTGTTCGGCGACGCGGAGTGCGGCAAGACCAACCTGCTGCGGTTGATCGCCCGGGGCATCACCGAGCGATACACGCCCGCTCAGGCCCGGCTGGTGATCGCCGACTACCGTCGTGGCCTGCTGGGGGCGGTGGAGGGCGATCATCTGCTCGACTACGCCCCGTCCAACCAGGCGTTCGCACAGGGGCTCGGCTCGATCCGCAGCGCGCTGTCCAACCGGCTGCCCGGTCCGGACGTGACCACCGCCCAGCTGCGCGATCGCAGCTGGTGGAAGGGTCCGGACCTGTACATCCTGGTGGACGACTACGACCTGGTGGCCTCCGGTGGGAGCAACCCCCTCAGCGCCCTGCAGGAGTTGTTGCCGCAGGCCCGCGACATCGGTCTCCACCTGATCATCACGCGTCGGGTCGGTGGGGTGTCCCGGGCGCTCTACGAGCCGGTGCTGCAGCGGTTGCGCGAGTTGGACTCGCCGGGCCTGCTGATGTCCGGCAACCGGGAGGAGGGCGCGGTCTTCGGCGCGTTGCGACCGAGCCCGCAACCGCCCGGCCGGGGCACCCTCGTCCGCCGCCGCGACGGCCAGCAGCTGATCCAGACCGCCTGGGCCGAGCCGTCCTGAGTGGGGTGGGTCGTTCGGTAGGACGTGGTGGACCATCCCGGTCCGATTCACCACCATCCATCGAACGGTGCCGGTCAGGGCTGCGGGGGCTGGACAGGTTCCGCTACGGTCTTCACTGGAGTGTCCGTCGGTGGGGTGTTGGTGCCTTGCCGCGGGGGAGGAGTGCGGCGAAGCCGCCACCACAACATGACGGAAGGGTGTGAAGCATGGCGTTCGAGGTCGAAGCTGCGACTCTGCATACCGCCGCGAGTGACGTGCGGTCCACGCGCAGCGAGGTCGACGGCGAGCTGAAGAAGCTGTGGAACGTGGTCGACGACCTGGCCATGGCGTGGAAGGGTCAGGCGTCCACGGGCTTCCAGTCGCTGATGACGCGCTGGAACGAGGACACCGTCAAGCTGCTGACGGCGATGGACAACATCGCGGAACTGCTCGACAAGTCGGGTACGACGCACCAGGTCAACGACGAAGAGCAGCAGCAGATGCTGGATAAGTTCCACTCTGCTCTCAACCCGTGATCCGCAGCGAGCAGAGGAGGAAATCGTGACGATCAAAGTTGACTACGCGGTCCTCGAGAGCAGCAACCAGCAGATGCTGGCCATTTCGAAGACCATCGACGAGAAGCTCGACACGCTGCGGTCGATGCTGTCCAAGCTGCACTGGGACGGTGAGGACCGGGTCGCCTACGAGCAGCACCAGGCGAAGTGGGACACCGCGGTCCGGGACATCAACCGGATCCTGAACGAGATCGGCGGCGCCGTCGGCATCGCCCGTGAGAACTACGTCTCCACCGAGATGAGCAACTCCAAGGTGTGGGGCTGAGGCATTCGCCCATGCGGCTCCGGTCCGGTTAACCCGGGCCGGAGCCGCATTGCGTTGGCGTCGGCACAGCAGCGCGGCGACAGTGCGCTGCGCGGCGTCGGTCAGCCGGCGGCCGGTGAGTCGGTGCGTCGGCCGGGGCGCCAGCCGCGCTGGCGGCCACGGGCCACGATCGGTCGCGCGATCAGCAGCAGCACGGTGAGCAGCCCACCGATCGCCGCCGCCCAGATCGCGGCGGAACGTTGCCAGCTCAGCGGGTCGTCATGCACGACGGGCGCCTGGATCGCGCCGGCGGGCGGGTTCGCCCGGGTGCCCAGCAGGCTCGACACCGCCCGGTACGGATTGACCACCCCGTAACCGATGTCGGCGTTGTGGCCGTCCGGTGGGTTGTCCGCAGTGCGTTCCAGCCGTTCGGCGACCTGCTGCGGATTGAGATCCGGGTAGGCGGCCCGGACCAGCGCGGCCACTCCCGTGACGTACGCGGCGGCGAAGCTGGTGCCGCCGGTCGGCTCGGCGCGGTAACCAGGCCCCCTCGGCGCCGGTCCGATGATGTTCAACCCCGGTGCGGCGATGTCGACGTAGTCGCCGCTGATCGAGGTGCCCACGTGACCGCCCTGCTCGTCCACCCCACCGACAGCGATAACCCCGGGGTACGCGGCCGGGTACCCGGGCCTGTCCTGCTGCCCATCCTTGCGGTTGCCGGCGGCAGCGACCAGCACCACCCGCTTGGCCAGTGCGCGCTCCACGGCCGCCGTCAGTTCGGGGCCGGGAATGGTCGTCAGGGACAGGTTGATCACGTCGGCGCCCTGCGCGACCGCCCAGTCGATGGCCGCGGCGATCTGCGCGGGAAGTTGCAGGTCGTTGGTTTCCTTGAGGTCCGGCAGAACCCGGATCGGCAGGATGCGGGCAGCCGGGGCGATGCCGCTGAACGGAACGCCCGTGCCCTCCCGGCCCGCGATGATGCCGGCGATCATCGTGCCGTGTCCGGCCATGTCGCACTGGCCCTGGCTGGCCGGCAGATTGTTGAAGTCGCGGCCCGCGAGCACCTGACCCTTGAGGAGCGGGTGGGTGGCGGAGACCCCGGAGTCGATCACTGCCACTGTCACTCCGGCACCTCGGGACAGCGGCCACGCCGAGGACGGCTCCAGCCGGCGCAGAGCCCACGGCATCTCGGCCAGGCCCTCCTCACCGGCTGGGCCGCAGGCGGGCGGTGCCGCGGTCGCCGGGGAGGGTGCCACCAGGCCGGCGCCGAGCAGGGCCGCCAGCGTTCCACTGAGGACGGCTCGGACAGCACGTCCGGCACGAGGGGACGGGTTGATCGCGCTCAACGGCGGGCATTCGCGCACCCGCAGAGATTACCGCTGTGCCGCGTCGGGCAGCGGCCCGGCGACGACGGTCAGCCCCGAGGGGTCGCCTCCGCGGTGGGTGTCTCGGCGAACAGCGCGAGTAGGTCACCGACCTGGCGGTCGGCCTCGGCGGGGTGCCGGAACCGGCCGGCCGGGTTGAGGGTGTATTCGTTACGCCGCCCGACGCGGGTGCGGTGCAGGTAGCCGTCCGCCTCCAGGTCGGCGACGATGGCCTGGGCGGCCCGTTCGGTCACGCCGACCTCGGCCGCGACGTCGCGCAGCCGGGCGGTGGGATCGCGGCCGATGGCCAGCAGAACGTGGCCGTGGTTGGTGAGGAATGTCCAGTTCCGTCCGCCACCGGTGTCGCCCGTCGCCGTGCTCGCCATCGTTGACCGCCCCTCCGGATGTCCGCCCTGCCCGCAGGGGAGTCTCGTCCGCCCTGCCCTCGGGACGTTACCCAGGGTCGGACCGGGGTCAACGTATGAAATCTATATCACGCATACCTTGACGCGACTTACGGTGCGTGTGACGGTGGAGCGCGGGCCAGCGCCCGCCGTAGAACCGGCTGAAGAGTCGGTTGACCAGGTCAGATGCGTGAAGACGAGGTGCGGGGATGAGTCAACCCGGGACACCCGGTGGGCAGCCGGGTCCGCAGCGGACCACCGACCGGGCGTCTGCGCCCAGCGAGCCGACCCGGGCGTACGCCGAGCTGACCGCCGGCAACCAACGCTTCGTCAGCGGTGCCCCACGCCATCCCAATCAGGATGCGGGGCACCGTGCTGCCGTGGCCGACGGGCAGCACCCGTTCGCGGTGATCGTCGGCTGCTCCGACTCCCGCCTGGCCGCCGAGATCATCTTCGACCGAGGGCTGGGTGACCTGTTCGTGGTCCGTACGGCCGGGCACACCGCCGGCCCGGAGGTGCTCGGCAGCGTGGAGTACGCGGTGACCGTGCTCGGCACCCCGCTGGTGGTGGTGCTCGGCCACGACTCGTGTGGCGCGGTGCAGGCGGCCCGGGAGGTCGTGGCGACCGGCACCCCACCTCGTGGGCACCTGCGGGCGGTGGTCGACGCCGTGCTGCCCAGCCTGCGCCGGGCCGAAGCCGAGGGCGTGGACGACATCGACGACATCGTCGACATCCACATCGCGCAGACGGTCGAGACGCTGCTGGGGCAGTCGCCCGTGCTGGCCGACGAGGTGGCGCAGGGGCGGTGCGCGGTCGTGGGCGTGTCGTATCGGCTCGCCGCCGGAGCGGTGCGCCCGGTGGCCGCCGTGCCGGCCGGCTTCGCGACGCTCGACGTGCCGGCGGGGTCGACCGACCCGGCCGCGTCCGCCGTCGCCTGACGCGTCGAGGGCCGCCCCGCGACGCGGAACGGCCCTCGACGGGGGATCGTGCGGGTCAGAGCAGCGACATGTGGACGTGGTCGGTGTGGTTCGACGGCCCGCTGTACGAACTCCACCCGGTCGCCGGGAACCAGATCTGCCGGTTCCAGATCACGTAGTAGATGCCGAGCCGGTCGGCGTTCCGGATGAGGAACGCGGCGACGTTGTTGCCGTACGTCCGGGTGTCCTCGTTGTGCCACGGGGCGAAGCCGCTCTTCTGCAGCGACCAGTCGCAGGCGCGGCCCTTCGGGTGCTCCCACGGCCCGCCGGAGCGGTAGCAGCCGACGAACCGGCTGAAGCCGGCCCGCTTGACCTCCTTGTACGCGTGCAGGGTGCGAGGCGTGACGCAGCCGGACGTGGTGGGGTCGTTCTCGCTGCACGACTGGGGCTTCCAGTCACCGTCCGACGTGCGACCCGGGCCGATGCGGGCGACGGGCGAGGTGGCATCCACCAGGCCGCCGGTGAAGCCCTTTCCGCCGACCAGGGAGAGCGCCTTGTCCGCCTCGCTCTTCCGCTTCGCCATCAGGGCGGTCTGCTTCTGCTGTTCGCGGACCTCCGTGTCGAGGGCCAGCTTGGCCTGCTCGGCGCGGGCCTTCACCGTGTTGACCTCGGAGAGCTTCTTCTCGTTGACCATGTTCATCTCGTCGAGCACCGAGGCGCGCTGGACGAACGAGTCGGGGGCGTCGCTCTCCAGCAGCATCGCGATCGCGCCGATCCGACCGGTCCGGTACGCCTGGGCGGCGATCTGCCCGACCTGTGGGGCCAGCGCGTCCAGGTCGGCCTTGGCCCGGTCGACCTCCAGCGCCAACTCCTGCTGTCGCTTCTTGGATTTGTCCAGCTTGGACTTGGCGGCGGAGTAGTCGCGGTTGGCCTGCTCGATGACGTCGTTGAGCAGTTGGGGCTCGCCGTCCTCCTCGTGCCCGGACGGTGTGGGGGTCGTCGGGGCGGCATGGGCCGGGAGGGGCCCGGCGAGCACGGTCAGTGCGGCGATCACGGCCACCACGGGTGTCAACCAGCGGCGTAGGGGTGCCGTCACAATGTTCCCTTCCGTCGACCGCCGACCGGGTTAGCTGACGGGTTCGGGGCGGAAGTGGCCCCTACCGCTGACGCGGATTCACCCCACGTACGCGTACCTGGGTCCCCGGCTCGCCGGTTGGCGATTGGGCGGTGGCACCGCAGGCGCCGCTTCGCGCCTTCATCGGTAACCGGCAGCGAGGTTACCCGAGAGCCGGCCTGGTGAGCTACGCCTTGATGTCGACCAAAAGTGTCATTTCGCCATGGCGTTGAGTGACCAGTGACGCGGTTCTCAGGGCGGATGCCCAAACTGGTCACGCTGAGGAGTGTCACCATGCCGTATCTGTGCTCCTGTTCGACTCCGGCCACCGGTCGGTGGCGGTGGGTGGGGGTGGGGTCCGCGTCGGATCCGGCTCGCCGGGTCGGCCTGTTCGCGGTGAGATGAATGCGGCCAGTGCCTCCGCCCGGGCCGGCTGAGGTCGCGGGGCGGGAGCGTCGGCGGACGGAGGGGCATCCGTGCGCCCGGCGGCGGTCACCACCGCGGCCAGCCCGGTGGTCAGTGGCACGGCGGCGATCAGACCGAGTGTGGCCACCGCGCTGCGGACGATCTCCTGCGCGAGGAACTCGCTGGTGAGGATCTGCCCGATCGGCCGCGAGTCGGCGGTGAGCAGGAGCAGCAGGGGTAGCGACGCGCCCGCGTACGCCAGCACGATGGTGTTGACAGTGGAGGCGATGTGCGCGCGGCCGACCCGGGTGGCCGCACGGTACAGCTGCAACCGGGTCAGCCCGGGGTTCGCGTTCGCCAGCTCGGTGACGGTGGCCGCCTGGGTGACCGTCACGTCGTCGAGCACCCCGAGCGAGCCGATGATGATCCCGGCGAGCAGCAGGCCGTGCAGGTCCACGTCGCCCTGGAACATCGACAGTGTCGTCGCATCCTCGCTGCCGAAGCCGGTGAGGTGGGTTGCGGCCGTGGCGATGGTGGCGAGCACACCGGTCAGCACCAGGCTCCCCAGGGTGCCGAGCACCGCGACCGAGGTCTGCGCGGTGACCCCGTGCGTCAGATAGAGCACCACGAACATGATGAGGGCCGCGCCGACCACCGCCATCAGCAGGGGTGATTTGCCTGCGCCGATGCCTGGCAGCACGAAGGTGAGCAGGATGGCGAAGCTGGCGGCCAGCCCGGCGAGCGCCGCCAGGCCCCGCCACCGACCGAAGGCGACGATCGCGGCGGCGAAGACCACCGCCAGCCACACCATCGGGGTGCCGCGCTGATGCTCGGCGATGTTCCAGTTGCTGGTGGTGGGATCGGTCGGATCGGTCAGCTCGACCAGGATGACCTCGTCGCCGACCTCGACCCGGGGCGCGCCGGGCCCGTCGGGCACCGGTGTCCGCACCTGCTGGCCGGCGGTCGGCCCGTCGTCCACCCGGACGTCGACCGTGCCGCACGGCCCGGCACCGACCCTCGGTGTGCCCTCGGGGCTCGACGGCACCGGCGGGCACGGCTCGGTCACCACCCGGGTCACCGTGCCGGGGTAGCGCGGCACGTCCGCTCCGCCGTCGGTCTGCGGGGACCCGCCGCGCGGCCAGAGCAGCGCGGCGGCGAGCACGGTGGCGACGAAGAGGGGCACCACCGTCATGACGAGGATCCGTCGTACCCGGGGCGGGGCGGACGGAGCGGGGTGGGTGTGGTCGGAACCCAAGGCGAGACTCCCAACGATCCGGTGCGGGGTACGGGTCAGCGGGCCGGTCGGTTCACCGTTGCCGTGGAAACGCGGCGAGAGGTGCGGCAAATCGCTGGCTGCCGACCGCTCGATCACGGACGGTCAGTGCCCGGCCCGGTCGGCCGAAGGCGCCACGTCGTGGTGGCGCCGGTGCCCGGCTGTGCAGCGGCATACGGAGGGTCATCGTGGAAGATGCTAACCAGCGCGCCCCGGGGTTGCAGGTCGCGACGGAGTGTCGGGTGGTCGAACCGGCGGAGCCGGGCCTGGGTGGCGGGCCACAACGTGGTGGCGCTCAACGCGCAGTTGCTGCGCCGGGTCCGTCTCGACCCGGCGCCGGACTGAGGGCTGTCAGCCGCGCTTCATCAACCGGCCGACTGCCGCCATCATCTCGGTGGCCATCTCGTCGGCCCGGCCCTCGGCCGCCCCCTCGTGCATGCAGTGCCGGGCGTGCCCGTCGAGCAACCCCAGCGCCACCTTGTCGAGTGCGGCCTGGATTGCGGAGATCTGGGTGAGCACGTCGATGCAGTAGCGGTCGTCGTCGACCATCTTCTCGATGCCGCGGACCTGCCCCTCGACGCGACGGAGCCGCGTGAGCAGCTGGTCCTTGCTGGCGGTGTACCCGCGGATCGGGGTGGGTGCGGTCATGTCGACAAGGATAGCGTACCCCTGGGGGGTATGGTACGGTCGTCTTCTCGCCGGATACCCCCACCGGGTACCGGTAACGTGCAAGGGCAGAGGTCCGCCTTCGGCTTACCCCCTGGGGGTATAGGCTTCGGAGGCGGCGAAGGGGGACGTTCCGATGATCAACACGACATACCAGGTGCAGGGCATGACCTGTGGGCACTGCGTCAGCGCGGTGAGCGCCGAGGTCGGTGCCATTGAGGGCGTGCGTGACGTCCAGGTCGACCTCGCGGCCGGCCGGGTCACCGTCAGCAGCGACCAGCCGCTGGACACCGGGGTTGTCCGGGCCGCTGTCGACGAGGCCGGCTACGACCTCGTCGACGCGTGATCGGAGGGGCCGGCATGCGCACCGTGACGAGATTGGCCGGGTTCGTCGTAGGTCTGGCGGCGGTCTTCGGCGCGACCTACGGGGTCGGCCGGCTGGTCGACCCCGCCCCGGTCGCCGACAGCCGGCACGACGGCGGTGCCGTCCACGCGACAGGGGAGCACGACGAGGCGACCGACCGGCTCCCCGGCGGCCTGCTGGTCTCCGACCGCGGCTACACCCTCGAACCGGTCGACGCCCCGGCCGACGAGTTCGCCTTCCGGGTGACCGGGCCGGACGGGCGCCCGGTGACCCGGTACGACGTGGCGCACGACAAGCGGATGCACCTGATCGTCGCCCGACGGGACCTCTCCGGCTTCCGTCACGTGCACCCCGATCTGGCCCCGGACGGCACCTGGCGGGTCGACACCCCGCTGGCCGGCCCCGGGCAGTGGCGGGCGTTCGCCGACTTCACCCCGACCGGGGGCGAGCCGCTGACCCTCGGCGTGGACGTGACCGTCCCCGGTGAGCTGACCGAACGGCCGCTGCCCGCTCCGGCGACCAGCACCACCGTCGACGGCTACACGGTCACCCTGACCGGTGCGCCGACGCCCGGCCGCACGTCACCGTTCACCCTGACCGTCAACCGGGACGGGCAGCCGGTCACCGACCTTGAGCCCTACCTGGGCGCGTACGGGCACCTGGTGGCACTGCGCCGGGGCGACCTGGCGTACCTGCATGTGCACCCGGACGGAACGCCCGGCGACGGGCGGACCCAACCCGGCCCGGCCGTCACCTTCCTCGCCGAGGTGCCCTCGGCCGGCAGCTACCGGCTCTACCTCGACTTCCGGCACGGCGGGACGGTGCACACCGCGGAGTTCACCGTCGTCACCGGCACTCCCCCGGCCGGCACTCCAACGGCCGACGCCCCGCCGACCGGGGGCGACCCCAGCGGACCCGCACCGACCGGCGGCGCCGACCACGGCACCCCCGGGCACGGGCACAACTGACGGGACCAGACGATGACCACCACCAGTAGACCGTTGCCTGCGGTGCCGAACCGGATCCAGTTGGCGATCGGCGGCATGACCTGCGCCGCCTGCGCCGCCCGGATCGAAAAGAAGCTCAACCGGATGGACGGGGTGAGCGCCACCGTCAACTACGCCACCGAGAAGGCGACCGTCCGGTACTCCGACGGCGTTACGCCGGACGACCTGATCGAGACCGTGCGGAAGACCGGCTACACGGCCGCACCGCCGTCGCCGCCCGCCACCACCGAGGAGCCGGTGGATCCGCTGAAGGGCCCGCGTACCCGGCTCTGGGTTTCGGTGGCACTCAGCCTGCCGGTGGTCCTGCTGGCCATGGTCCCGGCCTGGCAGTTCGACTACTGGCAGTGGCTGTCGCTGACCCTGGCCGCCCCGGTGGTGGTCTGGGGTGGGCTGCCGTTCCACCGGGCCGCCTGGACCAACCTGCGGCACGGCGCGGCAACCATGGACACGCTGGTCTCGCTCGGCACCCTGGCCGCGTTCGGCTGGTCGCTCTGGGCACTCTTCCTCGGTGACGCCGGAATGCCCGGGATGACGCACCCGTTCCGCTTCGACATCACCCGCACCGACGGCGCCGGCAACATCTACCTGGAGGCCGCCGCCGGGGTGACCGTGTTCATCCTGGCCGGCCGCTACTTCGAGGCCCGATCCAAGCGGACCGCAGGTGCCGCCCTGCGCTCCCTGCTCGAACTCGGGGCCAAGGAGGTGGCGGTGCTGCGTGACGGGGTGGAGACCCTGATCCCGGTGGACCGGCTCGCCGTCGGTGACCGGTTCGTGGTCCGCCCCGGGGAGAAGATCGCCACTGACGGGGTGGTCGACGAGGGCACCTCCGCCGTCGACGCCAGCATGCTCACCGGTGAGTCGGTGCCGGTCGAGGTAGGCCCGGGCGACGGCGTGGTCGGCGCCACCATCAACGCGGGCGGGCGGCTGGTCGTCACCGCCACCCGGGTCGGCGCGGACACCCAGCTCGCCCGGATGGCAGACCTGGTCGAGCAGGCGCAGAGCGGCAAGGCGGCCGTGCAGCGTCTGGCGGACCGGATCTCCGGCGTCTTCGTGCCGATCGTCATCACGCTGGCCGTCGGCACGCTCGGCTGGTGGCTCGGCACCGGGGCCGGCCCGACCGCCGCGTTCACCGCCGCGGTGGCCGTACTGATCATCGCCTGCCCCTGCGCGCTCGGCCTGGCCACCCCGACCGCGCTGCTGGTCGGCACCGGCCGGGGTGCTCAGCTCGGCGTTCTGATCAAGGGGCCGGAGGTGCTGGAGTCGACCCGGCGGGTGGACACCGTGGTGCTGGACAAGACCGGCACCGTGACGACCGGCCGGATGACCCTGGTGGACGTGGTGCCGGCGAGCGGCGAGGACCGGGCCGAGCTGCTCCGGCTCGTCGGCGCGGTGGAGGCCGCCTCCGAGCACCCGATCGCCCGTGCGGTCGCCGCGGGTGCCGCCGAGGCCGGCGCGCTGCCCCCGGTGACCGGCTTCCGCAACCTCGAAGGGCTGGGCGTGACCGCCACGGTTGACGGGCGGGACGTGCTGGTCGGCCGACCCGGGCTGCTGCGTGAGCGCGGGATCGACGTACCGCCGGAGGTCGAGTGGGCCGTGAGCGACGCGGAGGCCGCCGGCCGTACGGCGATCGTCGCCGGCTGGGACGGGCGGGCCCGGGGCGTGCTCGCGGTCGCCGACGTGGTCCGGCCGACCAGTCGGGCGGCGGTGGCCCGGCTGCGCGCGCTGGGGCTCACCCCGGTCCTGCTGACCGGGGACAACACCACCGTGGCCCGCGCGGTCGCGGCCGAGGTGGGCATCGACGAGGTGATCGCCGAGGTGCTGCCGGCCGGCAAGGTCGACGTGGTCAAGCGGCTTCAGGCCCAGGGGCGCTCGGTGGCGATGGTCGGTGACGGGGTCAACGACGCCCCGGCGCTGGCCCAGGCCGACCTCGGGCTGGCCATAGGCACCGGCACCGACGTGGCGATCGAGGCCTCCGACCTCACGCTCGTCCGGGGCGACCTGGACGCCGCCGTGGACGCCATCCGGTTGGCCCGACGCACGCTCGGCATCATTCGCGGCAACCTGTTCTGGGCGTTCGGCTACAACGTGGCGGCCCTGCCGTTGGCCGCCGCCGGGCTGCTCAACCCGATGATCGCTGGCGCCACGATGGCGCTGTCCTCGGTCTTCGTGGTGGCCAACAGTCTGCGGCTGCGCCGGTTCCGTCCGGCCACCGCCGATCTGTGACGGTGGTAATGGTTGGACCGGTGACGGCCGGGGTACCTCTGAGTTCGTAGCGACGCTTGCGATGGAGGTTGGCAATGGGATTCGACGACAAGATCAACAACGCCAGCGAGGACGCGGCCGGCAAGCTGAAGGAAGGCGCCGGTCGGGCCACCGACAACGAGCAGCTGGAGGCGGAGGGTCGCGCTGACCAGTCCACCGCCAAGCTCAAGCAGGCGGGCGAGAAGATCAAGGACGCCTTCAAGAGCTGACGTACGACGTAACCCGCACGCCGGGCCGGTGATCAATCACCGGCCCGGCGTGCTGTGTGTCCGGCCCTGACCGTGACCCTGAGAAACCCCTGATTCCGCTGCCGCTTTCACCGCTGCGCGCCCTTACCTGCTAACTTCCCTTTGCATGCGCAAGGGCTGGTTATGGGCAGTGCTCCACCGCCGACCGGCGACGCCCTGGTCCGGGTGCTGGCCCGGCAGTTGGGCATCAGCCGCGCGCTGTTGCAGGTCCACCCACGGAAGCTGGCGGCGGCCGGGCTGGTCACCGCCCGCCTGGAGTTGTCGGAGGACGGGAAGGCCATGAACCACTACGAGGTGGAGCCGTTCGTGCTCACACTCACCCCCGAGATCATCGCGGCGGCGGCCGAGACGCTGACCGTGCCCAACTCGGCCGCGCAGCCAGGAGCGGCACGATGACCGGCATGAGCGACCACGACTGGACCGAGGTGGTCGGCGCGATCGGCATCTTCGCCCTGCTGATCAGCGTGTTCACGGTGACCGTCGTCCAGCTCGCCAAGACCCGGCGGGCCCGGCTCGAATCGGCCCGCGCGGACGACTACCGCCGGCTCGCCGAGACGGCCGCTCAGGCCCAGGCGGAGAACGCCCGACTGCTCGCGGCGATGAACGGCCGGCTGGGCGGGATGGAGACCCGGATGACCACGCTCGAACGCGTCCTGAGCGTTGTCGACTGACTGTCGACGAAAGGTCCCGGGCCGTCGAGCGGCTACTCGACGGCCCGGGTGGAAGCAGCATCACCTCGCCCAGCGGGCGAGATTCACCGGTAACGCTCCTTCAAGGAGAGGACAGCACCCCATGCTGCGCGTACGCAAATCCGCCGTCGGCTGGGCGGTCGCCCTGGCCCTCACGGCCGTCGGGCTGACCCCGGCGAGCCCGGCCGCCGCGCGAACCGCCATCGACTGGCGACCCTGCCCCGGCGACGCCACCGCCGAGTGCGGCACCCTGTCGCTGCCGGTCGACTGGAACCGACCCCGGGGGGAGCGCTTCGACCTGGCGTTGGCTCGCCGGGTCGCCACCGACCCCAGTGCCCGCAAGGGGTCGCTGGTGTTCGGCCCCGGCGGGCCGGGCGACAGCGGGGTCGACCGGGTGGTGACCGGCAGTTCCCGGTTCAGCGACGATCTGCGCCGCCGGTTCGACATCGTCAGCTTCGACCCGCGCGGCACCGGCGGAAGCCATCCGGTGGTCTGCGCACGGGACCTGCTCGCCCAGCAGCCGCAGCTGATCGCCGACCAGGCTCAGTTCGACGCCACACTGGCCGGCAACGCTCTGCTGCGGGCCGACTGCCGGGCCCGCACCGGGCCGCTCTACGACCACGTGGACACGACCAGTGCCGCCCGTGACCTCGACGCGGTCCGCGCCGCGCTCGGCGAGCGGAAGCTGACCTTCCACGGCAGCTCGTACGGCACCCTGCTCGGCGAGCGGTACGCGGAGCTGTACCCCGACCGGGTCCGAGCCGTGGTGCTGGAGGCCGCCATGGACCACAGCGTCGGCACTCGCGCCTTCCTCGACACCCAGGCCGTCACCGCGGAGGGCGCGTTCGACGAGTTCCTGGCCTGGTGTGCCCGCTCCGCCGACTGCGTCCTGCATGATCGGGATGTCCGTGCGATCTGGGCCGGCCTGCACACCCGGGCCGAGCGTGGCACGCTGACCGACCCGGACCGGGCCGGGGCGGCGCTCGCCCCGTTCGAGCTGAGCCGGCTCGCCCACAAGAAGCTCTACGACACCTGGCGGTGGCCGGGGCTGGCCGAGTGGCTCGGCAAGATGGACGCCTCCACCTCGTCGACCACGGCACTCTCGGCCGATGCCGATGCCGATGCCGAGTCGACCGTCGACGCCGTGGCTCCGTACCCGTTCGCGGTCTTCTGCCAGGACTGGAGCCTGCCCGTCCGCGACTACCGGGAGTACGCCGGACACCTGCGTCGGACGGTCCGGCTCGCGCCGGACCTGCGCTACCCGCCGGCCCTGTTCGCCCTGTCCACCTGCCTGGGCACCCCGACGCCGGTCGCCAACCCGCAGCACCGGCTGCGGGTCCGCAGCGACGTGCCGCTGCTGATCGCCGCCACCGTGCACGACCCGGCGAGCGGGTACAACTGGGCCACGAGCGTGGCGCGGCAGTTGGGCAGACACGGCGTGCTGCTCACCTACCAGGGGTGGGGGCACGGGAGCTACACCACCAGCCCGTGCGTGGGACGAGCCGTCGACTCCTACCTGATCGATCAGGTGGTGCCGACCCGGGGCGCCAGCTGCCCGGCCATCGACGTGTGACCGCACCGTCGGCCGTCGGGTGGTCAGATCTACCCGGCGGCCGGCGGCGGTGTGCTCAGGGGCGTCGTGTGGCGCGTACGACGACGTCGTGCAGCAGGTTGTCCTGCCCCCCGGGGCCGGTCACCGTGCGGTGGTGCTCCTCCGCGGTGGTGATCTCCCAGGTGGTGCCGTCCAGGCCCGCGGTGATGTCCGCGAGGGTGACCGATGCCTCGACGGGAGGGTGGTGCCCGTGCCCGTGCGCTCCCGGGGTGTGCAGATGCCCGACGATCAGGAGTGTGCCGCCGGGCGCCACCCACGCGGAGATGCGGTCGTAGAAGGCCAGTTGCGGCATCGCGGGGTGCGCGTAGTGGGTCGTGACCAGATCGAACCGCACACCTGGGTCCCAGGCCGTCAGGTCCGCTTCCACCCATCGCACGCGCTCGGACACCGCGCTGTTCGTCGCGCGCTCGGCGGCGACAGCGAGGGCGTCGGACGCGATGTCGACAGCGGTGACCTGCCAGCCCTGGGAGGCGAGCCAGATGGCCTCCGCACCGGTGCCGCACCCGGCATCCAATGCCGTGCCCGGCACCAGGCTGCTGGCTTCGTGGGCGAGATACGGGTGCGGGGCACCACCGGCCCCGGGCCTGTCGCGGTGCGCCTGCTGCCAGTGCCGCTCCCAGTAGTCCTTGTCGAAATCGTGCTGCTCGGTCATCTGGCTGCTCCTTCGCCTGTCACCAACGACAGTGGCGGGCACGAGAGCGAGACGCAAAGCATCTTGCCAAATGGCAAAATGAGGGCATGGACGATGGACCGGACCGCACGCTCGACGCTGTCGGCCCGAGGTTGAAGCACCTTCGGCTCCGCCGCGACCTCACACTCACCGACCTCGCCGAGGAGACCGGCATCTCCGCCAGCACGCTCTCCAGGCTCGAAGCGGGCCTGCGACGCCCCACGCTCGAGCAGCTCCTGCCGCTCGCTCGTGTCCACGGCGTGACGCTCGACGAACTCGTCGGCGCGCCACCAACCGGCGATCCCCGCATCAACCTGCGCCCCATCGCGTGCAGCGACGGATCGACAATCGTGCCCCTGACCCGTCGGCCCGGAGGCATCCAGGCCTACAAGTACGTCCTCCCGGCCGGTGCCGACGACCGCGAACCCGACCTGCGCACCCACGAGGGTCACGACTGGGTCTACGTCCTCAACGGCACGCTGCGCCTGGTGCTCGGCGAGCACAATCTCATCCTCAAGCCCGGGGAAGCCGCGGAGTTCGACACCCGCACCCCGCACTGGTTCGGGGCCACCGGCTCCGGTCCCGTCGAGTTCCTCAGCCTGATCGGCAAACAGGGCGAACGCGCGCACGTCCGCGCCGCACCGAAAGCCGATCAGCGGAGGACGCGGTAGCTCAGGTGCGTCACGGTCGGCCCGGCCACCACCGCGGTCTGCTCCAAGCGCGGCGCGATGCCGTCGAAGAGCCGCTCGCCGCCCCCGAGCACGATCGGCACCAGGTGCAGCTGGAGGGTGTCGATCAGCCCGGCGGCCAGGTACTGCCGCACAGTGCTCGCCCCGCCGGCGATCGACACCCGCCGGTCGCCCGCGGCCTCTCGTGCCTGCCGCAGCGCCGACTCGATCCCGTCGGTGACGAATCGGAATTCGGTGCCGCCGCGCATCACCAGCGGCGTTCGGGGGTGGTGGCTGAGCACGAACACCGGGGTACGGAACGGCGGATCGTCGCCCCACCAGCCCTGCCAGGTCTCGTCCCAGTCC
Organism: Micromonospora sp. NPDC005413; assembly: GCF_040606435.1. Taxonomy (NCBI): domain Bacteria; kingdom Bacillati; phylum Actinomycetota; class Actinomycetes; order Micromonosporales; family Micromonosporaceae; genus Micromonospora; species Micromonospora sp. NPDC005413. The sequence goes on from NZ_JBEXEV010000022.1 coordinate 104,535, forward strand.
CAGTCGCCGTCGCCGCCGCCGAACATCCGCCGACCCATGACGTACGCGCCGATGTCGCGGGTCATGTCCTCGACGACATCCGCGTCGACACCACGGTCGCCACCGGTCATCCCGTGCTGCGCCCGCCAGGTGTCCAGGCCGAAGACCCACTCATGCAACCGCAGGCCTCCCCGGCCCAGCGGATCCTGCCGACTCTGCTCCGGCCCCGCCACGTACCCGTCGAGTGAGATCGACAGCTGACTGCTCACCATGCCCATGTCTCTACGACCCCGTCCACTCATCGTTGCGCCGCCAGCCGGGCGGCTTTCAATTCCAGGTATCGCTGCTCGGGCAGACTCGTGGTGCCGCGCGCCGCCGTCAGGTACGCCTCCCGCGCCGCACCGGCCTCCCCGGCCAGCTCCAGCAGGTGGGCCCGGACGGCGGTGAGCCGATGGTGCCCGGCGGTGCGCTCGTCGGCGTCCAGCGGTGTGAGCAGGGCGAGCCCAGCCCGTGGACCGTCCACCATGGCCACCGCCACCGACTGGTTGAGGGTGACCATCGGGTTCGGTGTGATCCGGCCCAGCAGTCGGTAGAGCGCGACGATCTGTCGCCAGTCCGTCTCCGCCGCCGTCGGCGCCTCGGCGTGCACCGCGGCGATCGCCGCCTGGAGCTGGTACGGGCCGGGTGGCGACCAGGTCAGCGCCTCGGTGATCAGAGTGATCCCCTCCGCGATGGTGGCCGCGTCCCACCGGGTGCGGTCCTGCTCGGCAAGCGGCACCAGTTCCCCATCCGGGCCGAGCCGGGCCGCCCGGTGCGCGTCGGTGAGCAGCATCAGCGCCAGCAACCCGGCGACCTCACCGTCGTCGGGCAGCAGCCCGTGCAGGATGCGGGCCAGCCGGATCGCCTCGCCGGTCAACTCGGCCCGGTGCAGATCCGGGCCACTGGACGCGGTGTACCCCTCGTTGAAGATCAGGTAGAGCACGCGGAGCACCGTTTGCAGCCGCTCGGCCCGCTCACCCGGCCCGGGCAGCGTGAACCGGGCCCCGGCGGCCTCGATCCGCTGCTTGGCCCGGCGGATCCGCTGGCTCATCGTCGCCTCCGGCACCAGGTGCGCCCGGGCGATCTGGGCCGTGCTGAGACCGCCGACCGCGCGCAGGGTGAGCGTCACCTGCGCCGATCCGGTCAGCGCCGGGTGGCAGCAGAGGAACAGCAGGGTGAGCGTGTCGTCGGTGTCCGCCGCCGCAGGCTCCGCGTCGGCCGCCGGCACCACTGCGGCGTACGCCGGCTCGCGCAGCGCCACCGCCACCTCGCGGTCCCGGCGAGCGCTCTCGCTGCGCCACTCGTCGGTGAGTCGGCGGGTGGCCACGGTGAGCAGCCAGGCGCGGGGATTGTCCGGTACGCCCTGCCCGGGCCACTGCGTCGCGGCGGCGAGCAGTGCCTCCTGGACCGCGTCCTCGCAGCGGTCGAACTGGCCGTGCCGGCGGACCAGCAGGCCGAGGACCTGCGGCGCGAGCATGCGCAGCAGATCCTCGACCGTCCGGTCGTCGGTCACATCTCCGTCCCGGCCTCGTCCATGATCGGGCGGACCTCCATCGCACCCCCGTGACGTACGTCCGGCCAGCGGGCGGCGATCTCGGCGGCCCGCTGCGGGCTGTCGCAGTCGACGGTCAGGTAGCCGGCGAACTGCTCCTTGCTCTCCATGAACGGCCCGTCGATGACCTCGGTGTTGCCGTTCACGTCCCGGACCGTCAACGTCTGCGACGGGTTGGCCAGCGCCTGGCCGCCGACCAGCTCGCCGGTCTCGGTCAACTCCTTCATGATCTCGTCGACCTCGCCGAACAGGGCGGTGCGGTCCTGCTCGGAAAGCTCCTCGGTGAAGCCCGGTCGGTTCCAGATCAGCAGCATGTACTTCACGGCGATGCTCCTCAGCCTTGGTCGCACCCCGGTCGGGGCACGGCTCACCGGAGGGTCGGAGCCGTCACCCCGTTCCCTACCGCGTACCGAAGAAAATCGCAGAAAGTCCCGGCGGTGGCGGTCCCACGCCGGGCGGGTCAGCGGGGATCGGGTCGGCCGCGGACCTGTGGGGGCTTCCGTCCGCCGCTGACGTCCAGTGAGGCGCGGTCGGCTGCCGAGGTGCCGGACGACCAACCCTCGGAGTCCCGGACGCTGAGCCGGTGCCGGGTGACGCCGGGGAAGAGCGTGTCCAGCCGCTCCCGGACCGCCTCGCCCCGCGCGGCGAGCACCGGCAACAGGCGGTCCGACCCGGCCGTCTCGGCCGCCGCCTGGTCCGCCGCGTCGGTGGCCGCCTCGGTGGCCGCGCGCAGCCGCTCGCCGATCCGCAGCGCGAACGCGTTGAGGAAGGACTCGTCCCAGACCTTCGTCCGCCGTCCCGACCCCGGCCGGCGCTCGGCGCGCCCCCGCAGCATCGCCGCGGTGGCCTGGACCAGCAGCGACGTGTAGAGCAGCTCCACCGCCACCAGATCGGCCGGCCAACCCAGCACGGTGGCGAAGCCGAGATCGTCGGACCAGACCGCCTCGCACCGATTCGCCGCCGCCACCTCCTGCACCAGCAGCGCCTTCGCGCCCGCGTACGGGGCGTCGGTGCTCAGGCGCACCCCGCCGGGCAGGTCGCCGCGCTCCGACCCGGCAGCCAGCAGCGCCTCGTCGATGCTGTGCCGGGCGATCAGCTCCTGCGCCTTACCCGTCAGCGCCTCCGCCTCAGCCGGGAAGGTCGTCGACTCGGCCTTGGCCAGCAGCGCCCGTACCCGGTCCAGCATCGGCGACCCGCTGCGGGCCGTACCGGTCGACCGGGCCGTCGCCGCGCCGCTCGACCCGGGTGGCGGGCGCAGCACCGCGATCGGCGGCAGGCTCTCCACCAGCGCCAGGGTGTCCACGGCCGCGCGGAGCGCATCGGCTCTGTCTAGCCCCACCCGAGCGGACCAGGCCGCCAGCACGCCCCGGTCGTCGTCCCATCGCACCTCGGCGGCCAACTCCTGCAGCTGCTCGTCCCACCAGGCCGGCACCGGCTCGGCCTGCTCGCGCCGCTGGGCGGCCATCGCGTCGCGGACCAACCCGGCCGAGCGGGCGTCGAGCCGCCGGGTGGTGATCCGGTCCAGGTCGACCGGCTGCCAGCCGCGCCGCCAGAGCTGCCCCAGGCCGCGGACCAGGCGGCGCAGCAGCGCCGCGTCCACCGCCGTGGTGCCATCCGCCGCGCCGGTGCCGACCATCAGTTGGTCCAGCTGCCGTTCGGCTTGCCGTACGTCGGTGCCGCGCACCGCCGCGAGCGCGTTGGCGACGAGTTCGTCCGCGTCCGGCACAGGCACCTCCTTCTCGGGTTCCGCTGCCGGCGAGGCTTTCCGGCCCGCCCCAGCTCCATGATCATGCCGCGAGTGGTGCCGTAGACGCGAAACGGGGATGTTGTCGGCCGTCCGGACTCGCGCCCGCACACCCATCCGGCACGCCCGCCCGCGCGGCGACCACGCACGGACGCCGGCACGCCCGCCCGCGCGGCGACCACGCGCGGACGGCGGCACGCCCGCCCGCGCGGCGACCACGCGCGGACGGCGGCACGCCCGCCCGCGCGGC